>NZ_JAWOWL010000011.1:0-153558 GCF_033340395.1 Vibrio sp. 1159 | reverse complement strand
GGACGGATTCGAACCATCGAAGGCAGTGCCGGCAGATTTACAGTCTGCTCCCTTTGGCCACTCGGGAACCCCTCCAGAGGATTTTTATACTTAGTAAGATGTTTTCCCAACTCATCTCCCAAGTGCGGAGCGAATCATAGCAAACTCGCTCAGGCTGTAAAGCGTTTTTCTTACGTTTTTACGTTGAATGCTGTCTTTTTGGGCAAAGATGGTAGAAAGTCAGCGTTTTGTTTGTCCTTTGAACAGAAGAGAAGCGCGCTTTTTACTTGAATTTACACTACTTGACGTTAAACACCGTATCTACTGATAAACTGTAAGCAGTTTAATGACATAAGTTTATTCGTTTAGAAGTCAATATCATGAGCATGAAAGCCACGTTATCGTTATCTGTTTTAACGCTTTCTATATTACTGAGTTCTCCATCGGTTTGCGCTGCGATGCGAGGAGGCTCAGCGGTTACCGTTGTGACTGAACAAGTAGAAACGCACGAGATCAATCAATCCTTAACTCTTATCGGCAAATTAAAGGCAGCGGAGTCTGTGGTTGTCGCATCGGAAGTCGCCGGCAAAGTGAATCAAATCGCTGTTAAAGCGAATCAAAATGTTCAGCAAGACCAGTTATTAATTAAGTTAGATGACGATAAGGCTCAAGCCGCTTTGATTGAGGCAAAGGCGTATCTAAAAGATGAACAGCGTAAGTTAAAAGAGTTCCAACGTTTGGTTAAGCGGAATGCGATTACTCAAACTGAAATCGATGCACAAAAAGCCAGTGTTGAAATAGCACAAGCGAGGCTAGATGCTGCTCAAGCCAATTTAGCTGATCTCCATATTACTGCTCCATTTTCTGGCACTGTTGGTTTTATCGATTTTAGCCGCGGCAAAATGGTCAGTGCGGGTACTGAACTTTTGACGTTGGATGATCTTTCCGTCATGGAACTGGATTTACAAGTACCGGAGCGCTATTTATCGATGCTTTCTATTGGTATGGAAGTCATCGCTAAAACCAGTGCATGGGGTAGCCAGATCTTTACTGGTCAAGTCACAGGTATTGATACGCGTATCAGCGCCGAAACACTGAATCTTCGCGTGCGTATTGAGTTTGATAACCCAGAAAATCAATTGAAGCCGGGCATGTTGATGAACGCTTCACTAGCATTTCCTGCTATTAAGGCGCCAATCATTCCTGTTCAAGCGCTTGAATACTCCGGAACTAAACGTTTTGTATATGTAATTGATGAAAACAACAAAGCTACTCGTCAAGAAGTGTCGCTAGGTGCTCGTGTTGGTAACGAGGTGGTGATCGAATCTGGTGTTGAGATTGGTGACAAGATTGTGGTTCAAGGCATTGTTAACATGCGTGATGGTGTCGAAGTGAAAGAAATTGTCGCGCCACTAAAAGCGAACACCACGGATGTGACACGCAATGACAGTGAATCGGATGAGGAAGAAAACTAATGTTACTGTCCGACGTTTCAGTTAAACGCCCTGTCGCGGCGTTGGTTCTGAGCATGCTGTTGTGTGTGTTTGGCTTTGTGTCATTCACCAAATTAGCCGTTCGTGAAATGCCTGATATAGAAAGCCCTGTCGTTTCTATCAGTACGCGTTATGAGGGTGCATCGGCGACTATTATTGAAAGCCAAATTACCTCCGTTTTGGAAGACCAGCTTTCTGGGATCAGTGGAGTTGATGAAATTAGCTCCACTACTCGTAACAGCATGTCGCGTATCACGATCACGTTTGAGTTAGGTTACGATCTCAACACAGGTGTGAGCGACGTGCGTGATGCCGTAGCTCGTGCTCAGCGCTCGCTACCTGATGAAGCGGATGACCCTATTGTTTATAAGAACAATGGCTCGGGAGAGGCGTCGCTCTACATCAATCTCAGTTCTGCAGAGATGGACCGTACTCAATTAACGGATTATGCCGAACGTGTATTGATGGACCGCTTTAGCCTGATCTCTGGGGTTAGCTCCATTGATCTCTCCGGTGGTTTGTACAAGGTAATGTACGTGAAGCTTAAGCCAGAACTAATGGCTGGACGTTCAGTTACAGCTTCGGACATTACATCAGCTTTGCGAAGTGAGAACCTAGAAAGCCCAGGTGGTGAAGTTCGCAACGACTCAACAGTAATGTCCGTGCGTACGGCTCGTACTTATAACACGCCTGAAGATTTTCAATATCTTGTCATTAAACGCGCAAGCGACAATACACCTATCTATTTAAAAGATGTAGCAGATGTCTTCATTGGTGCAGAAAACGAAAACTCAACCTTCAAAAGTGATGGTGTAGTAAACATCAGTCTTGGTGTGGTACCGCAGTCAGACGCAAACCCGTTAGAAGTAGCGAAGCTGGTTAGGTCTGAAGTCGATAACATCCAGAAGTTCTTACCAGAAGGTACACGTCTTGCGATAGATTACGACGCGACAGTGTTTATCGAGCGTTCAATCGAAGAGGTGTACAGCACGCTATTTATCACGGGCGGCTTGGTGATTTTGGTGTTGTACATTTTCATCGGTCAAGCTCGTGCAACCTTAATTCCTGCGGTTACGGTACCTGTTTCTCTGATTTCTTCGTTCATTGCCGCGTACTACTTTGGGTTTTCTATCAACTTGATCACCTTGATGGCATTGATATTATCGATTGGTTTGGTGGTGGATGACGCAATTGTGGTTGTAGAGAATATCTTCCACCATATCGAACGCGGTGAATCGCCATTACTCGCCGCATATAAAGGCACAAGAGAGGTTGGTTTTGCTGTTATAGCAACAACATTAGTGCTGGTGATGGTGTTCTTACCGATCTCCTTTATGGATGGCATGGTAGGTCTACTATTTACAGAGTTTTCTGTATTGCTAGCTATGTCGGTCATATTCTCCTCTTTGATTGCCCTGACGCTGACTCCTGTATTAGGTAGTCAGATTTTGAAGGCGAATGTAAAACCAAATCGATTCAATGAAGCGGTTGATCGCTTGTTTAGCAAGCTTGAGAGTGGCTATCGCGCATTATTGAAAGGCGCATTGAAAGTACGTTGGGCTGCTCCGCTGGTGATTCTAGCTTGTTTGGGCGGTAGCTATTTCTTGATGAATCAGGTACCGGCCCAGTTGACCCCACAAGAAGATCGCGGTGTGATATTTGCGTTTGTGCGCGGTGCAGATGCTACGTCATACAATCGTATGTCAGCCAATATGGATATTGTCGAAGACCGATTGATGCCATTACTAGGGCAAGGTTATCTGAAGTCATTCAGCATCCAAACGCCAGCGTTTGGTGGCCAGGCAGGAGACCAGACAGGCTTTGTGATCATGATTCTAGAAGATTGGAACGAACGTGATATCACGGCTCAGCAAGCCCTTAACAAAGTACGGAAAGAATTGGCAGGTATCCCAGATGTTCGAGTGTTCCCATTTATGCCAGGTTTCCAAGGTGGTTCGAGTGAGCCAGTTCAGTTCGTATTAGGCGGCTCTGATTACGATGAGCTCGTTGTTTGGGCTGAAATGCTAAAGAACAAAGCAGAAGAATCACCAATGATGGAAGGAGCAGAGATAGATTACTCGGAAAAAACGCCTGAGTTATTGGTTACAGTTGACCGACAGCGTGCCGCAGAGCTAGGAGTCAGTGTTAAAGACATTTCTGACACCCTAGAAATCATGCTCGGTGGTAAAAGCGAAACGACTTATGTTGAGCGTGGCGAAGAGTACGATGTGTATCTTCGCGGTGATGAAAATAGCTTTAATAATGCTGCAGATTTAAGTCAGATTTATCTGCGCACGAATAGCGGTCAGCTAGTGACGTTAGATGCGGTCACAAAAATTGAAGAAGTGGCGGCCTCTATTCGTCTTTCTCACTACAACAAACAGAAGTCCATCACTATTACTGCCAACCTGTCGGAAGGTTATACATTAGGAGATGCGCTGAATTACCTAGACCAGGAAGCCATCGACAACTTACCGGGTGACATTTCGGTGAGTTATTCGGGGGAGTCGAAAGACTTTAAAGAGAACCAAGCGAGTGTTGCTGTTGTGTTTGCATTGGCACTGCTAGTGGCGTATCTCGTGTTGGCGGCTCAGTTTGAAAGCTTCGTAAACCCGTTAGTGGTCATGTTTACGGTGCCGATGGGTGTATTTGGTGGCTTTCTTGGTTTGGTTATTATGGGCCAAGGTATGAACATTTATAGTCAGATCGGCATGATCATGTTGATTGGTATGGTGACGAAAAACGGTATTTTGATCGTAGAATTTGCCAATCAGCTACGTGATCGTGGCGTTGAGTTTGAAAAAGCGATCATTGATGCAGCTGCGCGACGTCTACGTCCAATCTTGATGACTGCGTTTACCACACTTGCTGGCGCAATTCCGTTGATAGTATCGACAGGGGCGGGTTATGAGAGCCGTATTGCCGTGGGTACGGTAATCTTTTTCGGGATGGGGTTTGCGACATTGGTGACCTTGTTTGTTATCCCGGCAATGTACCGATTGATTTCGGCGAAAACACAAGCACCAGGTCATGTAGAAGCAGAGTTAAACAAAGCAATTAGCCATGATACGAAGGGCCGTATAGCGCACCCTTAAATCAAACGTTAAAACATAAAAGCCGAGGTAATAACCTCGGCTTCTCTTTATCGGTTTAAAGTTAGCTCGGAAGCGTTCGATTAGAAGCGTTTCCCTAGGCTGATTTGTACACCTTCGTAGCTGTCGTAAAAATCTTCAAAACCCATATCTGCGACATTATAAATGTACTCTGCGCGTAACCAGATATCTGTACTCATATCCCAATGGACGCCAACACCGATGTTGAATAGTGCGCCTGAGTCATCTGTGACCTTTTGTTCGTTTGGTACGTACATTTCGGCTTGAGTGCCAAGCGCTGTTGCGCGACCGAATAGTGATAGTGGCGTATCGCCTAAGTCATCACTCGTTACAACAGCAGACATACCTGCTTGGTAATAGTGAAGATCTAAGTCAGTTTTTAGAGCATCGTTCTTAAGTTCATTTTGTGAATAGCGCAGAACCCCTTCAAACGCGAGGTATTGGTTTACATGGTAACCCCAGCCAACTGTGATATGTGGTGTTGACCACTCATTGTCTCTATCCGAGCCGAAGTACGGTGTATCAAAACCAACGTTACCAGTACCTAGATAAAAATAAGATTGATGAGCTTGTTCTTGAGCAGCTAAAGTTGGCACGCTAATGGTCAAGGTAGACAATAATAGAATGGCGTTTTTCATAACTAGACGATAACCTTGGTAAAAGACCGTTGTAATGATTTGTTTAAATGTTAATTTAATCAATAGGATGGGTGGTAATTATCATATCAGCTTTTATCAAAGGTAGTGATTTTAGAATGGGAATTGTTGCGCTAAAGCATACTTCTTACTCATGACTACCAACTAACTAGATATGGTGACGAAAGCTAGTCAAATAAGAGAGAAGGAAAGGAAAGTGGCTGAATTCAAATATAAAAACTTGACTCAAGAAGAACAAGATAAGTTAGACGCGGCGACATTTCGCCGTTTATTGGCGCATTTAGATACCAACAAAGACGTACAAAACATCGATCTGATGATCCTTGCGGGCTTCTGTCGCAACTGCTTTAGCAAATGGTATAAATCTGAGGCTGAAAATCTCGGTTTGGATTTAGATATTGATGACGCTCGCGAACGTGTTTACGGCATGACTTACGATGAGTGGAAACAAAATCATCAACCAGCGGCAACGCCAGAACAATTGGCTGCGTTTGAAGCGCGCCAGAAAAAGTAAAACCCAGCGATAAAAACAGCCCGCATGAAGTTGGGCTGTTTTTTAAAGTCCAGTTTGCACGTTAAGCGTTAGTTGAGCCGCAACAAGCTGGCTCAACGCAACCTTTTGCTTGAATGACTTCGAGTTGAGCTAAGTAAGGTTGAATATCGCCGATGTTCTCTTTTACCCATGTTAAGTCATAATACGTATCTAGGTAACGCTCTCCAGAATCACATAGAAGCGTCACGATAGAACCCTTCTCACCGCGTTGTTTCATCTCACAAGCCAATTGCAGCACACCGTAAAGATTGGTGCCTGTTGATGCGCCGACTTTACGTCCAATCAGCTGAGATACCCAATGGGCGGTTGCCACACTGGCTGCGTCTGGAATTTTGCGCATTTCATCAATGACACCAGCAATAAAGCTTGGTTCGACACGTGGTCGCCCGATACCTTCAATTTTGCTGCCAGTATCGCCTTTCAATGAGTGATTTCCTGACTGGAAAGCGTCGTAAAACACTGAGTTTTCAGGGTCTACCACGCAAAGCTTAGTGTCGTATTTTTGGTAACGAATAAAACGGCCAATGGTTGCTGATGTGCCGCCTGTTCCAGGACTCATCACTACCCAGCTAGGAATCGGGTGATCCTCTAACTCCATTTGGCTAAAGATAGAGTTCGCGATGTTGTTGTTACCGCGCCAGTCAGTCGCACGTTCAGCATAAGTAAACTGGTCCATGTAGTGACCATTTAGCTCTTGAGCCAAGCGTCGAGACTCGTCATAAATCTGATCTGATCGTTCAACAAGGTGCGCTTTACCACCGTAAAATTCAATTTGTTCGATCTTTTTACGTGCAGTGGTTTTCGGCATGACGGCAATGAACGGTAAGCCAAGTAAACGCGCAAAATACGCTTCCGAAACGGCAGTGCTGCCTGAGGACGCCTCGATTACAGTGGTTTCAGGACCAATCCATCCATTACAAATCGCATAAAGAAACAACGAGCGTGCCAATCGGTGTTTCAGAGAGCCTGTTGGATGCGTGCTCTCATCTTTTAGGTAGATATCGATACCATCAAGAGAAGGCAGTTCAAGTTTAAATAAATGAGTATCAGCAGAACGTTGGAAGTCTGCTTCAATTTTACGCACTGCATTGTTGATCCAATTGTGGTCAGTACACATGGCGTCTCTCCTTGGGAAATCGATAGATAAGTATTAGATAGGGATAATTTATCTATAATTTTCGAGAAAAACTTTGCTATTGTTACTCTTAATAAAGATTTTTGTAGAAAAATTTTCTACATTTTATGGGTTTTATAGAAATGAGTTTAGATCGAATAGATAAGCAGCTGCTTGCTTTACTACAAACCGACAGCACCTTGTCATTAAATGACGTGGCTGAGCGAGTCAATCTTACTACAACACCATGCTGGAAGCGCTTGAAAAGGTTGGAAGAAGAGGGCTACATCGAAAAACGCGTGGCGTTGTTAAGTGCAGAAAAGCTCGAGCTATCTTTCATTGCATTTGTTCAGTTAAAAACGATTGATCATTCCGAAGGTTGGTATCACCATTTTGTTACAACTGTGAGTGACTTTCCTGAGGTAATGGAGTTTTATCGTATGGCTGGCGAGTATGACTACATGATGAAAGTACTAGTCAAAGATATGAAGTGTTTTGACGAATTCTATAAGCGGTTAGTTAATAGCGTAAAAGGGCTATCTAATGTGACTTCAACATTTGCTATGGAGTCCATTAAATACACAACAGAGTTACCAATCCTAAAATAACTCGCCCTATAAGAATTCTATCTAATGTTAATTCTACCTTTTAGTATTTTAAATGTTAAAAGGTAGTTTGATTATGCTTTTAAAACTATTTCCTACCAGATATTTTATAAATATAAACGATATTTATTCTCTCTTCTATTTTTCATTAACCATTTGTTTTTGCAGTCCATTAATCCTATACATCATAATGAAAGAAAAAATAACGCAATTTTTTCTCTTTATTTTTCATGTTTTATTTTATTGAATATTAATTTTTACTAAATTAATGGAAGAGCTTGATTTAAACGTTTGCTTTTTGTGTTTTCATGTAATTTGGTCGCTATTTTTGAGTATTTATTTTTAGGATTAATACAGTAGCAATTACTTAAGTAATAAAGTACTCAAAAATGGGGATAGTGATTAATAAAACATCGTATTATTATCGCCCCATCTTGTATGTAACAAAGTATTACTAAAAATGAACAGAAATTACTATTTGCTTTTTCTCGCAGCTTTACTCGCTGGCTGTGGCGGTGGGGGAGACTCTAAGCCGAACAATACGAAGACACCAACTACGATAACAAAGCAGAACCGTCCGCAATTAAAAGTGGAAGACACGGTATTGAAGTTTGAAGGAGTGGGAACGGTTACTGAAGCAAAACTGAGCAATGTACATGGGTCGGTATCTTACCAAGTCATTGACTCTAATCCGCCAAATGTCGTGAAAATTAATGACTCAGGAATACTACAAATTCTGCGCCCAGGAACGGCGACTATTCTTGCTACAGATAGTAGCTCTGCTTATGAATCTTCTGAAGCAAGATTTTCTGTCACTGTAGAGCGAGGCATCAATACTGAACTTTCAGTGAGTGATCTGAATTTCAATGCGATTGAGTCAGAAGGAAAAGCGTTGATCGTCCGTGGCCAAAAAGGCGAACTGAGTTATGAGGTAGAAAGTGGTCATAACTTGATTCGTGTTGATGAGAACGGTTCGGTATATTCATTAGGTTCAGTTGGTCAGGCATCGGTGCTGATTACTGATTCAGGTAACGACTTTTACTTGCCGAAACAAGTTCGCGCTACGGTTAAACTGCATGCAGTAGCTCCGGGGCAATTACAGTTCGCTTTGCTTGAAGACGAGTATCGAGAAGGTTTGACGTTAGAACCAGTGCGTCTAGATAAAGCTCAAACGCAACGTATTTCTTACAAAATTATAAATAGCGTACCAGACAGCAAGGTGGCCGAGTTGCTAGATCCTGAAACGGGTTTGCTTCTTGTTCATAATGTTGGTCGATTAACGGTTGAAGCGACTGCAACTTACAGCGACGCGTTTCTGGATAAACAGCAAACAGCGCAATTTTTTGTGGATATAAAACAAGGCAAGCGTCAAGAAATCAGCGCAGCGGATATCGTCACAACTTATGAGGAAGGTGGACGAATTTTCCCTAAGGTGACGAACGCCTACGGTGACTATGAGCTGAGAATCATTCGTGGTGAAGACGTTGTCGCTAAAACTGAAAATGGTGAAGCATTACTGATCAAAGGTGTTGGTGCTGCTGAAGTGGAAATTTACGAGCATGACATGCGTAATTATCCTGCAAGCAAAACTCGCTTTGATCTTGAAGTTAATCGCGCGCCTCATCCCGTTATAAAAGACATTGAAATGCCGCTTACCTATCAACCAAATCTTTCAATCCCTCTGGCGTTTAAAGGGCAAAAAGGTAACGTAAATCTAGTTAGCAGCTTACCTAATGGCTTACGAATGACTGACGGCAAGTTGGAGGTAGTGACTGCGGGTGAGTACGACCTTAAGTTTGAAGACGATGGTGGGGAGTTCTACCAACCTATTCAATTTAATGTCGTCATCAAAGTTGCAAAGGCTGAAGGCCAACCGATGGCAACACACGATTATGACGTTGTATACAGCAACAAATACAGTTTTGATCTTCACCGTGATTTTGGTTTGAGTGCTGACGAGCAAATTGAGATTGTAGATAACACCGCACCAGATGTTGTCGGTGGTTTTAGTGAAGGACGTCTCCATGTGTATAAAGCGGGTAAAGCGACGCTAACTGTGCGCAGAAAAGAGAGCGCGAATTATACTGTTGGTCCTGATCAAAAAGTCTACGTGACAATTTTGAGTGCGCCGAGCCGAATTGAAGTTCAATCCGATGTGGAAGAGATTTGGAAGGTTGGCCAAACATTTGTTGCGCCGAAAATCTCTGGTACGGTTGGGGAAGTTACGTACCGATTTGCAGACAACGCAGCAACAGATGTGGTTTCCTTAAACAGCCAAACGGGTGCCATGCAAATTCTTAACGCGGGTAGCACAAAAATTATTGTTTCGGATGCGGGGGACGACAAAGTGGATCCGGGTGAAAGTAGTTTCTCGGTCACGATTAAACAAGGCACAAACCCTGTATCGGTTACTTACCCAACGGTAGAATTCTCCGCTGGTAGTGTTATCTCACCAGTGATGAGTGGTGGGACTGCGAAGGCAAGTTACCGTCTTATTAACCAAAAAGACCCTGTGGTCGAGCTAGTTTCTCCTGATACAGGGCGTTTGAAAATCCTGCATGCAGGCACGTACCAATTAGAGGTTACCCTTACTGGGCGCAACTACAAAGCTAAAACAATCGTCGTAAATGGCACTATTAACAAAGCGAATCACCCTGGTTTAAGTGCTTCTACAATGAAGGTGGAATTTGAACCATTTAAAAAGGTTAAGCTAGACTTTGGTACACCAATAGGAAACCGCAGCTATCAAATATCTAGCTCAACAATTAAAGGAGTCGCTTCATTAGATGTTGATAAGGAAGAGCTGACGTTACTTGACCTCCCACCAGTAAAAAGACGTTGGATTTCTCTCGACGTTTCGGAAGGAGAATCTCGAGATTACAAAGCGTTGGAAAGTAAGAAAGTCCAGCTGTATCTAAGCTTTGCAGATGAAGGTGTTGCGGATCAATATACATTGCTTGAAACTGAACAAACAGTATTGTTTAGCACGCTAAATGCACGTGAGTTTTCTAACTTAGAAGAAAGTGAGTTTGGTTTGATGAACGTTCGTTCAGTGCGTGAGCCAACGGACGAAGAATTGAAATTATACGGCAAAGGTAAGATTGCACTACTTGCATTCAAGCCGGTGGGTAACGATGACCAAACTCTAATAAAAGGAGCGTGGGTACACTTAGCTCGATTTGATGGATGTGCATCAGAGCTGTTCGAAGATGATCTCAAGCCTTTTGAAGCAATTGACTATGATGACCCAGGGTACTGCACCAACGGCAGCACGATTCGTATGACTCGGTTCTTAATAATTGATGACTCGAAGATGGAAAAGGTAGAGTATGAGTTAGTAGCACCTGTGATTACTTACCGTCGTGGGGTTCGTGAATTTTTAGCAACGAATAAAGGTGGATTCTATGCCGACCCAAATGTCATTTACGGGAAAGGCGAATATGGTTACCCGAAATCACTTTACGAATGGTCGGTTATTAACATGAAGTATCAACCAAATTAATCATCGTTTGATACCCATTAAAAAAGGAGTGCGGAACAGCACTCCTTTTTTCGTCTGGCGAACACGAGCTATTTCGTGTAGCGCATCACCCCTTCTTGCACGGCGGTCGCCACTAAGTGACCTTGCTGGTTGTATATTTCGCCACGGACCAACCCACGAGTATTGCTCGCCGTTGGGCTCTCTATCGCATATAGAAGCCATTCATCCATCTTAAACGGACGATGGAACCAGATAGAGTGGTCAATGGTGGCCACTTGAAAGTTAGGCGTCATTAATGAGACTTCATGTGGATGCATTGCTGTCACAAGGAATCCCCAATCGGATGCGTAGGCCAGAAGGTACTGGTGAATTAGCTGATTCTCTGGCATTTCACCATTAGCACGAATCCAAAGGTACTGTTTGGGTTCTGCTTTTTTGGGCTTCAAAGGGTTGATAACCGTAACGGGGCGAGTTTCGATTGGCTTTTCCCCGCAAAATGTTTTGCGTAAGCGTTTGGGTAGAAATTCTGCAATATGGCTTGCGAGCTCACTCTCTGAGGCAAAGTTTTCTGGACCAGGGATATCTGGCATTTCTTTTTGATGATCAAACCCAGGTTGATCGCCATGGTAGGATGCGGTTAGGTAAAAAATAGGGCGTCCATTTTGAATTGCTTTTACGCGTCTAGTGCTAAAGCTACGGCCATCTCTCAGATTTTCTACGTCATAAATAATAGGTTTTTCTGGATCGCCAGGGTACAAAAAATAGCTATGGAAGGAGTGTACCGTGCGTGTTTCTTCAACGGTGTAGCGCGCAGCAGAAAGTGCTTGCCCAATTACTTGACCGCCATAAACTTGAGGCAAACCTAGGTTTTCACTTTGGCCACGAAACAAGCCTTCTTCTAATTTTTCGAGTTGTAGTAGGCTGAGCAATTCTCGTAGTGGTTTACTCATTGTGTCTCCTCACCGTTGTCTTTCATTCCAAGTTACCTCAACAGCCTCACTCTTGTGAAGTGGCATAGTTAAGAACTATTGCGTAACTTAGAAATAGTATTGTTCCAATTATGAAACAAAATCAATTGTTTGATAAATTCTAACTCAGTCAAACTATTGTCAAATAAAATGACAGGAAGCAGACAGTTTTATATTCCACACCTATAATTGCTTCGGTTTAATGCTCTTTTCGAGGAATATATGAAAAAAACACTACTACTTGTTACTTCTCTACTCTTTGGGGCTGCGTTAGTGGGTTGCCAAACTTCTCAAAATACAGAAATGGAATCTACAGAGGCGTCAATGAAGACGATTACAGGTACAGTGGCTTATCGCGAGCGGATTGCCTTGCCACCAAACGCAGTGGTTACTATTGCGTTAGAAGATGTGTCCTTGGCGGATGCGCCAGCAAAAGTGTTGGCGAAACAGACATTCGAAACAGAAGGTAAGCAAGTTCCTCTTTCTTTTGAGTTGAGTTACGACAGCAATGAAATCAAACCAAACCATCGTTACAGCGTTCGTGCTCGCATTGAGGTAGATGGAAAGCTGCGTTTTATCAGCGACACACATAACGGTGTTATTACAGATGAAGCACAAACTCACCAATTAGATATTCGTCTAGTTGGAACACGTTAATACGACGTACTGAGAACAAAAAATGGCAGCTTAAGGCTGCCATTTGTATTTTTTAAGTGAAGTTTTGCCAACTTCCGAGACTTCAATCCCTTCTGCTTCTAATTTCTTTTTTTGTCGCTCTAAGTCTCTGCCTTTTAAAGATATTTTTCCTTGGCTATTTACCACTCTAAACCAGGGGAGTTTGCTGTCTTCTGGTAGGTTACCCAGTGCTTTACCAACATGTCTCGCATAGCCCGGATAACCGGCCATTTTTGCAATTTCCCCATAGGTGGAGACTTTTCCTTTTGGAATTTGGTGAATTACAGCAAAGATTTGCGCTAAAAATTGGTCCATACTCAAAAGTGTCTATTTTGGATTACTAAGGAATGGTAAACCATTGGACTTGTATATTGCTAACGGTTCTTAACCCTTGTGTTGTCAGCGACTCACTTTGAAGAATTACATTTTCTGTTCTTTAGTGTCGTTGGTTGATGAGCCTTAAACAGCATGAAGCAAACGCAAGCTAAGCTTGAATCTAGACCCTCTCAACGACTTTCAATCCCAGTTTTTGCCGTTGAGTTACCAAGTAGGTGGGGAAGCCAGGAGGCGCTATGATTTTATCGACACTTCAATTTTTCGTTACGACCTTACTCGCTGTTGTCTGCGTTCGGGCGATGAGTTTGAGCGAGGGTGACATTCCCGTTCTTGCACTTATGATCCCCGCGCTGTGGGTTCTGCCACAAGGTGGGTTCGCTGGCTTAGTATTGCTGGGCGCGATGATGGCTTTTGGTGCGACACTCTCAATGCAGCCAATTGCTTTGTCGGTTGGTGTTTTGATCCTTTTCCCACTTTTAATGGTGGTGTTTTCTCGTAGAAGCTCTTTAGGCGTGTTGCTCACCGCTGGTCTTATTGTACTTACACTGCAAGTTGGTCTTATGGTCACACAGCAAGGCGGTAAGCTGGATGGGTCTGCTTGGGTTACAGTGGTTCAAACCATTGCGGTTATGGCGATGTGGTGGTCGGCTGCGCATTGGACGCCATCCAATAAACACAGCTGGTGGCCGTTGTTTTTGTTGCTCCCTTTGTGGATTGCAGGCCTACCGTACGCCGTTCTTATGGCGTTAAGTTTGACGGGAATGTTAGCGTCAATGGAAGCACTTGCGAAGCTTCAACATACCATTCGTTGGAGCAAATTATTATGTTGGACATTGCCGACTGTGGGTTTTGCCGCCTTAGTCGTCAGCCCGACCACGGATGTGCCAAACCCTGTTTTCGTGGTTTGGATCTGTTTGTTAGGGACGGCTTGGATGACTGACTATATTTTACGTAGTAGCGATGAACAGGCTGAATTATGAGTTTTTAGTCAGGTAAAAAGTGACATGTGCGGCAGAGTATCGAATTGGTTGTGGAACAAAATGGAGATTAGTATATGTTCTTCATTTCATATTTACTACACTTCCAATAATAATAACCACAATATAAGTGGTTGATTTAAGATAAGTTTGTCATGACAACTTTTGCTCGAACACTGTTGCTTTTTGCATGTTGCCTCTTGAGTTTGAATGTAAAAGCCGAAGCCCCTTTAATTGCTCATTATAAAGTCGCGACTGAAGCGGATGATGTCGTCACTCGTGTTCTTTTCAATGCTGCTTCAAAGGAGTTTGGCTTTACCGTTCAATACGTGAACTACTCCAGCTTTGATGCCATTCTAAATTCAGTAGCGAATGGGGAAGCGGACTTTGCTGCGAATATCACTTACACACAAGAACGTGCTCAACGTTTTAGTTATTCCCGCCCAACAAATATCGAATATACCTACCTCTTTGGTTTAAAAGATTCGACGTTGAGTGACATTTCGCGTGTTGGCGTCCCCAAAGATACAGTTTATGCCCAATTACTTAAACAACACTACCCTGAGCTAGAACAGATCTCTTATCAAGGTCACGAACAAGCAGTAACACTGCTACGTTCAGGTGCTGTGGATGGCGTTGTCGATGCCATTAACCAGCTCAAGCCGATGCTGATGGAGGGGTTTGACGCCAAGATGCTCAATGATCAGATTTCGATAAAGCCCGTATCCATCATCAGTAAAAAAGATCATCATCTTGAAGAGTTGGACACGTTCGCTACGTTTATTCACGGGGAAGCGGTGCAAAAGCAGCTTCGCGAAGAAATTTCCCAGTATCAATTTGAATTAAGGCGAGCAGCGTTGCGTGATTCTATTCGTTTATTACCCCTTGATTTTAATGAACCAATACGGATTAAGCTCGAATCTATCTTTCCATATGTTGTATACAACGCAGATGGTAGTGTCGAAGGGATGACGGCTGATGTAGTCCTGAGAAGCTGTGAGATCTTGGCTTTAAACTGCTTGATCATTAGTGAGCCTGGTGAAAGCTGGGGTTCTATGTACCATGAGTTTATCCAAGGTAATTTCGAAATTTTGGCGCCGTTAACGGTCAGCCGTGAGCGGCGCGCATTTAGCTACTTTCCAAAGCCCCATTACGCGCCAGCATCGGTGATGGTCAAGCGTTTAGGTTACAAACCGAGCACATACTCTCATGTTTCACAGTTGATATCTGAGCGGATTGGCGTAGTTAAGGATGACTTTTTCGATCAAATGATGACGCAACTGTTACCGCTAAAAGAACTCAAACGTTATCGTACCCAACAAGAGCTCATTCAGGGGCTACTAAATGAAGAAGTCGATTACATTCCGATGGATACGGCGATGCTCAATCATTTTTTACGTCTCAGTGAATTGGTTCCGATAGAGCAGGATACCGCTATTGGCGAGTTTTATGAGTCACAACTCTCTGTTGGATTGGTCGCGAATGAAAAAGGAGCCATGCTTGCGCCTTTCTTCAGTCGAGCGATAGCGATGTTAGAAGTTGATAAGATCATTGCTCAGTACGATGTACGCCCAGATTGGCGTACCGCACTTGAATATGAGATTCGATTAGCGACGCAAACACAAGCTGTGTTTATCTTTGTGTTATTGTTTGCTATTTGTGTTTCGCTTTATCTTTACCGTCAATCGAACACTGACAACTTAACAGGGTTAAGGAACCGTCGTGCGTTGCAAGTAAAGTATCGAAAAGGAGTAAACAAAGATCTATCCATACTTTACTTAGACATTAATCATTTCAAACGAATCAATGACACTTATGGGCATCGCGCTGGGGACGAAGTTTTACAACTACTGGCACTAAAAATTCATTATGTCTGGTCGGGAAGATGTTATCGAATTGGAGGGGATGAGTTCATATTGCTGGGTTATCCAACGCAAGCCGAGTTAACTAGAGCAATGAGAGAGCTCAGTAGAATCGACGTGAAAGGCAAATTATGTAGTGATTTGGAGTCTATAAGTATCTCTATTGGTTTCTCTGCAAAAAGGGAACGGCACATGAGCTTAGAGCAAGCGATGCATTTGGCTGATGAAGACATGTACATGAGTAAGCAGTCCTCACGGCACGACTCCTCTTATCGTGACTGTACGGTTTCATCATAAAGGAATGAATTGATCGAGTTTTGTTCAAACGGTAATGAAATGATGAAATTCAAGGTTTTTGCTCTTGCATTATGAGAGCTGATACTGAATAATCGCCCCATCGATTGAGGCAAGACCTCTCGAAAAGAATTATGGGGCTCTGGTCCTCTCGCAACAATAGCTCGTGAACTCGGTCAGGTCCGGAAGGAAGCAGCCGCAGCGTGTGACTTGTGTGCCGGGATGTGGCTGGGGTCCCACCCTTTGAAAGCCCTGCGTTATCGCAGGGCTTTTTTCGTTTTTGAGCCTTCTTTTATTTTGGCTACGCTTGGTGTTCAACGTCTTCTGATGATCAAGCTTCTTGAGGTTATTTAGGTATAATTTATAATCTCATCCGCTCGATACCGAACTTTCGTGAAGATTGTTTAGGGTACGCTCGTCGAATAACCATTTTCACCTGGGATACTTTAATGATTTCAAAAAACCAATTAAAACTGCTTCGTGCTTTAGGTCAAAAGAAACAGCGTAAAGCGCATGGCTTATTCCTAGTTCAGGGTGAAAAGAACGTACTAGAGCTAGCAAGTAGTTCATTGAAGGTGAAGCAGGTTTTTGCAACAGCGGCATTTCTCGAACAAAATGCTGGTACGCTAAATCGTTTTGATTGTGTTGAAGCATCGCTTGATGAATTGACCAAAGCGAGCACGCTTGTGAGCAATAATGCGGCCATTGCTGTGGTTGAAATTCCGAGTGTAAAAGACCCTCAAGCGAAAGGCTTGATGATTGCGCTAGATGGTGTATCCGACCCTGGTAATCTAGGTACGATTATTCGTGTTGCAGACTGGTATGGCATCAAGCACATTATTGCGAGTACAGATTGTGCTGATCCTTATAATCCTAAAACGATCAGTGCGACCATGGGCAGCTTTGGCCGCGTACAAGTGAGTTTGGTGGATTTGCCAAGTTATTTGGAACACGCCAAATTGCCAGTATATGGCGCGTTTTTGGAAGGAGAGAGCGTTCATAAAACGGATTTCGCTGCTGAAGGTATTTTGTTGATGGGCAGCGAATCTCATGGTGTGCGCGAAGCCGCAGCAAAATTCGTGACAGATAAAATCACGATTCCGGCGTTTGGCGGTGCCGAATCACTGAATGTCGCGATGGCGACTGGCATTATTTTAGACAACATGCGCCGCCAACATAGCTAACGCAACCATTACTTAATAACAAAGCCAGTCAATTTGACTGGCTTTGTTGTATTTATTGCCTAGAAAAATCAGCCTGGCTGAATCTTGCGTTTAACGAAATACAGTGAATGTTGTTCGGTGAGTTAATTTTGTTTTAGTTCAATAGGCTGTGCCTATAAATAAAATTACTCCTTTCCATTTAGTAAAATCAGGAAATTAGGCGACACTTATCTAAAGGCCGCAATAAAATGCCCTTAAGGAGATAAGAATGCATTCATTAAAAGTAAAAGATTACATGACGTTGCAAGCGGTGACTTTCACGAAAGATATGTCACTTTCGGCAGCTTTAAACAAAGTAATGCAAAGTGTCACACTAGGTGGCCCTGTCATTGATGAAAATGAAAAAGTGGTTGGGTTTTTATCGGAGCAAGACTTATTAGATAAGTTGGTGAAAGCAAGTTATCACTGCCAAGATACACATACGGTACAAGAGTGTATGCATGATGATGTCTTATCTGTTTCTCCAGAAATGTCAGTAATTGAACTGGCTGACATGATGAAAGTTGGAAAGCCGAAAATGTATCCAGTGGTGGATGGCAAAGGTAAGTTGGTTGGTGTTATCACAAGAAGAGACGTGCTGCGTGCCATAGGAATGACATTAAATGAGTGTTTTAAGCATCCCGTTTAACCTCTCTGTTTAAACTTTACGGAATATTGCTTTTAAACTGGTTTGGAAAGACGCTTCGGCGTCTTTTTTATTTTCTATCGCCGAACTGTACAAATTTATCTTGACCTTGGAGCTTACTCTAAGGTTTATCCTTAGCAATAGGTAAATCACCGATACCAATAAGGAAAAAATTATGTGTACAAAACATCAAGGTTGCCAATCTAGCAAAATCAAAACTGCGGTGCCGCTTGGTGCAAGCGAGTCATGCTGTGCGCCAGTAAAATCTTCGCTCAATATCTCTCAGGCCAGTGTTGATGTTTCTGAAAGCTCTTGCTGTAGTGGAGGAGGCTGCAGCGTTGACACAGGCGAGGAAGACGATCCCACAAGGGAGAGTAATTCCTCCGTTCGGAACGCTTGGCTTGTGTCAGGTATGGATTGCCCATCTTGTGCGCAAAAGCTTGAGAAAGCCATTACGTCTTTACAAGGCGTCAGCCAAGCCAAGGTTTTGTTTGCAACAGAAAAACTGGTCGTCGATTTTGATGGTCTAGAGCTGATAGCTACGATAGAGCAGACAGCCCAAAAAACGGGTTTCCCGCTCTCTTCACTTGATGCTCCAAAACCAAGCACTACAAAGAAAGGCTGGCTTGGCGTCATAAGAGACAACATCCAAATTCTCTCGATTGCTGGTGCAATGGCTACTGCGGCAGTAATTTCTAAGATCGACCCTCAAATAAGCGCTTGGTTATTCACTTTGACGTGTTTACTTGGTTTATACCCAATCGCGCTCAAAGCATTTAAGTTGGCGCGTAGCGGTACGCCTTTTGCGATTGAAACGTTAATGAGTGTAGCGGCGCTCGGCGCTTTATATTTAGGTGAAACCGCCGAAGCCGCAATGGTGTTATTGCTTTTCCTTATTGGTGAAAAGTTAGAAGCATATGCATCATCTCGCGCGCGAAGCGGTGTCCAGGCGTTAATGGACTTAGTCCCAGAAAATTCAATTTTAATTATTGATGGTGAACGCAAAGAAGTACCAGCTGCGCAGCTTAAACCAGGGGATATCATAGAAGTCGCACCCGGAGGTCGTTTGCCTGCCGACGGTGTTTTGCAAGATGCGCTTGCGAGTTTTGACGAAAGTGCGTTAACGGGAGAATCTGTTCCCGTTGAACATCAAACCGGTGGCAAAGTGATGGCCGGGGCTGTGGTTGTCGATAAAGTGGTTCGTTTACAGGTGACTTCCCGTCAGGGCGAGAATGCGATAGATCGAATTCTTCATTTGATTGAAGAAGCAGAATCCCGTAAGGCACCATTAGAACGCTTTCTTGATAAATTTAGCCGTTGGTATACGCCACTAATGATGTTGGTGTCTCTGATGGTTATCGTTACGCCGCCATTACTATTTGCCCAACCGTGGGAAACGTGGATCTATCGAGGACTCGCCCTGCTGTTGATTGCTTGTCCATGTGCATTAGTCATTTCAACGCCTGCGGCGATCACTTCTGGCTTGGCGGCAGCGGCTAAGCGGGGCGCATTGATCAAAGGTGGAGCGGCGCTTGAGTTGCTTGGCAAGGTTGAGTCTGTCGCATTTGATAAAACTGGGACACTGACGCAAGGTAAACCAGAAGTGACCGACGTCTTTGCTTTTGATATGGATGAAGACAAGTTACTTAGCCTAACTGCGTCAATCGAGGTTGGTTCAAGTCATCCTCTAGCGGTTTCTTTAGTTACCAAAGTGCAAGAGAAGGGGCTTACTATTCCTGAAGCGTTGGATAAAACCGCGCAAGTAGGCTCTGGTGTCACTGGTTACGTCGATGGAAAAATGGTCCAAGTGGTCACGCCTTCAAAGGCAGACTTTCCACTTTCTCAAGAAGCCAAAGAGCAAGTGGTTACGTTGGAACAACAAGGTAAAACGGTTGTCATTGTTCGTTACGATGACGAGGTCATTGGCGTGATCGCATGGCAAGATACATTGCGCTCAGATGCCCAGCAAGCCATCGCAATGTTGAAGGAACTTGGGGTCACGTCGGTGATGCTAACGGGTGACAACCCGAGAAGTGCAGAAGCAATGGCAAATAGAATAGGCTTGGATTATAAAGCGAGTTTGTTACCTGCAGACAAGGTGCATTACGTCGAGAAACTATCACAACAACATACCGTTGCGATGGTGGGAGACGGTATCAATGATGCTCCAGCCATGAAAGCTTCGAGTATCGGCATTGCGATGGGAGGCGGTACGGATGTTGCACTCGAGACTGCTGATGCGGCGTTAACACACAACCGTTTGATTGAGCTACCTGCCATGATAGAACTGTCGCGTGCGACGCTAAGTAACATTCGTCAGAATGTCGCGTTAGCGCTAGGTTTGAAAGGTGTATTCTTAGTGACAAGTTTACTTGGTGTAACTGGGTTGTGGGTTGCTGTATTAGCCGACAGTGGTGCAACAGCACTGGTGACATTGAATGCGTTGAGATTACTTCGTTTTGAGTCCAAGCAGATCAAATAACTGACCTAACCATTGATCCCACTCATTAATAGCCCGAGGCATTCGTGTATCGGGCTTTTTTTAACCGTATTAACCTGATGCGATCAGACGTTTTTCTCGTCCTTGAAATCACGCATTGCTATGCAACAAAATGATCTAACGCCCCTTAAAGTGTGATCAATACCAGTTTTGTTTGAAATTTCATTTTCATTACATTTTGTCATTGTGATTGTGATCACTCTATGTTGGTGAAAGGTTCGCTACAGTGCATCTGTACCCAATAACTGATTAATGAGCTTATTGTTCATAAAATAAGCCACAATAAGGAGCGACTTATGTCTCAAGCTGTATTCCATTTAGGTGTTACTGAAGCTGATCTTAATGGTGCGACTCTAGCGATCATTCCTGGTGACCCAGCGCGTGTTCAAAAAATCGCAGAACAAATGGAAAATCCAGTATTTCTAGCAAGCCATCGTGAATACACGCTATACCGTGCAGAGTTAGACGGTAAACCTGTTGTGGTTTGTTCTACAGGTATTGGTGGTCCTTCTACCTCTATCGCAGTTGAGGAATTGGCACAGCTTGGTGTTCGTACTTTCCTACGTGTTGGTACAACGGGTGCAATTCAACCACATGTAAACGTGGGTGACATGATCGTAACGACGGGGTCAGTTCGTCTTGACGGTGCGAGCCTACACTTTGCTCCTATGGAATTCCCAGCAGTTGCTGACTTTGAAGTAGCAACCGCAATGAAAGCAGCGGTAGAAGAGTCTGGCGCTACAGTTCACATGGGTGTGACTGCATCAAGCGACACGTTCTACCCTGGTCAAGAACGTTACGATACGTTCTCTGGTCGTGTTGTTAAGCGTTTCCAAGGCTCTATGCAAGAATGGCAAGACATGGGCGTACTTAACTTCGAGATGGAGTCTGCAACACTGCTAACAATGTGTGCGAGCTCTGGTTTAAAAGCGGGTTGTGTGGCTGGTGTTATCATCAACCGTACACAAAAAGAGATTCCAGATCATTCAACTCTGAAAGAAACGGAAGCGCGTTCAATTAAAGTGGTTGTAGAAGCAGCGCGTAAAATGCTTTAAGCCTCTATAGTTGGCATTTAAACAAACAGAAAAAACCAGAGGCTAACCTCTGGTTTTTTTCTACTTATAGAAATGCGTACAGCTAAAATTTAGGTATAAAAAAAGCAGCATTAATGCTGCTTTTTATCGTTGTGAATTTTAGCTTTTCTTAATGGCACTATATCTCGTCTGAACCGCCCGCGTCTTTAAACCAAGCCGTTAAGTGCGTTCTTAAATCTTTAAGCTCATCAGGGCCAATCAGGGCTAGCCCTAAGTCTTCAGCACGAGTAATGTCATTGTGACGAAGAGGACGGAAGCTCACCAACATTGCGCGCGCTTGCAAGCCACCTAATAGATCGCGAAGCGATTCTAACTTATATAAAGTATCGTCGCCGTCATCTCTCATGCCTTTGGTTTTGCACTCGATGATGTGCAGCTTGTTGTTTACAACTGTTGCGACATCTAACTCATTGCGTACTTCACTTTCACCAAGTTTACGATAAACCTGAACATTTAACGATCGATCTTGGATCGTCGGCATGGTGTCTTGGATTTGCTTCACGGTGCTGTGAACCAAAGTTTCTAACCACTCACCGTTTGAAAAGCGTCGAGCATCTTCATCTGCAAACGTTAAAACGCCATTCTCATAGGTGGCGATTTCTGCTTCTACTAAATCTGAAAGCAACATGTTGAGCTCACGGTAGCCCTGCTGTTTTTCGGAGAGCTCGACATCAAGCTTTTGTTCTTTGCGGCATGTGGTTGCAAGGTAGTTAAGTGTTGCTAGACCTGGCCCAAGCTCAAGCGCATTTGAGGCCCATCGTTCACCAAGTTCATACAATTTTTTATCAAGAAGAGGTGGTAAATCAACGTGGTGAAACTCGCCGCGTGCACCAAAGATAGTGAGGTAATCTGCAATCGTAATGTGATCTTCGACTTGGGTATCTTCTTTGCCATCAGGGTATAACCAACAAAGCTTATCGCTACTAGGCTCAACCACAAAAATTGGCCAGCGATAGGTACGGAAAACTTCGTACACCGACAACAAGCGATGACGAAGACCACAGCTCGCGTTCAATTTTACATCTTCGCCGCGTTCATGAAGGTCTTTTGCCAGTTTTTGAATTGCTTGTTTGATCAGAGATGTATTAACAGCGGATGGAATTTCAAAAAATTCAGAAGTAATTTCTCGTTGAGCTAAAACGGCACTCAGTCGGTCAAATATATCTAACTGGCTCTTGTCTCCGATGAAGACGATATGTGTGCTTAGCGTACGATTATCTAATAGAGGAGTGACCAATCTCACTGGGTCTTGGTCGATAATACCAACATGAACAGCCATAGATTTTCCTTTTTATGAGGCCGCTCGAAAAGAGTTGTGCAAGGGGATGAGCTGGCCTTATTAATCATATGTAGACATGGCCGACAAAAAACAAGGGCGACTTAACAAAAAGTCGCCCTTATACAGTTGATTGCACTAATTAATGCTCTTAATTATAAAGTATTTATAACTTAAATCGGTGGACCAATTCATTTTGCTGATGAGCCAAGTGGGTCAGTGATTCACTGGTTTGTGCGATATTCGACATGGCTTGGAAACTTTCATCGGCGATGCTGTTGATATCTTCGATGCTGCGAGCAATGTCTGTTGATGTTTCACTTTGCTCTGCTGCTGCTTGTGAAATGTGCGTACTCATTTGGCTGATTTCGATGATTAGCGCCTGGATCTCTTCCATTGAGCTGTTCGCTTTTGACGCTTGCTCAACCGACATCTCCATATCGCTCATACAGCTTTGTATGACTTGGTTTGCCGATTGTGAGCTAGATTGCAGATTACTGATCATGGATTCAATTTCAGTGGTTGATTGAGTCGTTCTTGATGCGAGTACTCGTACTTCATCTGCCACTACCGCGAAGCCGCGACCTTGTTCACCAGCGCGAGCCGCTTCAATTGCCGCGTTCAATGCCAGTAGGTTGGTTTGCTCCGCAATGTTGCGGATCACATCAAGGATAGACCCAATTTGACCACTCATCTTTTGTAGCTCAGAAACTGCGGAGACCGATTCGTTCAAACGTGTTTCTAGTTGATTAATGGTTGAGATGTTACTGCTCATAACATTTCTGCCTTCTTCAGAGGCAGATTCGACGCGTTGCACCATTTCTAGCGAGCCTTGCGCACTTTGCGCGACTTCCTGCACTGAATGAGACATTTCTGTCATCGCGGTAGCGACGTTTGCCGTTTGTTCGCGTTGAGAGCTCAATTTAATTTGTGCTTGCGAAGAGGTGCGTTCGTTGGTTGTCGCGGTTGACGATAGGTTTTCTGACGCTTCGTTGAGTTTCACCAAGATCTCGTGAAGGTTGTCGGCGAGTGAGTTAATGTGTCCACTCACACGGCTGAATTCGTTGTTATAGCGAATATCGATACGCTGTGTCATATCACCTTCAGTCAGGCCTTCTAACACTTTTAGAATACGAGTCAACGGCTCGCGAACGCTTTGTGCGATGTGGTAGCCAATCGCTGTCGCGAGTAAAACGACAATAACGCCAATGATGATGGCTTTCGTTACACCGGCCGAATATATGTCACCTGCATCTGCCAATGATTCATTGAGCTTATCTGTTGCGGTTGTCGTAAATTGCTCAAGAATCGCCATGGTTGAATCCACTTTATTTGCTAGGTTGGCGATATTGTTATACAAAGCGGCGCGAGCATTGAGGTAATTATTATGTTGGTCTAGCACACCGCCACGCATACCGACGTCACGAGTAAATTGCTCTACAGATTCGCCAAATGCTTTTTCTAGCTCAGGAAGCTGAGTCACCAACCCGCGGAATGCGTAATTCAAGTGCGTTACTGCTTTGCGGTTTTTAGCTACGGCTTGCGTAACAAACTCAGGGTTGGAACTGGCGAGGGCATCAGAGGTAATTACTTCGGCATCTTTTAACTTGATAAAGTAGCTCTTTGCCATGACTTTGACAGAAATGCTGGTTTGATCTGCCACATATTCTTTAAGACCAACCGAAAGTTCGGTATTCAGTTTTTGGAAGCGGCGTGAGGATTTTTGCACTTCTTCTTGAGCCGCGAACATTGCTTCGTAGTTGTCCATGGCCTCTAGAGCTTCTGTAAAATAGCTCTGCTCTAACGTTTTTAACTGTGAAAACGGTTCGGCAAGAGAAGGGTAGATTTGGCTTGCGGTTTTCAGTTGAGCCAATGTGGATTCGAAGCGCTGTTGAGATCTAGCAAATTCCTGACGCATTTCATCCATGCGTTGTTTATTCTCTGTTGTCAGGAAGTCTTTAAATGATTTGTCGGCAGAAAGCAGCTCAACACTGGTTTGATTAGATAACGATACCAACGGTAGGGATGATTTAGATACCGTGCCAAATTTTCCGTGAATATCACTCATTCCTCCCATCATAATGGCAATTGTGACGGCAAATAGGATGATGATCAGTGCAAAGCCGGCATACATCCTTTTAATAACTGAACCTCGCATAAGTGAGTTTCCTCTCCCAAAAATAGACAAGCTACCCAAGCATTTTTGAGTTTACTTGGGTATAAAAATAATAATTGTCTTAAAAAAGTAATAAAATTCATTGGATTGTATTCAGTTTGTGACGCGCATTTTATGACGCACACGACAAAAAAAGCCTCGTTAATTAGCATTTGATTAATAATGTTAAGTGAACACTGTTTTTATTGAGCTCCGCTTTTGGTTGGCGCATACTAATTGGGGTCTAATTACGTTTATAAAATGGAGTCCTCATGGCGGAAGAAACGATCTTTAGTAAAATTATTCGCAAGGAAATCCCTGCCGATATCCTTTATCAAGATGATTTGGTGACTGCGTTTCGCGACATTAACCCTCGCACACCAAGCCATATTCTCATTATTCCGAATAAACTGATCCCAACAACGAATGATGTAGAAGCTGAAGATGAAGCAATGATGGGGCGTTTGTTCACTGTTGCTAGAAAGTTGGCGAAAGAAGAAGGTATTGCTGAAGACGGCTATCGCCTGATCGTTAATTGTAATCCACATGGTGGCCAAGAGGTTTACCATATTCACATGCACCTACTAGGCGGCCGCCCTCTAGGTCCAATGGTATTGAGCTAAGCTTTTAAAAGTGGGTGGCGATTCACCCGCTTCTTTTTCCTGTCGAATGACACATTTGTGGAGATAAATGTGAAACTAGGTGTAAAGCTGTTAGGGCTGATGAGCTGGGCTTTAATGGCCTCTGGCTGCGCGAATTTATCTGCGGGCAATCTGTTTAGTCATTACAGCAACCAGAATCAAGAAGTTTATCAAGCCGTTGTTGCAGGGGAATATGCCAAAGCAAAACAACTTCAATCAAGTGAAGTGGGTGGCGAGATACTTGGCAATTTTGAAAAAGGTCGCATCTCTTTTCTTGCTGAAGATTACCCAACAAGTTTGAATGCGCTAGAAAGCAGCGATCGTGCCGTACGTGTTCAACAAGATCGAGCGACGATATCTGTGTCAGACACGGCAACGAGCGTCGGCTCTCTCGCAGTGAACGACAATCTCCAAGATTATCATCCCGCCGATTACGAACTTGGCTTTTTGCACCTGTATCTAGGACTAAATTACTTACAGAAAAACGATTTAGAAGGAGCACTAGTTGAAGTGCGTCGAGCTAATCAAGTTCAGGAAGCGGCAAGAAATGCGCGTGAAAAAGAGCTAAAAGCAGCAGAGAAAGACCTTAACAAGCAAGGCATGTCTGCCAATTTAGGCAGTGTATTAGCGAACTACCCTGATGCTGGTAAAAAACTAAGCGCGGTACAAAATGGTTATCTGTTCTATCTTTCTGGCTTGTTATATGAAGCGTCGCGAGACTTAAACAGTGCTTATGTTGATTACCGACGAGCACTCGCTGTAATGCCAGACAACAAGCAAGTTGTAGAAAGCACCTTATACGCTGCTAAGAAGTTAGGCATGCGTGAAGACTTGCGCATGCTAGAGAAGCGGTATGGCAAAGCACCTTCTGGATTAACTCAGTCACAAGGGCGAGTCATCGTTATTGATGAGCAGGGTGTTGTTGAGGCGATGAAAGGGTGGCGTATTGATTTACCGATTTACGACAGTCGCGATAATGGCGCGATTTATTCGTTGGCGCTTCCTTATTATCAGAACCGAGGTGCTCAACGTTTTAGCGATGTTGTTTTAAATGGTCAGGTATTGCCTTCCAGTACGCTGACTGATGTTAATGCGATGGCGCAAAACGATCTTAATGAACGTCTTACTACAATAGTGATCCGTCAAGCTCTTCGTGTTTGGGCAAAAGATCGAATCCGAAAAGAGGCGGCGAAAAAAGGCGATGATGTGGGCAACATACTTTTCAATGTATGGAACACATTGACCGAACAGCCAGATACAAGAAGTTGGCAAACATTGCCAGCGCAAGTGAAAACGGCTTCAAAAATCGTGAAACCGGGAACACAAAGTTTAAACTTGGGTGATCAAACCTATCAGTTTGAAGTGCCTGCACAGCAGACTACATTGGTATGGGTATCTCGTCAGGGAGCACACTCAACCGTGTGGCATAAACAGCTAGGGAGACTGTAATGAAAGCATGGCTTGTTTGTTTAGCAATGGCTATTGGTTTAGTTGGATGCGCCGAAAACACGGCTGGTATTCGAATTGATGGCCAAACGCAAAAAGTATTCTTTAATGATAACGTTTTAGGTAGTCGCTTATTAGTTGACAACATCACCACCACTTACGTTGATGATCGCCCACGAGGAGTCGTGCAGTTGAGTAGCAATTACAAAGGTGATCAGCACATTCTTTACCGATTTTATTGGTATGACAACAATGGTTTAGAAGTGAATACCAAACCTGGTCCGTGGCGAAAAATGATTGTGCGAGGATTTGAGCAAGTCACGTTATCTGAAGTTACTGTGAATCCAAATGGCACAAAATTCCGTGTGCAAATTAGAGAAGCACAAGACGATTAATCTTAACGGCTCTGCCGAAGCTGCCGCGCTAACGATGCGCTGGTATTGAAAAACTAAGGAACTCTCATGAAAAAAAGTATTATTGCTCTTTTAGGTCTTGCCGTCATTTTAGGTGGCTGTTCTAACAAAGTCTCTTACGGCGATGCGCAAGCAACAGAAACCACGACTATCGATTTTGGCTCAACAGATTTACAAAAAATCGCGGCTGAAATGGTGGATAGCATGATGATGTCGGGCTCTGTAGCAGCAATTACTCGTGACCAACGTCCTATCGTTTTTGTTGAGCGAATTAAGAACAAAACCAGTGAACATATTGACACTGAATCCATTACTGACACGATCTCTACTAAGATGTTGAACTCAGGTAAGTTCCGCTTTGTTGATATGGATCGTGTTGAGTCTGTGCGTGAACAACTTAACTTCCAAAACACGGATGAGCTTGTTAACCAAAGCACAGCGATCCAATTTGGTAAAATGGTTGGTGCTCAATACATGCTTTACGGCAACCTATCTAGCATTGTGAAAAATGCAGGTAGCGATAAAGATGTATACTACAAGATGACCATGCGCCTAATGGACCTAGAAACAGGTTTGATTGAGTGGGCGGATGAAACTGAAATTCGTAAAGCGCAATCTAAGAGCCTATTCGGTCTTTAATCGAACAGGGTGGAGAAGTCATCAATGGCATGGTTTTCTTGGCAACAAGCAAAACAGTTAGATCCGAGTCTTAATGCTCTCGATGGCTTCTTTACGGAGCCTCCGGTAAAAGTACAAACTGTTACCGGGGGGCTAACCAACCGCTGTTGGCGGTTGGAATCTTCTCAAGGCCTTGCATACATCTGGCGACCGACCAGTCATGTCTGCAAGGCTTTTTCAATTTCTCGTCACAGTGAATATCAAGTGCTGAATGCAGTCTCTTCATTGGAAATTGGCCCCAAGCCAGTTTTTATTCATGAGCAAGGGTTGCTGGTGGAATGGATAGAAGGAGAGGCACTGACGGAGTCAGGCTTAGCACTAAGCGATTTATTATCCATTGCGGCGAAGATTCATCAATATCCGATAAGCGCAATTCCTTTGGTTCCATTTTCATATATTTCTCGCATCGATCATTATTGGCTTGAGCTTGATGGTCAGTATGTGGGTACGGAGTTTGAGGCTTTGTACATGAAGTGGCGCACGGAACCGAACGTTGCACCTGTTCCGCTTGCCCTATGTCACTTCGATCTGGGGTGTTACAACCTAGTGCGAGGGGAGAGTGGGGTGAAAGTCATTGATTGGGAGTATGCCGGGATTGCTGACCCTAGGCTAGATTTGACCTTAACTATTCAGGTCGCGAATGCGCCTGTGGAAGAAGCGGTAAAGCAGTATTGCCAAATTCGAGGTATCGAAGATGTGTCTCTTTGGCTGAGAGGTGTACACGCTTGGCAACCAAGAACCTTGGTGATGGCGATGCTCTGGTATCTACTTGCCTATAAATTGTGGGGAACTGAACAATACTTAAACAGTGCGTATGAGTTGAAAGGCTCATTGTGTATGGAAGATCACTGTTTTGAGAACTCGTGATATTTTCCCCTTTAACAGTAAGGAAATAGTGGTAGTTTTAATAAAAGTACCAGATACACACAGGGAGAGGTACACATGATTATTTACTTACACGGCTTTGACAGTACAAGCCCGGGTAACCACGAAAAAGTTCTTCAACTGCAATTTATCGACGACGACGTTCGTTTTATCAATTACAGCACCCTTCACCCAAAGCACGACATGCAACACTTGTTAAAAGAAGTGTCTAAAGTTATCGATCAATCTGATGACCCAAACCCGTTAATCTGTGGGGTAGGTTTAGGTGGTTACTGGTCTGAGCGAATTGGTTTTCTATGCGGTATCAAGCAAGTGATGTTCAACCCGAACTTGCACCCAGAAAAAACGATGGCTGGTCGAATCGATCGCCCAGAAGAGTACGAAGATATCGCAACAAAATGTGTTGATCAGTTCCGAGCGAAAAATCAAGCGCACTGCTTAGTGATTCTCTCTAAAGATGATGAAGTGCATGACAATTCGAAAACGGCAGCTGAGTTAGAAAAACACTATCAAATCATTTGGGATGAAACTCAGTCTCATAAGTTCAAAAAAATCTCTCATCATTTACAAGCGATAAAGGCATTTAAAAATACTTACTAATGTTGAGTGTAGACAGTAAAGCGGCGTTTTTATCGGCTGCTTTGCTGCGATTCCTTCTCTTGAGTATGCCGAGCCACTGTCTCTTTGAAAGGCACATTTTCTTGGTTTAACGCTTTGAATATTGTGTTCTCCTTACCGTTTTCTTACTTACCTCCTATGTAGCACGAACACCTTGTTGTAGAGTAGTCGAAAAGTAGTCAATCCGTACTCGTTACACGGATTTTGGTTGCCTTCAAAGTTGGTCTCTATATAATGAACCGGACTAAAATAATTTGATAAATATCAAAAAAAATTGAGAGCGAGTAATAAACTTGCCCAAAAACTTCTGGCGCCGTATGCGTACCAGATAAACATGCCAAACCCTGACAAGTCATTGATAGATAAAGAATCAAAGTGGGTGGTAGTTTTTTAATCCAAGTAATTGAGACACCTCTAAGAACCAAGAATTCATCGGTTGGATGGATGCCACAAATGTTTGTGAGTCATGCATCGAGCTGAACCCCATATATTCATTTTTGTAGAGGAAAATCATTGTGACACGCATTATCGTTGTAGGCGGCGGTGCAGGTGGTCTTGAGTTGGCAACTAAGCTTGGTCGAACTCTAGGTCGCAAAAACCGTGCGCAAATTACGCTAGTCGATCGAAAAGCGAGCCACTTGTGGAAGCCATTATTGCATGAGGTTGCTACAGGTTCTTTGGACGAAGGAGTAGATGCACTGAGCTATCGAGCTCATGCAAAAAACCACAGCTTCGACTTCCAAATGGGTAGTCTTCAAGACATCGACCGTGAACGTAAAGTTATCATCTTAAGTGAGCTTAAAGACGAACACGGTGAACTTCTTATGCCAAGCCGTGAGCTAGAATACGACATTCTAGTGATGGCGATTGGCTCGACATCAAACGACTTCAACACGCCTGGCGTTCGTGAAAACTGTATTTTCCTAGACAGCCCTGAGCAAGCACACCGTTTCCGTACAGAAATGAACAACGAGTTCCTAAAGCTGCACGCGAAAAACGGTAACGGTACGGTCGATATTGCGATTGTTGGTGCTGGTGCAACTGGCGTTGAACTATCAGCTGAGTTACATAATGCTGTTAAAGAGCTGCGCACTTATGGCTTCGGTGATCTTGATTCTAGCAAGTTGAACGTCAATCTGATTGAAGCAGGTGAGCGTATTTTACCAGCGTTACCTCCACGTATTTCTTCTGCTGCTCATCAAGAGTTGGTGAAGTTGGGCGTAAACGTGCGCACCGCCACTATGGTGACTAAAGCTGAAAAAGATGGCCTTACTACAAAAGATGGTGAGAAAATCCCAGCTCAAATCATGGTTTGGGCTGCAGGTATCAAAGCTCCAGACTTTATTAAAGATATCGCTGGCTTAGAAACGAACCGTATCAATCAGCTTGTAGTGAAAAACACACTACAGACAACACGAGATGATGACATCTTTGTTATTGGTGACTTAGCACAATGCACCCAGTCTGACGGTTCGTTCGTGCCGCCACGCGCTCAAGCTGCACACCAAATGGCAAGCCAGGCATTTAGTAACATCGTCGCGAAGATCAACGGGCGCGAGTTGAAAGACTATGTATATAAAGATCACGGTTCATTAGTGTCTCTAAGTCGCTTCTCAACCGTTGGTAGTCTGATGGGGAACCTAACTAAAGGGTCGATGATGGTAGAAGGCCGTATTGCTCGTGTCGTTTACATCTCATTGTATCGCATGCACCTAATGGCGTTGCATGGTGTATTCAAAACCGGTCTGATGATGCTCGTCGGCCGCATTAATCGCGTGCTGCGTCCAAACCTTAAGCTGCACTAAGGTTTTAAATCCACTCTGTGTGGATGTGTTGTATCTTAAAAAATGCAGAAGCCACCGCAAGTCGGTGGCTTTTTGTTTATGTTAGATCTGTCGGTAAAAGTGAGAACACAACGCCATCTTTAGGCTTACCCTGAAAAATAAACCGGTTTCTGGCGATGGCTTCTTTTTGTGCACCGACGGACTCAATTAAGGCTTGGCTAGCTTCGTTGTCGGGGTCACAAACAATCTCTAGTCGAGTTAAACTTAGCTTTGCGAAGCAGAATTCTGCTAAGGCTTTAACGGCTTCTTGGGCATAGCCTTGCCGTTGATAGCGGTCGGCAACCCAGTAACCAATACTCGCCATATTAAACGTATGATATAACTCATTAACCGCTGCCATTCCAACCAAAGTGTTACTTTGCCGCTCATAGATACCGAAACCAAAAGCCTCAGTTTTGACCCAGTTAAGACGGGTTGCCAACAGAAAGTCCTGCGCGGTTTTCAATGTGACGTTTTTATCACACCAGTCAAGCCATTGGTGCAGCGAAGGGGATTCTGCAAGTAATCGTTGTAGTGAATGTGCTTCTTCAGCAGGGATGAGCTTGAGCGCTAAGCGGGGCGCAATGATTTCAAAGTCTGGACTCATGAACTAATACGACTTCCATGTTGAGTGTAAGTAAATTGAAAGCTGTCTATTTATACTTGAACGCAGCTATTTTCCTTGCTCTGCGTTGGTTAGGAATAACTGAGGTATAGCAGATAAAAACAAAGCGCAGCTTTGCTGCGCTTTGTCGAACCGCTCGTGCTTATCGAACCCGACGAACTTGAATGATCATACCCATCAACGGGTTATCTAGGTAATGAGTCTCGCTGCTACGCATACGACGTTTTTGAACCATTCGATAACTCTTCAGGAATTTCTCTTCGGTTACTGTCGGCGATATTTCTGCCAAGTTACCGACTTGGACGCTACCATCTACTTCACCTAAGTCATCCGCCAATTGCTCAGTTGAGGTTGGTTCAAAACGCACCTCTCTAACACTTGGTTCGCGCAGATCTAGTGTTGTTTCGGCGAAGAGGTAATGCTGTACGTATATTTGGAATCGACCATCTAGTTCATATAAAGGACCATTGACCGTCTCTTCACTGTAACCGTCGCTGGAAAATGTTTGATTGCCATTGATTGGGCGGCCATCTGCTTGATAAGAATCAGAGAAATCTCGCCCGCCAACGATGCGGAAAATTGGGGCGCTAGATTTACCTCGGTCACCTTGACGCCAGGCTACGTGTTTAAGCACTTTAAAGCCGGCATGATTATTTAGTGCCGCTTCTTGCGCGTTGAGACGGAAAGAAGAACTTGGCAAAAGTGTCACGCCTTTAGAGCGGCGGTAGGATTCACTCTCTAGGCTACCGACATTTTCCATATCGATTTTTGGCAGTTGATTCGGCCAAGATTCTGTTGTGCTTTCAGCGTCGACTGCTCGCTTGAAAATGATCACTTCAATATCAAATTGGCGCTGTGCCCAAGAGGGCATTGAGACACATAGAAGCAATAATGGGATCAGTATTCTCATTCGACTATTAGCTCGTTGGTAATAAATTCTGTTTAAAATCATTCAGTAAGTCTTGAACAAACTGAATGCGTTTACGTCGGTCCACCAATGGTACGCTAAACTTGAACTTAGTTGGACCTTCCATTGCAAATTTTTGCGGCTGTGATTGCAGCAGTTTAACTAAATACGCTGGATTTATGTCAGCATCAGGGTAAAACTCGATAAATCCACCTTTATCATGGGCTTCTATCTTTTTCGCTTTTAAACTACCAGCCGAAATTTTCAATTCTGAGACGGCAAGTAAGTTCTTTGTTGCGTCTGGAAGCAAACCAAAGCGATCAATCAGTTCCACTTTTAGCTCTGATAGTTCATCACTGCTTGTGACACTCGCAATGCGTTTGTACATCGACAGTCGTGTGTTTACATCCGGAATGTAATCATCTGGTAAGAGCGCTGGGATTCGCATTTCCACTTCAGTTTGCTCACGAAGCAGCTCATCCAAAGATGGCTCCTTGCCTTCTTTTAATGCTTGCACTGCTTGTTCCAGCATTTCCATATAAAGTGTAAAACCAACGGATTGAATTTGCCCACTTTGCTCATCACCAAGCAGCTCACCAGCACCACGGATTTCTAAATCGTGGGTTGCTAACGTAAAGCCAGCACCTAAGTCTTCTAGTGAAGCAATCGCATCAAGACGCTTGATGGCATCTTTGGTCATGGCTTTTGGATGTGGCGTTAATAAGTAAGCATAGGCCTGATGGTGCGAACGTCCAACACGGCCACGCAATTGATGCAACTGCGCCAAGCCAAGATTGTCCGCACGATCCATGATTATGGTATTTGCCGTTGGTACGTCGATACCGGTTTCGATGATGGTTGTACACACCAACACATTAAAGCGCTGATGGTAGAAGTCATTCATGATTCGCTCAAGTTCGCGCTCGCGCATTTGACCATGAGCCACGGTAATACGTGCCTCTGGGATGAGTTTCTGTAAGTCTTCTGCCGTTTTTTCAATGGTTTCAACCTGATTGTGCAGGAAGTAAACCTGACCACCACGCATAATTTCACGCAGTACCGCTTCACGGACCACTGGCTCTTCTTTTTGTCGAACAAAGGTTTTAATGGCTAAACGGCGTGCAGGAGGTGTCGCGATGATCGACAGGTCTCGCATGCCACTCATTGCCATATTCAGTGTGCGTGGAATTGGTGTTGCGGTGAGGGTAAGAATGTCCACATCCGCACGCATTGCTTTGACTTTTTCTTTTTGACGAACCCCGAAGCGGTGTTCCTCATCAACGATCAACAAACCTAAATCTTTGAATTTAATGTCGCTCGAAAGCAGCTTATGCGTACCAACGACAATGTCTACTTTACCATCGGCAACGTCTTGCAGAATGACTTTTTGTTCTTTGGCAGATTTAAAACGAGACAGTACTTCAACTCGGATTGGTAAGTTGGCAAAACGGTCACGGAAGTTTTCGAAATGCTGCTGAGCAAGCAAGGTTGTTGGTACGAGTACGGCGACCTGTTTACTGTTATCCGTTGCGACAAATGCTGCGCGCATAGCGACTTCCGTTTTACCAAAGCCCACGTCACCACACACTAAGCGATCCATCGCTTTTGCCTGGCACATGTCTGACAAGACGGCATTGATGGCCATCGCTTGGTCATCTGTTTCTTCAAACGGGAATGTTGCTTTAAATGTTGCGTATTGCCCACGATCTAGCTCAAATTTGAAGCCAGGTTTTAATTCTCGTTTAGCATACACATCCAGCAATTCTGCCGCGACATCACGCACTTTTTCTGCCGCTTTACGACGTGCTTTTGCCCACGCTTCACCACCTAATTTATGCAGTGGCGCACTCTCTTCAGCGCCGCCAGAATAACGGCTGATAAGATTCAGTGATGAAACTGGCACGTAGAGCTTGGCATCGTTTTGATACTCAAGGGTGACGTATTCCGTTTTCATGCCACCGGCTTCAAGTGTTTGTAAACCGATGTAGCGGCCAATACCGTGATCAATATGAACCACAGGTTGACCGGGTTTTAGTTCCGCAAGATGGCGAATAACGGTGTCACTGTTGACGGCTTTTTTATCTTTGCGGCGTCGCTGGATAACACGGTCACCGAGTAGATCACTTTCACAGATCAGAGCGAAGTTCAGCTCTTCGTGAATGAAACCATGCTCTGCTGCGCCTAAGATCAAGCTGAATCGATCACCCGAGTCTAGAGCTTGGTAAAGTGAGCCATGTACGACTGGCCGAACTTTGATGCCTTGCAACAGCTCCGTTAGTGCTTCACGACGACCTTCTGACTCTACCGAGAAAACGATTTTGCCGCTGAATTGCTCACTAAACTGACGAAGGCGCGAGAGCGGCTCTTTATTTTGTTGTTGAACGCCAAGCTCGGCTAACGATTGTACTGGTAGATTTTGACGACCGGCACGCTTAACCACTTTATCTAGGCTCAATTGAGCGATAGGGAGCTGTTTTAGTTGACTGAAAAGTTCGTCTTTTTTCAACCAAAGCTGTTCAGGAGTCAAAAGAGGACGCAGCGGATCAACTTTTTTCTGGTCGTATCGATATTCGACATCGGTTAAGAAAGTATCGACCGCAGATTCGATATCACCATATGTGATGACTTGAGAGTCTTCTGGCAAATATTCAAATAAAGTCTCGGTATGGTCAAAAAACAGCGGCTGCCAATACTCAATACCAGCGGGCCACGTGCCTTTGGTCACTTGCATGTAGATTGATTCAGGCTCGCGGCGTGCGTCGAACTGGGTGCGCCAACGTGTGCGGAAATCTTCAATCGCTTCTTTAGTGGTTGGGAACTCATGTGCAGGCAGCAATTGGATTTGCTGAATATCGTCGATAGAGCGTTGGTTCTCTGGATCAAACGTGCGAATGGTATCTATTTCATCATCAAAGAAGTCGATGCGGTACGGGTCATTGCTGCCCATAGGAAAGAGATCCAGAATAGACCCACGACTTGCATATTCACCTGGTCCAAATACTTGATCTACATGGCGGTAGCCTGAATTTTCAAGTTGTACACGTAACTTCTCTAGCGAGAGCCGATCACCAGTTTTCACCATTAAAGTGTGTTGCAACAAAAAATCACGTGGCGATTGGCGTTGCAATACGGTACTGACCGGGACGATGGTTATGCCATCACGTTGACTTGGCAGTTGGTATAGGCGTGCGATACGTTCAGAGATGATTTCTTGATGCGGAGAAAAGTTATCGTAAGGCAGCGTTTCCCAGTCGGGGAACAGGCTTACCGTTTGGTCGGTGAATTGCTCAATCTCTGCCTGAAGCTTTAAAGCAATTTGCGGGTCAGGCACAACGAGTAGCGAGTGACTCGAATGCTGTTTGGCCAGCTCTGCAATGGCTAGAGGTAGAGCTGCGCCCGGCAAATTACCTAGCTGTTTTTTGTCGCCACGCTCTGAAGGATTGGTGACGGAAAGAATCGTTGCTTTTGTCATAGGAATTATTTTTTATCTCGCTCCATCGAGCGCTGACGTAAAAGTTTTTGTTGTTGATACAGTGCCGCCTTTATCAGTAAATCTTGATCAGATTCTCGGAGCATCTTGTATCTAAGCGTGATAATGAAATCTTGCTCTGAAGCATCACATTCTTCTACTTGAGCGTAACAGTAAATCGCCGCAGCAGGGTGATCGAGGAACAGTTTAACACGAACGAGTTGTTGAGTAGTTAACGCTGTATCTGAGCGGAAACTGAGTTGACTAGCACCAAACTGCGTCGTTTGATAGCGAATGGAGGCGTCATCTTGTTGTGAAAGCATAAAGCTCAACAAGAGGTTAAGTTTCGCGTTTTGCGTATCAAGCAAGTTGATCACATGCTTTAACTCTTTGTTTTTCAGCTCTAGACGCGCGTTGTCTGCCAACATATCTAAGTGACTAAATTCACTGGCGACAATAAATGGTGCTGGAATTTCGGAGACAAACGTTTCTTCATCTGGCAAAGCAAAGTCCTCACTTAACGTTTCGACGTTGATGGTGAGGTTATGATGGACGGTAAAGTATTCTTGCTCTGTCATATAGTCATCCTTTTGCCTGTGAGCGCTCCCTGTTCACTCAACAAACAAAGAGAAATAGGGCACTGATTATCGCTAACTGAATGAAGTTATCAAGTTTAGCCGATTTGTCCTTGAACTTTTTGCCCTAAATACAGACTTATTGCATGTCGTTGACAAATTTAGCGATTCTCTTGTCTTCTTAATGAGAAGAGTAAGGTAAGATAATCCGCTAAAGCTTTATATCAAAACAACCAGTTGGTTTGTCTTATATGTATCATCCTATCTCATTGTTTATTGGCTTAAGGTATCTTCGGGGACGCTCTGGAGATAGGTTCAGCCGATTTGTTTCTTATATGTCGACGGCGGGTATTACGATCGGTGTAATGGCGTTGGTGACGGTTCTTTCTGTGATGAACGGGTTTGAATCGCAGTTAAAAGAACGCATTTTAGGTGTGCTACCTCATGCCGTTGTTTCGCAACACGATGGAAAAACACCTATGACCGAGTCTGCTCCTCCATTTGTTCAAGCGATGTCGAGTGAATCCCAGCCGGAGCCTATCGTTAGAGGAGAGGCTGTTATTCAGAGTTCTGCACAGCTGACGGCTGGTTACCTCATCGGTATTGAACCTAAGAAAGGCGATCCGATTAGCAACCATTTGATTGCCGGACGATTATCGTCACTTCAAGCAGGTGACTACAATGTATTTATGGGTCACAGTTTGGCACGTTCACTAAAGGTCTCAATCGGGGATAAAGTACGCTTGATGGTGACCAACGCGACGCAGTTTACCCCACTTGGTCGTATTCCTAGCCAGCGAAACTTCACTGTCTCAGGCATTTTCAATACGGGATCGGACGTTGATGGTCAATTAATGATTGTGAACATGACGGATGCGTCTAAGCTGATGCGTTTCCCTAAAGACACGGTTTCTGGTTGGCGTGTCTTTTTCTCTGACCCATTTATGGTGACGGATTTTGCTGACCAACCCATGCCTGATGGATGGGAATGGAGTGATTGGCGCGAACAGCGTGGTGAGCTTTTCCAAGCGGTGAAAATGGAAAAGAACATGATGGGACTTATGCTAGGTCTAATTGTGGGTGTCGCTGCATTCAATATTATCTCCGCTTTAATCATGGTAGTAATGGAGAAGCAATCAGAAGTCGCAATATTGAAAACTCAAGGCATGACTCAATCTCAAGTGATGACCATTTTCATGGTGCAAGGTGCAAGCAGTGGTGTAATTGGCGCGATTGTTGGTGGCGCCGCGGGCGTGATCTTGTCACTTAATCTAAATGCGATTCTTGAATCTGCTGGTGTGGCGCTATTCAGCTTTGGTGGTCATCTACCCATCTTGATTGATTCACTGCAAATTCTTTTAGTGGTGGTGTTGGCGATTGCTCTTAGCCTTGCTGCTACGCTTTATCCTTCTTATCGAGCATCTTCTGTTAAACCTGCTGAGGCACTTCGCTATGAATAAGCTATTAGAATGTCGTGATATTCGTAAAGTCTACCGAGAGGGTTCGTTAGATACGGAAGTGTTGAAAGGCGTAAGTTTCGATATCGACAAAGGGGAGTTGGTTTCTATTGTTGGCTCTTCTGGTTCGGGAAAAAGTACCTTATTGCATATTTTAGGTGCGTTAGATGACGCAACTCATGGTGAAGTTGATTTTCTAGGGCAAAACTTATCAGCTTTGAGCTCGAACAAACAGGCGGCATTACGCAACAAGCACCTTGGTTTTGTATACCAGTTTCATCACTTATTGGCTGACTTTACTGCGCTTGAAAATGTGGCGATGCCACTGATGATTGGCGGTGCTAAAGGAGCGGATGCAAAACAGGCGGCTAAAGCGCTGTTAGATAAAGTTGGTTTGAGTCATCGGATGCAACATAGACCCTCCGAGTTATCGGGCGGTGAGCGTCAGCGTGTTGCGATTGCGCGTGCATTGGTGAATAAACCTGATCTGGTCTTGGCTGATGAACCTACGGGGAACTTAGATCACAATACGGCACTGTCTATCTATGATTTGATGCGCGAGCTCAATAAAGAGTCAAACATTGCATTTTTGGTTGTCACGCATGACAAAGAGCTGGCAGCAAAAATGGATCGTCAAATGCACATGCAAGATGGTTTGCTCGTAGATCGTTTTGTGACTGATACAGCATCTGCGGAGGGCTAGTTTTGTTTACCTCTTTAGCTTTGATGATTGGTGGTCGCTTCAGTCGAGCGAAAAAGCGCAACAAGATGGTGTCTTTCATATCGCTTTCTTCGACCATTGGTATTGCGGTTGGCGTTGCTGTGATCATTATCGGTTTGTCTGCAATGAATGGCTTTGAGCGCGAGCTGCAATCGCGTGTGTTGTCTGTGATTCCACACGGCGAGTTAGAAGGTGTTAATGGACCACTTCAGGACTACACCAAAACGATGAATCAAGCTCTAAAACATGAACATGTTGTTGCGGCAGCACCGTACGTTCGTTTTACGGGCTTGGCAGAAAAAGGCAGTAAGCTAAAAGCGATAGAAGTTCGTGGTGTAGAGCCTACTTTCGAGCAAGCGGTGTCGAGCTTATCGAATTTTATTGACCAAGCAGCTTGGCAAAACTTTTATGCCGGTCAGCAGCAAGTGATCTTAGGCCGAGGTGTAGCAAACGAGCTAAATGTCGCCGTGGGGGATTATGTTACGTTAATGATTCCGCAAACAGGCGGCGCAAATAAAGTGCAGGCTCCTAAGCGTGTGCGCGTGAAGGTGTCAGGGTTCTTAACGTTGAATGGCCAAATCGACCACTCTCTAGCGTTAGTACCATTAGCTGATGCGCAGCAATACGCGAGGTTAGGGGAAGGGGTCACAGGCATTTCACTAAAAACTGACGATGTTCTCAATGCGCCTTCTATTGTTCGCGAGGTTGGTAGCATGGTTGATGTTTACGTGTATTTGAAAAGCTGGCAGCAAAAGTTTGGTTTTTTGTATCGCGATATTCAGCTCGTGCGCACCATTATGTACTTGGTGATGGTACTGGTGATTGGCGTGGCATGTTTTAATATTGTGTCTACGTTGATGATGGCAGTGAAAGACCGAGCGGCGGAAATTGCAATTTTGCGAACAATGGGAGCAAAAGATAGCCTAATCAAACGGATCTTTGTTTGGCAAGGTGTATTCTCTGGTGTATTTGGCAGTCTCGTCGGCAGTGTTATCGGTGTCTTAGTGGCGTTAAACCTGACTCCGTTAATTAAAGGGTTAGAGAGCTTAATTGGTCATCAGTTTTTATCGGGTGATATTTACTTCGTCGACTTCTTACCATCACAACTACACTGGCCAGATGTGGCATTGGTGTCAGTGACGGCTATAGTGCTTAGTTTACTTGCGACGTGGTATCCTGCTTCGCGTGCCGCAAGGTTGAATCCGGCGGCTGTACTGAGTTCTAAATAGCTGATTGTTTTACAGTATGCGAAAAACAAAAAGGACCGAATTCGGTCCTTTTTTGTATTTATCCGACTTGAGTAACATCGCGTTTCATTCTAACTGTTAGATGCCCCTCAACTGATAGCTCAAATGCTGATTTTTACGCAGTAAGGTCTTATCTTATTTTGCGTTTTTGCCAGCTCCGTACCACTGAGTAGCGCCAAAGCCCTCGAATTCCGAAGTAGCCAATAATCGCGGATACAACCCCACAAATTGCGCAGCCCAATAGAAATGGAGGTCCAATGGTGCTCATTTGCTGCATGATGAATTCCCACGATAGTTCAAAGTGAAAAGGTTGCGGGGGAAGACGCATCACTAGAGCACCTAGCTTGTACGCAAAGTAAAATAGCACAGGCATAGTGATAGGATTGCTGATCCATACCAAAGCGACGGAGAGGGGCAGATTGACACCCAACATAATGGCCAAACCAGCGGCCATGATCATTTGGCTCGGCAGCGGAACAAAAGCCATAAATAACCCGACAGCAAAAGCCCCTGATGCCGAGCGGCGGTTTAAGCACCACAAGTTTGGGTTGTACAACACATTGCCGAAGACCTTCAATGCTTTTTGGCGTTTGATCAATTCATGATCTGGCATGAAGCGTTTTATCAGCTTTCTAGGCATAGGACAGCATGACTCTCTCAGAAAAAAGTTGGACCTTGGCGTTATTTGTAGCGAGCGTAATCTCGTCAGCTTGGTGGCCGACAATACCAGATTGGCGTTGGTTGCTGCTGGGAATAATAACCACTGGCTCAATAATCAAATTACGTCGTGGCTTAATTAGCATAGGCGCAATTGCGGGCTTTATGGTTGTCATCGTCCACGGCAATGTATTGGAGTCTCAGAGACAAGCCCTTTTTCAAGCAGGGGAGAATATTACCATAATTGGTAAAGTTGACAGCCCTTTTACGCAAATAAGTCACGGTTATGAAGGTATTGTCGCTATAGAAGCGGTAAATTCTCAAACTCTGTTACCTTTTCTTAAACCTAAAATCCGTCTTATTACGCCTTTTCCACTCGATGTTAACAGTGAGTTTACGACATCCATCTCGTTAAAGCCGATTACAGGTCTACGCAACGAAGCTGGCTTTGATGCTGAAAAGCACGCGATGGGTAAAAATATTATCGCCCGAGCGGTTGTTAACAAAGATGCTAAGTGGATTGTTCGTTCTAATGTATCTCTGCGTCAATCCATTATTGCCGATGTCGCTGATGATGTGTCTTCCCTTCATCATTTCTCGTTAATAAGTGCGTTAGTTTTTGCTGACCGTTCTTGGTTGTCTAAGGAAGATTGGCAAGCGCTCAGGGACAGTGGTTTACTGCATTTGGTCTCCATTTCTGGTTTACATATTGGTATGGCGTTTACTTTTGGGCTAGTCGTGGGCGGTACCGTTCGTTATCTATTACCCCAATACCAGTTGTTACCTAGCTTATATGGGCTGATCTTCGCTGTTGCCTACGCTTGGTTAGCGGATTTCTCTCTGCCTACTACGCGAGCAGTGTCGGTATGCGTTGTTTACGTTCTCCTGAAGTATACTCTGGTGCACTGGACTTCTTGGCGAGTTCTTTTGCTTGCAGTATCTCTACAACTGCTTGTCCAACCTTTTGCATCCTACAGTATGAGCTTTTGGTTATCGTACCTCTCCGTTTGTGCGGTATTGTTCGCAATTAATTTGATTCGACATCAAAGGGGAGGTTGGAAAGCGCGATTAAAAGCGTTATTGCTTACTCAATTGATGTTGAGCGCTTTAATCGTACCTGTTAGTGGCCATTTCTTCTCCGGTTTTAGTTTGTCCTCAATAGCCTACAACTTGGTATTTATTCCTTGGTTCGGATTTATCGTTGTACCTTTGATGTTTCTAGCCCTGTTCTCATCTTTGTTTCTTGAAATGATAGCGAAGCCTCTGTGGCATTTGGTGGACTGGTCATTACAGCCATTGAGCACGTCAATACAGTACGCAGTAGGTTCTTGGCAACCCATTAGCATGGAATGACAATGCTGGTTATGGTGATAGTGGTTTGCTTAATATTTCAACGGTTCATGTCTCATTACGCGTGGTATTTGTTACTCGGCATCGTTATTAGTATCAAGTTTGCAGCGGAGTATGAACCGCATTGGCGTATCGATGTATTAGATGTAGGTCATGGCCTTGCAGTGGTTGTAGAAAAAGACGACAAGGTGTTGCTGTATGACACTGGTAAAGCATGGCAAAGCGGCAGTATCGCAGAGCAGGTCGTCACTCCGGTTTTGCATCAACGAGGTTATGAAAGCATAGATACACTGATTCTAAGCCATTCCGATAATGATCACGCAGGCGGCCGCTTTTTCATTGAAGATGCCTTTTCTCCACAGCGTAAACTTAGTAGTCAATTCTTTATCGAATATGAGCCTTGCACTAGAGGCGACCAATGGAAATGGCAAGGATTAAACATGGAAGTGCTCTGGCCTCCTGCACTTGTTCAACGTGCGTATAATCCGCACTCCTGTGTATTACGACTTACTGACCCTATTTCTAACTTTAGTATGCTTTTTACTGGTGATATTGAGGCCATTAGCGAGTGGATTTTGCTTAGAGAACCCGGAAAGTTACAAAGCGATGTGATGCTAGTCCCTCACCACGGGAGTAAAAGTTCATCGAATCCTCGATTTATTGAGGCGGTGAGCCCGAGTGTGGCAGTTGCTTCTTTAGCAAAAAACAATCGATGGGGAATGCCAGCGGAAAATGTCGTTGCTTCATACCGAAAGCTTGGCGTTACTTGGCTTGATACTGGTGAGGGTGGTCAGGTAAGCTTCTTTATTCACCGTGATAATTGGCGCTCAGAAACCAAACGTAGCGATACATTTGAGCCTTGGTATAGGCAGATGCTGCGTAGCGGAACTAATATAAAAAGACCTAATGTCGAATTAGGTCTGTAAGTTTTAGCTTTTTATTTTTAATATATCCAACCTGAATTTTTTATTCTTTTTTAATGGTAGTGTAAAACTAAATAGTTTCTTTTCACCATTTGGTCTGGCTAGTTGCTCTAAGCTAGAAAAGTAGTCTTCGAAAAACTCGGTCTTAAGTATACATTCTAACCACAAGTTAGCTTTTATAGAATCTAATTTGTTCCATGGTTTTACTCTTGATGCGTAATGGAGTTGAATCGGATTATCATATGCATCCAATAATTCTTCTTTAGTATAGTTAACCTCATCCACAAACTCTTTTCTGTCATACATACTATACACATAGTTACAAACCATGTTTCTTAAGGGTAATTTTCCAACTCTAGGGTGACAACAGAAGTTTAGAACGTCTTGTTCTGGCTGTATTAATCTGTGAGAGTTTTTTTCGAGGTAGTCTTTAAACCTTTTCTCTAAATTATCTTTTCTAATGAGATCGGCATTCATAAAAAAGTATCCAGCACCTATTTTCAGTTGGCTAATCTCTTCATTAGAAAAACTCTTTTTATAAACATCATTATAGCTTAGGATCTTATCTACGGAGAATACCCCTGATATATAATTATTATCATCGTTGTTATTATATTCTATAAAATCTTTTGAAATGTCATTTAAGTAAATAACATCGACATCAGATACGATCATTTTTTTATGTTCTTTAATTAAACTTGAAATACTAAGTTTGTAAAACATAGCTTTAGAGTAATGACCTTTTGTCTTTATGTTTTTCCAATCATTTTCAAAGTCGACATTTTCATTGAAATTAATGAAAATAAGTTCTGAGTTTTTGAATTTTTGTATGGTTTTTTTTAATTTTTCTTGATTTAGCAGCGTAATATCTTCATGTAAGACATATATCTGGTATTTGTAGTTTTTATCTGATTTCTCAAGCAAAGAATAGAATGCTACTGCAGCAGGAATAACATAGTTGTTATCAAAGCAATGAACAATGGGAATGACTTGCATATTTTTTATTGTAAATAAGAATGAACATATCAAGAGTATAGAGCGAAATATAAAAGACTAAAAGACTTTCTCTAAGTGGACATAACACATTTATTAATGTTTATCAGTAGATGAACAGGTACGATGGTCAAGTTTGCTTCACGATGAGGCTTGATCCCCCAATTTTCATATTTAAGATTGAATATCAGTTGAGTCAGAGTAGGTTAGCCAATGACACATTGGAGATCTACTGGGTAAAAGTGGCAGTCTTATACGTTAGCAAACTTAGTGTACGTTCTAGGGATAGGCATATGAGCGCTAACAGAGTAGAATGAATGCCTTAATGTAAGAAAACAAAGCACTTCTATGTCAACAAATACTGATGAAACGACTTGGCAGACGTTTAAGCGTCTCTGGCAATTTATACGCCTTTATAAATCTGGCCTAATCGTTGCTGTTTTAGCATTAGTTATTAATGCAATATCAGATACTTATATGATTTCCTTGCTAAAACCGCTACTCGATGAAGGTTTTGGGAACGCTGAGTCTGATTTTTTACGCACGCTTCCATTGATTATTTTTGCTATGATGTTCATTCGTGGCATAAGTGGATTTGTCTCCACCTACTGTTTGAGTTGGGTATCTGGCAACGTAGTTATGCAAGTCCGTCGCATGGTGTTCAATCACTTTATGCATATGCCGGTGTCTTACTTTGATAAGGAAAAGACGGGCAATTTATTGTCGCGTATAACCTACGACTCAGAGCAAGTGTCAGCGGCAACTAGCCAAGCGTTGGTGAGCATTGTCCGTGAAGGCGCAAGTATCATTGGTCTGTTAGTCTTGATGTTTTACAACAGCTGGCAATTGTCGCTAGTGCTGTTTGCTGTTGCTCCCGTTGTGGCATGGGGTATTGGTGTTGTTTCTAAACGTTTTAGAAAAATATCCAAAAATATGCAGACCATGATGGGTAACGTAACTGCATCAGCAGAGCAGATGCTGAAAGGCCATAAAGTTGTGTTGAGCTATGGCGGCCAAGACATCGAACGTCAACGATTTGAAAAAGTCAGCAACCAAATGCGTCAACAAAGCATGAAGTTGGTGACGGCTCAAGCGGCGGCTAACCCTATCATCCAAATGATTGCATCACTTGCAATTGTTGCCGTTCTTTATTTAGCAAGTATTGATTCGATTAAAGAGCAACTGACTCCAGGTACATTTACTGTTGTGTTCTCTGCAATGTTTGGTCTGATGCGCCCACTTAAAGCGCTGACTAACGTTACTTCTCAGTTCCAACGTGGTATGGCCGCGAGCCAAACGCTCTTCGCGTTAATTGACCTCGAGCCTGAGAAAAACGAAGGTAAGTTGACAGTTGAACGCGCAAATGGCGATGTTTCGGTTAAAAACGTAAGCTTTACTTACACTGGCGCAGAAAAACCAGCATTGGAAAATGTCAGCTTCGATATTCCAAGAGGAAAAACGGTGGCGCTAGTTGGCCGTTCTGGCTCAGGTAAAAGTACCATCGCGAACTTGTTCAACCGCTTCTATGATGTTGGCAGTGGATCTATCACATTAGATGGGCATGATATTCGTGATTACGAGCTAAAGAATTTACGTCAGCAATTTGCACTAGTATCGCAAAATGTTCATTTGTTTAATGACACGATAGCAAACAATATTGCGTACGCAACGGATGGCCAATACGAGCGCAGTGATATCGAGAAAGCGGCAACACTCGCGCATGCGATGGAGTTCATCAGTAAGATGGATGGCGGACTAGATGCGATGATTGGTGAAAATGGTGCTAGCTTGTCTGGTGGTCAACGCCAACGTGTTGCGATTGCGCGAGCTCTATTGCGTGATGCTCCAGTGCTAATTCTTGATGAGGCAACTTCAGCTTTGGATACTGAATCCGAGCGAGCTATTCAAGCTGCACTTGATGAGCTGCAAAAAGACAAAACGGTACTTGTAATAGCGCACCGCTTATCCACAATCGAGAAAGCCGATGAAATTCTTGTGGTTGATGATGGTGCCATCATTGAACGTGGCAACCACGCTGAGCTTATTGAGAAAAATGGTGCGTATGCACAATTGCACCGTATTCAGTTTGGTGAATAAGCGCGGTGATTGAAAAAATCTGGTTTGAAAGCCATCCAATAAAATATCTCTTGTGGCCGCTTTTGTGGCCACTGAGTTTATTATTTGGAGCGATAAGCAAGTCAAAGCGAAAGCAATACCAAACTGGCCGCAAGCAAGCTTATAATGCGCCTATACCTGTTGTTGTGGTTGGCAATATCACTGCTGGTGGCAATGGTAAAACACCAGTTGTTGTGTGGCTTGTTGAGCAACTACAGCAAATGGGCTTTAAGCCGGGGGTTGTTTCTCGTGGTTATGGGGCAAAGGCTCCTGCCTATCCGTTAGTGCTAAAAGAAGATACGCCAGCGAAGCATTGTGGCGATGAACCTAAGTTGATTCATCGCCGTACAGGAGCACCTGTTGCGGTAGATCCTGTGCGTTCAAATGCAGTGAAAGCACTGCTAGATTTGGATGTGGATATCATAATTACGGATGATGGATTACAACATTATGCGTTAGGCCGTGATATTGAGTTAGTGATTGTGGATGGGAATCGCCGGTTTGGGAATGAAAGCCTGATTCCATTAGGTCCTTTACGTGAAGGTATTGAGCGACTTAAAGAAGTCGACTTTATCATCACCAATGGCGGTCAAGCGCATACGGGCGAAATCGCAATGGCTTTAGCACCCTCTAAAGCTATTAATCTTAAGACTAAGCAACATGTGGATGTCTCGGAGTTGAAAGATCTCGTCGCATTTGCGGGCATTGGGCATCCTCCGCGTTTTTTTCATACACTAAACTCGATGAACGCAAATGTTAAAGTCACAAAAGGTTTTGCTGACCATCAAGACTTTGATCAACAAGAATTAGAAGCATTGGCTCAACAAGGGACCAATGTGATTATGACCGAGAAAGATGCCGTCAAGTGCAGCCATTATGCGCAAGATAATTGGTGGTATCTGCCTGTATCTGCCCAGTTTGAGTCAAACGATGCAGAGCAAATTTTAAATAGAATAAAAGAGGTTAAAGCGGCTTATGGATCACCGTCTACTTGAGATTGTAGCTTGCCCTGTTTGCAAAGGTAAGCTGACGTACGATAAAGATAATCAAGAGTTGATCTGCAAATTGGATCGCCTTGCTTACCCGATCAAAGAGGGTATTCCAGTTCTGCTAGAGCCTGAAGCTCGCGCTATGAGCATGGATGAGGGACGCTAATGTCTTTTACGGTTGTCATCCCTTCGCGCTACGCATCGAGCCGTTTGCCTGGTAAACCGCTAGCGGATATTGGTGGTAAGCCTATGGTTCAGTGGGTTTATGAACAAGCGCTACAAGCGGGTGCGGAAGATGTCATCGTTGCAACTGATGACGAGCGTGTTGCGAAAGCGGTTTCGTCATTTGGTGGTAAAGTTTGTATGACCTCTCCCCAGCACGAATCAGGTACGGAGCGTCTTGCAGAAGTTGTTGAAAAGATGGCTATTCCGTCAGACCACATTATTGTTAATGTGCAAGGGGATGAGCCTTTGATTCCGCCGTCCATCATTCGTCAGGTTGCTGATAACTTATCAGGGTGTGAAGCCCCGATGGCGACGTTAGCTGTAGAAATAGACTCGGAAGAGGAAGTGTTCAACCCGAACGCTGTTAAAGTTGTCGCAGATGAGCAAGGCTATGCGTTGTACTTTAGTCGAGCAACCATCCCTTGGGATCGCGATAACTTTGCTAAACAAGACAAAACCATTGCCAACCCATTAATGCGTCATATTGGTATTTATGCTTATCGAGCTGGTTTCATTAATACGTATGTCAACTGGGCACCAAGTGCATTAGAGCAGATTGAGTGTCTTGAGCAACTGCGAGTGCTTTGGTACGGTGAAAAAATTCATGTGGCGGTAGCGAAAGAAGCACCAGCGGCAGGGGTTGATACGCCCGAAGACCTAGAAGCCGTGCGCGCGATTGTTGCAAAGCAAGCGTAACAAATGCTCATATAGATTTAAGAATAAACAAGGCTCCTGAATTAGGAGCCTTTTTTGTTTTACTCGTATCGCGGTATTAGTTAAATGTTAGTGTCGTATTGGTTCCGTTTAGGGCAGGTCGCTAACACCTCTCGGTGACCGGTGTCTTTCACTTCTTGGAGAATGACATCAAAGCCCCATAATCGGTACACGTGCTTTAGAACTTCTTCGTAACTATCATCAAGTGGGATGCGGTTGTGAGGAACGTACTGCAACGTAAGCGATCGATCACCACGGACATCGACATTAAACACCTGAATGTTTGGCTCAAGATTAGATAAGTTATACTGAGCGGCTAAGGTTTCTCTAATGCGTTTATAACCCATCTCATCGTGTATAGCAGCGACTTCAATAAAGTTCTTATGGTCATCATCGTTGATCGCAAACAGCTTGAAATCACGCATTAATTTCGGAGAAAGGTATTGGCTAATAAAGCTTTCATCTTTGAAATTATGCATCGCGAAATGCACTGCATCTAACCAGTCGGTTCCTGCTAAATCTGGAAACCACTCCTTGTCCTCATCAGTTGGTTCTTCGCAGATACGCTTAATATCTCGGAACATGGCAAAGCCTAACGCGTAGGGGTTAATGCCATTAAAGTAAGGACTGTTATAAGGCGGCTGAGCCACGACACTGGTGTGGCTATGTAAGAACTCTAGAATGAACTTTTCAGACACCAAGCCCTCATCATAAAGATGGTTGAGTATGGTGTAGTGCCAGAACGTTGCCCAGCCTTCATTCATGACTTGCGTTTGTTTTTGCGGATAAAAATACTGACTGATCTTACGGACGATCCGAACAACTTCACGTTGCCATGGCTCTAGCAACGGCGCATGTTTTTCGAAGAAGTAGAGCAAGTTTTCCTGAGGCTCGCTTGGGAATCGCTCTTTAATGTCTTCCTCTTTCGTCTTGGCTGTTGGTACCGTGCGCCAAAGCTCATTAACTTGAGATTGTAGGTATGCTTCGCGTTCTTCTTGTCTTGCTTTTTCCTCTGTAATTGAGATTTTCTCTGGACGCTTGTAGCGGTCTACACCAAAGTTCATTAACGCGTGACAAGAGTCGAGCAGCTTTTCCACTTCTTTTACGCCATATCGTTCTTCACATTCGGCTAAGTACTTTTTGGCGAACAGCAGATAGTCGATAATAGAACTGGCGTCAGTCCACGTTTGGAATAGGTAATTACCTTTGAAAAAAGAGTTATGGCCGTAACACGCGTGTGCTATCACGAGTGCTTGCATTGTTACCGTATTTTCTTCCATCAAATAAGCAATACAAGGGTCGGAGTTAATCACAATCTCGTAGGCTAGCCCCATTTGACCATGTTTATAGTTCTGCTCTGTTTGAATGAATTTTTTACCAAATGACCAGTGGTTGTAATTGATTGGCATGCCGATACTTGAGTAGGCATCCATCATCTGTTCTGAAGTAATCACTTCTATTTGGTTAGGGTAAGTGTCTAGGCGATAATGCTCCGCGACACGCTTAATTTCTTTGTGGTATCGCTCTAACAGCTCAAATGTCCAATCTGGTCCATCTGGCAACACTTTACTGTTACGCTTCTTAGGCGCCTCTCCTGAGAGGTTTCTCGTTGCGGTATTCATCGCTAGCCTCCTTACGCCGTTTCTTTTTGGAATAGTTCACGAAAGACTGGGAAAATATCCTCCACAGAGCGAATGTTTTTCATTGCGAAATTAGGAAACTCTTCAGTGAGTTTTTCGTACTCATGCCATAGAGTTTGGTGCGATCGCCGCGTGATCTCTATGTAAGAGTAATACTGACAGTTTGGAAGTAATTTGTTCACTAACAGATCCCGGCATCTTGGCGAATCATCTGCCCAGTTGTCACCGTCGGATGCTTGAGCTGCATATATGTTCCACTGACCAATCGGGTATCGCTCTTTTACTATTTCATCCATTAACTTGAGCGCGCTAGATACAATGGTACCCCCGGTTTCTTGTGAGTAGAAAAATTCGTGCTCGTCCACTTCCTTCGCTTGGGTATGGTGGCGGATAAAGACGACTTCGACATTCTCGTAGGTACGAGTTAAGAACAAGTACAAAAGAACATAGAAGCGTTTTGCGATGTCTTTCGTTGCCTGGTCCATCGAACCGGATACGTCCATTAGACAGAACATTACCGCTTGGCTCGATGGTACCGGGCGTTTCTCATAGTTCTTGAAGCGTAAGTCGAAGGTATCGATGAACGGCACGCTTTCGATTTTCTTGCGCAGTTCTTCAATTTCAGCCTTCAAGCGGTTCTCTTCAAACTGCTGAGCAGGTTCAATATTTTTGATGCGAGCAAGTTCGTCTTCTAACTCTTTAAGAAGTCGTTTCTTACCAGCAGTCATTGCAGTACGGCGCGCAAGAGATTGTTGCAGAGAACGAACTACGGCGATATTGGAAGGGATACCGGCAGTTTGAAAGCCTGCACGGTGTGTTTTCCATTCAGTGATTTTGGCAATTTGGTTTTTTTCTAGATTAGGCAGCTCGAGATCTTCAAACAAAATATCGAGGTACTCATCTTTTGATATTTGGAATACAAATTCGTCTTGGCCTTCTCCATCTGGACTGGCGTTTCCTTCTCCAGAGCCGCTACCTTGACCGCCACCTTTGGGACGCTCAATTTTATCACCAGTAATGAATTGATCGTTACCGGGATGAACTCGTTCGCGAACACCACCTTTGCCTTGATGAAATATAGGCTCATTGATGTCTTTGTGAGGGATAGAGACGTCTTCGCCCGTTTCCGTATTCGTAATCGAGCGTCGATTCACTGCGTCTGCTACCGACTCTTTTATTTGCTCTTTGTGGCGCTTCAAGAAGCGCTGTCGATTAACAGCGCTCTTGTTCTTGCCATTGAGCCTTCGGTCTATAAATTGCGCCATGAAATAGCCCTCTTCATGTTTCACAAGCGACCTAACTCAATACTGGGTTAGGATGACTTACGTACTCGTAGGTACCACTCAGAAAGTAGGCGAACCTGTTTCTCGGTATAGCCTTTTTCCATCATGCGAGCGACAAAGTCGTCGTGCTTCTTCTGATCTTCAGAAGAGGTTTTCGCATTAAATGAGATAACCGGAAGTAGCTCTTCGGTATTGGAGAACATTTTCTTCTCGATTACTGTGCGCAGTTTTTCGTAGCTGGTCCAAACCGGGTTTTGACCATTGTTATTCGCTTTCGCACGAAGCACAAAGTTAACGATTTCGTTTCGGAAATCTTTCGGGTTAGAAATACCAGCTGTTTTTTCGATCTTCTCTAGCTCAGCATTCAGTGAAGAGCGATCAAATAGCTGACCAGTTTCTGGATCTCGGTACTCTTGGTCTTGAATCCAGAAGTCTGCATAGGTGACATATCGGTCGAAGATGTTTTGGCCGTATTCAGAGTAAGACTCAAGATAAGCGGTCTGAATCTCTTTACCGATAAATTCAACGTATCGAGGTACTAGGTAGCCTTTCAAGAACTCGAGATATTTCTCTGCTGTTTCAGCAGGGAACTGTTCGCGCTCAACCTGTTGTTCAATCACATAGAATAGATGTACAGGGTTGGCTGCCACTTCGGTTTGGTCGAAGTTAAATACGCGTGACAAAATCTTAAAGGCAAAACGTGTTGAGAGACCGTTCATGCCTTCATCGACACCAGCATAATCACGATACTCTTGATAGCTTTTTGCCTTTGGATCCGTATCTTTCAGCGTTTCACCGTCGTATACGCGCATCTTAGAGAAGATGGACGAGTTTTCAGGCTCTTTAAGTCGAGAAAGAATACTGAATTGTGCCAGAGTCTCGAGCGTGCTTGGTGAACAAGGGGCTTGAGACAACTCACTGTTTTCAAGAAGTTTTTGGTAGATTTTGACTTCTTCTGAAACACGTAGACAGTAAGGTACTTTCACAATATAAACACGGTCCAAGAACGCTTCATTGTTCTTGTTGTTACGGAAGGTCTGCCACTCAGATTCGTTTGAGTGAGCCAGAATCATACCGTCGAATGGAATCGCAGAAAGGCCTTCTGTACCGTTGAAGTTGCCTTCTTGCGTTGCTGTTAACAGCGGGTGAAGCACTTTGATTGGTGCTTTGAACATCTCAACGAATTCCATTAAACCTTGGTTTGCTTTACACAGCGCACCGGAGTAGCTGTAAGCGTCTGGATCGTCTTGCGAATAGTGTTCAAGCTTACGAATATCGACTTTACCAACCAATGATGAGATATCTTGGTTGTTTTCATCGCCTGGTTCAGTTTTGGCAATACCGATTTGGTCAAGGATAGAAGGGCGTACTTTCACTACTTTAAATTTGGTGATATCACCACCAAACTCGTGAAGACGTTTAGCGGCCCAAGGAGACATGATCGAGCGAAGATAACGGTGCTCGATGCCATACTCTTTTTTCAAAATATCGCCATCTTCTGTGGCTTTGAATAGGCAGAATGGATGGTCATTCACTGGGCTGCGTTCGCCGTTAGCAGTAAGAACATAAATAGGCATCTGTTCCATCAGAGCCTTAAGCTTTTCTGCAAGCGAAGACTTACCGCCACCTACAGGGCCGAGTAGGTAAAGAATCTGCTTACGCTCTTCTAGGCCTTGCGCCGCATGTTTTAGGTAAGACACAATTTGTTCTATGGCATCTTCCATGCCATAAAAGTCTTTAAAGGTTTCATAACGAGAGATAACACGATTCGAGAAGATTCGGCTTAGTCTCGGATCTTTTGCCGTATCGATTATCTCTGGTTCACCAATCGCCATCAGTAGGCGTTCTGCTGCATTAGCATAAGCGCTTTTGTCATCTTTACACAGGGCTAAAAACTCCTGTAACGACATCTCTTCATCTTTTGCAGCTTCATATCTTGATTGATAGTGGTCGAAAATACTCATGTCGCTTTCCCCTTTAATAGTCAGTCTACCGACGAACGTTGATTCAGGCTTTCCACCAACAGTTATGCTCGTTGTTGTTTGAATATACGTCCTGTTATCACATTTGGTTCGTACAGAATGTAAGATTGGCGACACCAAAGACTTTGCTTTATGGACGGTTTTTTCGTTACAACGGTGAGCGGTGGATATGAATTTTTCAATCACAGCCTTTCTCTACTTAAGCCTAGTCGGGGATTTGCAATTTTGCTTAACAATTATGAATTTATTGTAAAAGTGACATTTGAATCACTCTTTTATTAAGGACGAATTTATGTCGTGAATAGGTGCAATAGAAATCAAATATTTGGCAAAGACAGAAGAGTCTCAGTGATTCGTTGTTCTACATTGAGCAAGGTAAGTGAAAGAGGTAGGAAGAGAGCAAAGTCTTAGATAAGTTTGTGACAGGGTAAATAACAAGGAGAGCGGGCGCTCTCCTCATCTTAGACGACCATTTTATGCGCTGAAGATTTGCGCTAGTTCGTTTTCACATAAATGATACTGACGAGGGCAGTTACGCCAAGTTTGCAGCATACGGCGGTATTTATCTAGCATCGGCATTTGGCTGTTAAAGTGATGATCTGCCTTGTCAAACTGAGGGTACAAACCTTCAGAATCGATGAGAAAACGTACGTAATGTACTTGTTGCGCTTCTGAAGCGATATCAAATCCCAAGAACTTCAAGCGGCGCTGATCTACGTTGCTGCGGTCTTCATCGTCTAGCATGTTGTAAGATTCTTGCATCGCATGATACATCTCCATAACGTCGATGATCTCACGACATTCTGCTTCTGAGAGGCAGCCGAAATCTTTGTTCAACTCTCGCATTTGTAGTTCATAACCACGTTCAACGATCGTTTGTAAGCGTTTGTATTTGGCCGCATTACTTGGATCAAGTTGAGACATAAGGTTGTATTGGTTTGATAGAATCAAACGTTGAGCGTTTGACATTTCCATGGTGACCTCACTAGATATCTAATACATTTTTAATGTGCTTAGGTTAACGCTTAAGACATGAGTGAAACATGATCTCAACACATATTTAATACTAAAAAATGGCAAGAACTGTCACTTTTGACCAGTTTGAAAACACTTATTTATGGTAATGATTGTATATGTAGTCTCGGTCTGAAAATACTCTCAGCCACTCTGGCTTGAATACGGTTAAAACCGCCAGTGCCATACCATTTAATAGACCTTCTGGAAAGGCGAGCAACGGCACAAAAACAAAGTAGTTATGTTGAATGGTTTCCCAATCGTAGTGACCAACTGATAGGTGATAAAAAGAGTTAATGATGAGGTGCAGACTTCCTGTTATCGCGCCATTGAAAAATCCAGCAACGAAGATGAAAACAAAAATGTTTCGTGGCAAGTAGTGGTAACTCAGAAGAAACACTAAGTAACTAATGAAAATCGGAATTAGGGCAGATAGAACTAACGACGTGGGTAAGAGTAGCAAGGACATATCATGTAGTAGGTGGTTGACCAGCATTGCAGGGATACTGAGTAGAAATGCCATACGCCAACCATACATCATCGTCAGCGTTGTTAGTGCAAGAAAATGAATCTGTAATCCTTCTTTTACACCTGCTTGAGCTGTCCATAAAATACTGAAAAAGAAGAGCGTTGCAAAAACGAGGTGCTGAAATCCTTTCTCTTTTTCCAGTTTGGGCCAAACGACTTTTTTCCAATCTGGTAGGCAGTAGACTACTACTATCCAAATTGAGACAACAAGAGAGCCTAAGTTAAACAAATCCATGTTACTTCCTTCCTATGCGAACATGACGCAATCATTTCTATCGTTCTTTTTCTACCTAAATGACCGCAGAGAAACTCACTGATAAGGCTTAGATATAATCAAAAAAATACCAGCAATAAGCTGGTATTTTAAAGAGGTTAGTCTTGCGGTTCACTTAGTATTTTACGTTATCGTTGTATTGAGCAAGAATGGATTGAATTTCATCCATGGTTTCTTTCGGTGGCGGGTTTACGCCTTCGAGTGGGTATTCTAAGCCTAACGCTTCCCACTTATGAGCCCCTAATTTGTGGTAAGGAAGTAACTCGACCTTTTCGATGTTATCCATGTCTTTAATAAATTCACCAAGCATGTGTGCTGCTTCTGGGTCATCTGTGTAACCAGGCACGACGACATAGCGAATCCATGTTTTCTTTCCGATTTTTTGTAAGTAACGAGCAAAGTCCAATGTGCGTCGGTTGGATACACCGATGAGATCTTGGTGCACTTCGTCTTTCATGTGTTTGATGTCAAGCATGACTAAGTCTGTTGCATCCAGTACTTCATCGATAACATCAGTGTGCTTACGAACATAACCGTTAGTATCTAGACATGTATGAATGCCTTCGGCTTTAGCAGCGCGGAAAAAATCACGTACGAATTCCGGTTGAAGCATCGCTTCGCCGCCAGAACAAGTAACGCCACCACCTGATGCATTCATGAAGTGGCGGTAACTTTTCGCTTCGGAAATGATTTCTTCAACCGTGACTTCTTTGCCATCATGCGTGTCCCAAGTATCGCGGTTATGGCAATACTTACAGCGCATTAAACAACCTTGCAAGAAGACGATAAATCGAATACCAGGTCCGTCTACGGTACCACATGACTCAAATGAGTGAATACGACCAGCTGTTGACATCTTTTGCTCTCATTACTAGTAAATTCTAGCTGTTATTTTATTACAAAAAGCAGGGTTAAAACAGCTTTGTCGGTACTAAAGGCAAGGTTATTTGAAGAAAGAAAATAGATGGAGCCAATCTACATAAACGCTTGAACACGAGGTGGTTAATACCTACCCCGAGAACTTGCCGTGTATCTAGATTGACTTCGATGCTGGGATAATCCAGTTTTTAGAAAAAGGCGAACACGGAGAACGAGCCTGTCCCATAAACATCGGTTTGGGCTTCTTCATAATCCGGTGTTTTAATTGTAAAGGTGATGCTTGCACCGTAATTTTGGTTGTACCAAGATACCCCCGCGACGGCACTTGCTTGCCAATTTTGCAGTGTGACGTCGTATGGCGCTGACGGTTCAGGAATGCCAGGACGATCTCCTTCGATAGTCATGTCATTAAAGCGGTAACGACCTTCAAACCCGGTGAACAAGAACCAACTCGACGTATTCTGAGCGATCATACTTGCTGAAAAAGGGCTTTCGACACTGATATTGGCGGCTCCGATGCTATTCGCTAGGTTTGTACCCCAACGAAACATGACGCCTTGAGAGACATCACTACGGAAGTTACCCGCATTGATGTCGTTAATGTTGGTGATCTCCCATTGTGTTTTTTGTTCTTCGCTGCGCATCAATTTGTTAAATACGCGGTAACCAAGGCTGAACGCAACTTTATCTTCAATCTGGTAATCCCAACCTTGAGGGTCCGTCGATCCTGTTATGCCGTGAACGATTTCTTGCGCCTTTTCTGATAGCGAACTTTCACCCGTAGCTCCTATGGTGAAATTGTACCGTACAGCTTTGTCACTCGTTAGGGAAAGGTAGTTGATTTCGGTGTGTAGGTAACCGGCATATGGGCGATCATTGATTAGTGGATAATCGGCTTCAATGTCGCTTGGAGTCCACATTTTGTGGCCAAGAACCAACTCTATTTTATCGATATTGGCGTGCTCTGAGTTAGCTAGACTCAGCCATTTCCATTGGCTTTCTTGTATCAGTTGGTCTGTCGCGTACGAAAGGAATACACCATTCGTATAGTCTTGATCGACGCCAAAAATACCATCGTTGTCGATGGTAAAAGAAACCGTAGACTTAGTGGATGCTATTGCAACTGGAGAAAGAAGGGTAAGAATAATTAATTTACTAAATCTCATAGACTTTATTTGCTAACTTTTTTCGCATCATACGTAAGAATGCGGGCAAAAGTCTTTCGCGATATCACAACTTTCATTCAAGAAATAAAAAAAGGCTGATGCTACTTAGCATCAGCCTTTGTTGTATTACTAGAACGTTATTTCGCTATAGTCTTATAGAGACTCAGTGAATGTACGTGCGATTACGTCAGCTTGTTGCTCTGCAGTTAGAGAGTTGAAGCGAACAGCGTAACCAGATACACGGATTGTTAGCTGAGGGTATTTCTCTGGGTGCTTAACTGCGTCTTCTAGAGTTTCACGGTTAAGAACGTTCACGTTTAGGTGTTGGCCACCTTCGATACCCGCTTCGTGGTGGAAGTAACCATCCATCAGACCAGCAAGGTTAGCGCGTTGTGAACCCTCATCTTTACCTAGTGCGTTAGGTACGATAGAGAATGTGTAAGAGATACCATCTTGTGCGTCAGCAAACGGCAGTTTAGCAACTGAAGTTAGTGATGCTACAGCACCTTTCTCGTCACGACCGTGCATTGGGTTTGCACCTGGAGCAAATGGAGCACCAGCACGACGACCGTCAGGCGTGTTACCAGTTTTCTTACCGTAAACCACGTTTGAAGTGATAGTAAGAATTGACTGAGTAGGGATTGCATCACGGTAAGTCTTAAGCTTACGGATTTTGCCCATAAATACAGAAACAAGTTCACATGCAATGTCATCAACGCGTGGGTCGTTGTTACCGAATTTAGGGTAATCGCCTTCGATTTCGAAGTCGATTGCTAGACCGTCTTCGTCACGAATTGGCTTAACTTTTGCGTATTTAATTGCAGATAGTGAGTCAGCTGCAACAGATAGACCAGCAATACCACAAGCCATAGTACGCTTAACGTCACGGTCGTGTAGAGCCATTAGCGCCGCTTCGTAGCTGTACTTATCGTGCATGAAGTGGATAGCGTTTAGTGCAGTCACATATTGTTTCGCTAGCCAATCCATGAAGTGGTCCATTTTCTCCCACAGTTCATCGTAGTTAAGAACATCGCCTTCGATCTTAGGCATTTGCGGGCCAACTTGGATTTTTAGCTTCTCATCCACACCACCGTTGATGGTGTAAAGCATTGTTTTCGCAAGGTTCGCACGAGCACCGAAGAACTGCATTTGCTTACCAACAACCATTGGAGATACACAACATGCGATCGCGTAGTCGTCAGAGTTCATGTCTGGACGCATTAGGTCGTCATTTTCGTACTGAATAGAAGAAGTATCGATAGATACTTTCGCACAGAACTTCTTGAAGCCTTCAGGTAGTTGCTCAGACCAAAGAACAGTGATGTTTGGCTCTGGAGAAGGACCCATAGTGTATAGTGAGTTTAGGAAACGGAAGTTTGTACGAGTAACTAGCGTACGACCGTCAAGACCCATACCACCCATAGACTCAGTTGCCCAGATAGGGTCGCCAGAGAATAGATCATCGTACTCAGGAGTACGTAGGAAACGAACCATACGTAGTTTCATTACGAAGTGGTCGATCATTTCCTGAGCTTGTTCTTCAGTTAGCTTACCAGCCGCGATATCACGTTCGATGAAGATGTCTAGGAACGTAGAAGTACGACCTAGAGACATAGCCGCACCGTTTTGAGATTTAACAGCAGCTAGGTAACCGAAGTAAGTCCACTGAATAGCTTCTTGCGCAGTTTCAGCAGGACGAGAAATATCACAACCGTATTTTGCAGCCATTTCTTTGATTTGACCTAGAGCACGGTGTTGCTCTGCGATCTCTTCACGAAGCTGCATTGTCATTTGTAGGTCTTCGCCGTTCTCAAAACGCTCTTGTAGAGAAGAGAACTGCGCGAATTTATCCTTCATTAGGAAGTCAATACCGTATAGAGCAACACGACGGTAGTCACCGATGATACGACCACGACCGTATGCATCTGGAAGACCAGTCAGTACGCCAGATTTACGACACGCCATGATTTGAGGAGTGTAGATATCGAAAACGCCTTGGTTGTGAGTTTTACGGTATTCTGTGTAGATTTTTTTAACTTGTGGGTCTAGCTCGCGGTCGTAGGCTTTGCATGAACCTTCAACCATGCGGATACCACCGTTAGGGATGATCGCACGTTTTAGAGGAGCGTCAGTTTGAAGACCTACGATAGTTTCTAGGTCTTTTTCGATGTAGCCTGCATCGTGAGCAGTGATGGTAGAGATAACTGAAGTATCAAAATCAACAGGAGCGTGAGTCGCGTTCTCTTGTTTGATGCCTTCCATTACCTTAGCCCAAAGCTTGTTAGTCGCTTCAGTACCTTCAGAAACTAGGAAAGATTCGTCGCCTTCGTACGGAGTGTAGTTCTTCTGAATGAAATCACGAACGTTTACTTCGTTTTGCCAGTCGCCTGCAGCAAAACCTTCCCAAGCTTTAGCAAATTGCTCTGCCATGACATACCTACCTTTTTAGTAGAAAAAAATACGTACTGCTTCGCCGTTGAGCCAGCTATCCCCAGATAAAAGAGGGGAACAGTACACTCTTATGAATAACAATATTTATAGTCTTAAATTTACGTATTCGATTTACAAAACTATAAATATTGTCACTAGTTTTAACGTTTCTCTTTTTAAGCAACAGTTAGAGGTTAAACTAAAATTTTTTTGCAAACCTTAAACTAAATCAATAAATCCTCAAAAATCTCGATAAAAATGGGGTAGCGACGAGCGCTACCCACAAATTTCTGGACTGCTAGCTTATAGCCAAGCTTGGATGCCATACTGGCCTTCAAGCATACCAACTGCAAGCATAGCAACTAAACAGATAACAAGTACGCTTACTGGGATCACAATCTTGTCTACAAATGATAGGCGAGACGCGCGCTCTTTATCTCCAATTAAACCGTTGTTATCTAAAAGCATAGTTAGTGCCCAAGCTAGAACTGGATTAACAACGGCAGAACCAAAGATACAAATGCCTGCTGCTTGTGAGTCTTTCGAGTCCTTCACCATCTGCATGCCAGCTTCAAGCAGTGGTAGAGATACACCAACGAGAAGAGCAACGCGCATAACTGGAGGCCATACTGCAACGTCCATAGGAAAACCAAGGATTGCAACAATAATACATAGAGAGCCTAGTAAGATGGCGCCAGCAGGAATAGGGCGTTTCGCGATTGCAGCAGGGATCATGTAAGTCCCCCAAGATGATGTGATGTTACCACCACCCACTGCAGTACCGACCATTTGGCGAACGGAACACATTGTCATTGTGTCATCAACGTCCATCAGCACTTTCTCACTCTTACGTGGGTAGTTCATCTCTTGGAAGATACGGTGACCCAAGAAGTCAGGTGACCACATTGCTACCGCAAGAATGGCGAATGGTAGTGAAGCGATGAAGTGTTCCATATTAGGAAGACCAAGCATCCAACCTTCTTCTGTTGAACCCCACCAGTAGATTGGATTTAGGTTTGGAAGGCCTGTCTCGGTTACGAATTTAATATCGAAGCCTGCGCCAAGAGCAAGTGCGATTGCAAGCCCAGTGAAGGCACAAACAGGGATCGCTAGCCAGCGTTTGTTCACTTTAGCAAGGAACGCGTATAAGCCAATGGTAACCGCAAGAACAATTAGACCGATGTAACCCATGCTACCAGCGGCAACCGTATCGGATTGCAAACCAACAGCCCAAGCTTGAATAGAGTTAATTTGGCTCATGGTTCCGGTTAAACCTAGGAAAATAAGAAGGCCACCAGCCGTACCTTCAGAGGTGAGGTTAACCAGTTTTGACCCACCTTTTAAGAGGCTCAAAATCAAACCAAACACACCAATGAGAATTGCTAATGCAAGAGGATGAGCACCAGCAAGAGCGATGGTACCAATAAGAGGGATCATTGGGCCGTGGTTGCCTGCTAGGTTGGCTTTAGGGTTAATAAAACCAGAGGCAAGTACACAGAAAAGAAGTGCAGGGATGAGCATTTCTACACGCGCAACTTCGATAGCAAAGTCCTTGCCTAAGTTTACGTGGTCCCATGCTGCAGTAAGACCTTCAGCCCAAGACATCATTACCGCAGAGTACATTGCGATAATACCGATAGTACCAGCAAGCGCTGGAACAAGGTCTTCAAGCTCAAAGCGGAAGTCACGACCTGGCAAGTTCAAGCCAAAACGACGTGGCTTCATAATTTGTAGTTCGTGGTCTAGGTAGCCTGAACGGCTTGCGAACTCAGATGCTGGACGATGAAGCTCACGGTAGCTCTTGGTCTCGATATCTGAATCAGAGTGCGTTTTGTTAACTGCGTCTGACATAGATTCCTCATATATTTAAAAGTTATGAATTCTTCATTCAATTGTGTTAATCCGCATCCTGCGGCACGCTTATGCTAGCTATTGTTAGATTTGTTACACGTCGACACTGTGCCTAAGCATAGCTAATAACTTATTGTGTTGAGGCACAAAAAAAGCCTCATCTTTTGGCAGGAGTCTAGCAAGATAGCCATTTAGGGTGATTGATTTAGATCACTTTAAGAATGGTTGTGAAATAAAACTACAGAAAGTTTCTGGCATGCGAATGAGATGCGGAGATCTTGTGTAATTTCATTACACAAGTTGCATAAAATTAGAACTTTTTGTCCTTTTGCACGAGATGCAGATTAAATGTCAATATTCACGGTGATTATATAAAGCTGGCTTTATTCTTGCTTTGGACAGAGCAAAGACAATTTTTTGGCTAATCATTGCCGCTCAGTTTAGGAAAAAGACATGAAACAGCTTAAAGTACTGCCACTAGTGGCAATCATCTCAGGGTTAATGGTCGGTTGCGGCGGCGGTGGCGGCGGTGGCGGTGGTGCAGCGCCGAAAACTGCGTTTACTTTTGATTTTGCTATACCAGCAACAATGACTGAAAGTGAAGCAACTACGAAAGGTTGTACTGTATATGACCACAAAACTGAGCTGAACGGCGATAAAACGGTTTTAACCTACAGTGCAGCGTCAAAAGAGCAAGTGACCAACTATGTTATCGGTTACTACTCTGATGCCGATGGCAAAAGATCCGGAGACATTATCAAACCTACCACTGATAACTTTAAGTTTTATCTTGAAGATATCCCTGACGGCGGCTTTGTAACGTTTCAAGCAATAGAATTTAACGGCAAAGAAGCTCGCGTAAACACGTTTTCAAAAGAGTTCTTGCAAGATAAGAAACTACGTAATGCTACTTTTGCACTAAACCGAGACTCTTTGAACAAATGCTTTACTGGCGGTAACTTAGCAAGCAATAAGTTTACTAACTTAGATTACCGAAACGCTGAATCAGGTGGCGGAGATTACAACTTTGTCTCGCAAACCGATATTTTCACGTCTCCGAACCCTGATATGTTGCCTACTGATGAACTGATGGGGCTTAAAGGTGAACCAACGGCATTGTTTCAGTATGAATCAGGTTCAAGCGACAAAGCGCTTTACCAGTATGGTATTGGTTCGTGGGGAACTGGTGAGATAGCCTTAGTTAGAGCGGATAATACGTCAAACATTTATTCGTCTTCTGACTATACTTACGACTCGCTCAACATTGGCTTTGTTACTAACGGCTTTGCATATGACGCGTTGAAGCTGGATAAAACGGCCGTTGAATATAATCGCCCTAGTGCAACGAATAAAGAAACTTGGGTATACATGGCGTTCTCAGAGAATCAAGTTAATGGTTGGGAGTCTCTACTTAACGAAACGATCTCTGACGGATGGGATATTGACGTTGATCCGAGTGCTTACTTAAATATTGATAACCTGCCGAACACAAAACCAAGTGTATCAACGCAAGGAAGTGCAGAGTCCGTGATTGATCTGGACATGGGCTTAACATCGTCTACTGAAGGCTTTACTCGTGTCGCTTACTTTGCAACTTCAGGCGACTACAGGGTCACACATCGCATTTTCACAACAAGTGATAGTGATTCTGTTGTTGTTCCAGAATTGCATTACTACAACTTCCCAACATCGGCCGTTAACGGTTTGAAAGTTTCAGCTTCGGACGATTTTAATCGCACTGCTTTGGTAGTGAATGAAGATAGTAATATTGATTCTAAAGTTTTCATGAGCTTCTTCTCCAATGGTGAAGCGTCAGAGCCTGAACTAGATGAAGACCTAGATGGCATCATTACTTCTGAAAAAGAAGGCTTAGAAAATGAGGTGACATTACGTACTTCAAACTCGTTGGTAGTCAGTCGTTTTAATTAATTCATTGCGACCTCGAATAGGTTTCAATTAACACTTTTGTAAATTTATTAAGCCCCTTTGAAAGGGGCTTTTTTATATTTAATATTCAACTTTTGAAGAATATGTTGCTATATATTGCATATTAATTTGTCTATCGTATCTTTCTATTCGAATTGTTTAGGTTAATAATTTGTTGCAAGTTTCAGAGGGCGATGCTAATTTGTTCCGAATTAGAGAGGGCGGAGTCCCTTAATTGCAGTGACAAAAACACAGGGAGTAGGGCGCATGAATGATGTACCAGCGCTAGATATAAAAGACCTGCACAAAACATTTGGACAAAATGAAGTTTTAAAAGGCATTTCACTTGCCGCGCACAAAGGAGATGTTATCTCCATCATTGGCTCTTCCGGCTCAGGTAAGAGTACCTTTCTCAGATGTATCAACTTGCTAGAAACGCCTACCGCGGGCGAAATTTGGGTAAATGGTGAATTAATCCAAATGAAGAACAACAGAGCAGGTGAATCTGTTCCTGCTAATGAAAAGCAAGTCCAACGTATTCGTTCACGCCTGGCAATGGTTTTCCAAGGTTTCAACCTCTGGTCTCACCTAACCGTACTAGAAAACGTGATTGAGGCGCCTGTTCATGTCTTAGGCGTGCCAAAAGCTCAAGCGATTGAAAATGCAGAAGTCTTGCTTAAGAAAGTAGGCTTGTATGAGCGTAAAGATTATTACCCTGGGCACTTATCTGGCGGCCAGCAGCAACGTGCAGCTATTGCCCGTGCGCTAGCAGTTGACCCAGAGGTGATGTTGTTTGACGAGCCAACTTCTGCGCTTGACCCAGAACTTGTAGGAGAAGTTCTGGGGGTAATGAGAGATTTGGCAGATGAAGGGCGAACTATGCTGGTGGTCACGCACGAAATGGCGTTTGCGCGTGACGTATCAAACCATGTGATGTTTTTACATCAAGGCTTAGTGGAAGAACAGGGAAATCCAGCTAAGCTATTTACAAACCCGGATTCAGAACGATTACAGCAGTTTATCTCATCCATTTACTAATATTTGTTAGGCGGCAGACTATTGCCTCCTAAGCCAACACAACAAACAAAACGAAATAAAATAGCAATCACAGGAGTATGGAAATGAAAAAGTGGTTATTAGCAGCAACGATTGCTGCAACGGCAGTATCAGGTGTTGCCCAAGCGAAAGAATGGAAAACAGTTCGCTTTGGTATCGAAGGCGCTTACCCTCCGTTTAGCTGGACAGAAACTGATGGCTCAATAAAAGGCTTTGACGTAGACATGGCAAATGCACTCTGTGAAGAGATGCAAGTGAAGTGCAAAATCGTCGCTCAAGATTGGGATGGTATTATTCCTTCTCTGCTTGCACGTAAGTACGATGCCATCATCGCAGCAATGTCTATCACTGAAGAGCGCAAGAAAAAAGTCGATTTCACTGGCAAGTACGCACAAATTCCAAATAAATTTATCGCTAAGAAAGGTGCGGGTCTAGATTTTGATAATCTTAAAGATGTCAAAATTGGCGTGCAACGTGCGACGACACATGACAAGTACTTAACTGACAACTACGGCGATGATGTTGAAATTGTGCGTTATGGCTCTTTTGATGAAGCGTATCTTGATCTAGAAAATGGTCGAATTGCTGCCGTTTTAGGTGATGCGTCTGCTCTAGAAGAGGGTGTGATCAACAAAGCAGGTGGCGAAGCTTATGAGTTTGTTGGACCATCGTTAACCGATCCAAAATGGTTTGGCGAAGGTATGGGTATCGCTGTTCGTAAACAAGACAAAGATCTGACGAAGAAACTCGACGCAGCAATTATTTCACTACGTGAGAAAGGTGTTTACCAAGAAATTGCTGGTAAATACTTTAACTACGATGTGTACGGTGAATAAACCGTAATTAAGCGACCGTTGGCTTGTTCCTAGAAGTAGTCAACGGTCGATTTTTTGAGTTTAGGGATTAGGAACTCACCTATGCTAGATTTACAAGGATACGAAGCTTCGATTTTGAAGGGAGCTTTAGTAACAATAGAAGTTGCAGTGCTTTCACTCATTCTCGCCATGGTCTTAGGCATGCTTGGCGCATTAGCTAAGTTAGCACCTTACAAATGGGCAAGGGCGATTGCCACTCTTTACACCACCGTCATTCGCGGCATTCCAGATTTGGTTCTGATGATGCTAATTTTCTTTGGTGGACAAATACTTTTAAATAACAGCCTTTACTCCATCAACGAAACGCTCAACGAGTGGTTTGCCTCGAGTGATCCAAACCATGAATGGATGTCTTACTTACCTGATTATATTGATGTCAGCCCATTTATAGCTGGTGTACTCACGATTGGTTTTATCTTTGGCGCCTACATGGCGGAGACTTTTCGTGGAGCGATCATGGCGGTGGACAAGGGTGAATTAGAAGCGGCGAAAGCTTATGGGATGAGTTCTGCTTTATCGTTTAGAAGAATCTTACTTCCTCAGATGATTCGTCATGCATTACCTGGATTTGGTAATAACTGGTTAGTGTTACTTAAGACCACAGCGTTAGTTTCCATTATTGGTCTGGATGACATGGTGAGAATGAGCTCATTGGCAGCAGGTACAACGAAAATGCCGTTCACCTTTTACATGGCTGTCGCGCTCATCTTTCTATTTTTTACCAGCGTTTCGACCGGGCTACTCAAGCTTGTTGAGCGTAAGTTCAGTATTCATGCGAGGTAAGTTATGGACTTTTCTTTGATTATTGAAAGCTTTCCAACTTATCTTCAGGGACTTTGGACAACAGTTTGGTTAGTTGGATTAGCGTTGGTTATTGGCTTGTGTGTCTCTATCCCATTAGCCGTAGCACGCAATAGTACCAATTACGCTCTAAGCTTACCTTCTTGGGGATTCATTTACTTTTTCCGTGGAACGCCGCTATTGGTTCAGCTGTATTTGATTTACTACGGCATGGATCAGTTTTTCCCTGTGAAAGATACCTTGTGGGAGAACGCTTGGTTCTGTGCTTTGGTCGCTTTTATTCTGAATACATCGGCTTACACCGCAGAAATTATTCGTGGTGCGATTAATGGTTTGCCGAAAGGTGAGGTGGAAGCTGCGAAAGCCTATGGCATGAGTAAGTTTATGACATACAGACGCATTATCTTGCCGAGTGCATTGCGTCGAGCATTACCAGCTTATTCCAACGAGGTCATATTTATGCTGCACGGAAGTGCAGTCGCGGGCATCGTTACCATCATGGATTTAACTGGTGCTGCGCGTCTAGTTAACTCGCGCTACTATGCACCATTTGAGTCTTTCCTGACGGCGGGGCTGTTCTACATGGCACTGACGTTTATGATTTTGTGGTGTTTCAAAGTGGCAGAGAGGCGTTTCTTAGCTTATCTACGTCCTTTAAGCTAATTATCAATAGAGGCAATAGCACCGGAATGGGTGCTATTGCTTTTGATAATTTTGTTATCTTCATTCCTATTTTTCCAGCCGATATAAAAGACTCTTTCTTATTATTCATTGACTTACATTAACATTCGGTAAACTCATTGTTTAGTAAGTAAAAATGAAAAAAACAATTCTATCGTTGGGCATTGCCGCCTTAGCCACAGGATGTGGTGGGGGAGAGGGAGAATCACAACCTAATGCTCAAGTAAAACCAACGCCAGCTCCAGTTCAACAAGCTCTGGAAACTGGTAATGCACTGCTCGTTTCTGACCCGAGCGATTTCATTCGTAAAAGTCATCAGGTTGTGGAAGCTCACAAGATGCAGTCGAATACGATCAAATCTGCAATTGCGAAAAGCCTTTCAGGTCTTTATTGGGATCCAACCCATGATGCCGCGATCTTGGCACCTCAGTATGGCTTCAACGACACCATCTTGATGACCAATAAGGCCATGGCAAGCGGTTACAAAGATCAAGCTCTGTCAATTGGCGTTGCCGGGGAAAAGTCTAATGGTCAACGTTACGCACTATTAGGTAGTAACCCATTTAGAACGGCACAACGTTTTCCCGACTCTTCCAACGCAGCGATGACGAAATGGTTAAGTAACCTGGTCACTTGGTTGTCGGGCAGAGTTACTTCAAACGTCGTCATCGCGCAAATGGATCAGTCTTATTACTTTCCGGATGAGCAAGCGACTCGGAATTGGCTGAAAGACAATGTTTCACAAGAGTTGGCGTTTAACGAGGCCAACCTATGCGATGGTTCGAAGCTACTTAGCTGCTTGCAAACCAATACTCCAAACTTATTGATCTTGTCACAGCATCTGCAATCTGGAGATACCAACAAACCAGTACTCGAAGCTTTGGAATACGCTGAGCAAGCCCAAATTCCTGTTCTATACCTGCATTGGGATGGAGGACTAACTGATCTTGGCCAAGACATTTTGGAAAAATTCCATGTTGATTATGTGGGAGATAACTATTGGCGTAAGTTAGGCTTGGTCGACTGGGAACCTTCATCGTTGATGAACGTTGTGCCGGACTCTGTCATCACACAACAAGCGCTGTTGTCTCGTTTTGAATCTCAAAATTTCAACGTTGACTTGTCAAAGTGTGATGACAAATCCTGCCCTGACACTGCGAATATGGACAGTCAATTTTATGCAGGGGCAAACAGCATTCGCCATTGGTTGCAAAAGCTTGATGAACAAAAAGTAGATTTGTTTAATCAAAACGGCTACCAATACGAAAAACTCATGGTATTGCTGGCTGATCATTATCGTCAAACGGTTGTCTTCCCGATGGACAAACAATCAACCCAAACGACCGAATTCCTAAAGTCGTACTTTGCCGATTACGTGCAATACAACAGCCGAAGCGTAAACCCAAAACAACCAAATATGGGGAACTTCAGCCGTAGTGAGTTTAGCCCTGACATAAAGAGAATCAGTGCAACGATTAATATGGAATCAAAGCGTAACTTCCGTTCGGCTGGTGTGTATGCGCTTCCTGGGGAAACCTTTACGGTTAAACGTAATGACAGCAATGATGTGGCGACTAAGATTGTCATCAACACTTTAAGAAGTGGTGCAACTCATGAGTTCAGCAAAGATGGATACACGCGACCAAAACTGCTGACTTCATTCGGCTATGAAGTGAAGCCGGGTGAAACCATCACGCTGACTTCTCCTTATGGTGGTCCAGTACAGGTTCACTTTGACAAAAATGATGTTCCGGTTGAACTGAAATTTAATCATGTGGCACAGCATCCAGTTTGGAGAAGTGAGAAGGACAACGACGCTTTTATTCAACAGTTAGAAGCCAATTTATTCGATTGGGCTGAGCTGATCACTCCTGGGTTTGAAGTACACTCAAAGCGCGACAAAATGTTGGAGTCGGTCAACGATGAAATGTGGTCTACCCCTTCGGAAATGGCGCTTGCAACAGAAGAATATGTTCACAACTACCCGCATGTGCTGGCAGGTTTCCAAGGGCCGGGCATAGATGAAGTGCCTGAAATTATTCAATACGCCCAAAACCAAGGTTGGGAAATCGCCAATATTGATATAGTGAAGCACATGAACGCTGACCAAGCGACGTGTGGTTATGGTTGTTCGGGTAACCCTTACGATGCTTACTGGTCATTCAGCCCACTCGGTCACGGTGATTTACATGAGCTTGGTCATGGTTTAGAAAAAGGTCGATTCCGATTTTCAGGCTGGGAAGGGCATTCAACGACCAATTACTACTCGTATTACAGTAAGTCTCGTTTCTTCCAGAGTGCGGGAAAAGTTTCAACTTGCTAAAGCTTGGATTTCAAAGGCCAGTTTGAATTATTGCAAGCTAGCCTAACTCAAGCGGATCCAAACGCATACATGGCTGCGCAAAATCACACCAGTTGGAGTTGGGGCGCTCGTGTTTACATTCAAATGATGATGGCGGCGCAGCATGTAGGTGTGCTTAAAAATGGTTGGCATTTATTGGCGCGCTTGCACCTGATTGAACGTGAGTTTAACCGCTTAAAATCGGACGACGCGCTTTGGGATGAGAGACGATTGAGCATTGGTTTTGCCAACTACTCTCGGGAAGAAGCAAATAGCATCTCGAACAACGACTGGTTGCTTATTGCTCTGAGCTACATTTCTCAGCGAGATATGACTAACTATCTCGATATGTGGGGGTTCTCGTTCACAGAAAAAGCGAAACAGCAGGTTGTGGCGCTGAATCTACCGCCGATGCCGCTCACTTACTTTGCAAGTAGTAATACAGGCTACTGTCTGAACGAATTTGCACAAACACCGATAACTGTTGATGGTCAAACGGTTTGGCCGCTGAATCAGTGATTAAATGGTAATTTGTATGAAAAAGGGAGACTGAGTCTCCCTTTTTATTGGATTAAGCTTAGCGTTGAGTCTCGCTTATAGCTTTGCAATATATTACTTAAATGTTGACCAGATTGGTGCGTGATCTGAAGGCTTCTCGATACCACGAAGCTCATAGTCGATACCAGATTCAATACACTTTTCCGCTAGAGAAGGGGTTGCCAAAATGACATCAATTCGTAGGCCACGGTTATCATCAAAACCGCGAGAACGGTAGTCAAACCACGAAAATTGATCGTTCACCTCTGGGTATAGCTTACGGAAGGTGTCCACAAAGCCCCAGTCTAGTAAGGTTTTCAACCATTCGCGCTCTTCAGGTTGGAATGAACATTTACCTGTTTTTAGCCAACGTTTACGGTTTGGCTCGCCGATACCGATATCTGCATCAATAGGGCTGATGTTGATGTCACCCATAACAATCAATTGCTCGTCGTTATTGTGATGATCGTTTAGGTAGGTCATCAGATCTTTATAGAATTGGCGCTTGTATGGGAATTTGGTTTCGTGGCTGATGTTATCCCCTTGAGGGAAATAGCCGTTTAGCACAGTGACCTTTTCGCCGTTTTCATTTAAAAACGTTGCCATGATCATGCGCTTTTGATGTTCCTCGTTATCCGTCGGGAACCCTTTTTGTACGTGTAGAGGCTCTTGCTTACAAAGCATTGCTACGCCGTAATGTGCTTTTTGACCATGGAAATACACTTTGTAGCCCATGGCTTCGACAGCTTCAATCGGGAATGCTTCATCGTGAACTTTAATTTCCTGAAGACCAATCACATCAGGTTGGTGTTTGTCGATTAGCGCTTGGAGTTGGTGCAGTCGCGCACGTAGTCCATTGATGTTAAAGCTGATTACTTTCATTATTTATCCTTTTGGGGGCGTACTTTTTTATGAATAGTATCATTGTGTAAGAGCACTGAAAATGAGTCTCGGTGAAAGGATTGAAACGCTCTGAGCTACTTTGCTTTTAATTTGTTTTCTAAGTCGTTTTGCACGATCTTTAAAGCGTTAAGCGCAACTTCTGGATCTATCTCATTGCTCTCAAGCAAATAGATTAAATCGACAGCCAGTTTGATCTCTTCAGGTGCGTCATCTAAAGGCGAGGTTGGTTGATCAGCCATTATTGATGTTTTTCCCTATGTGTAATTTGGTTCTCTAGCTTAAGAAGTGCTGCTTCACAACGCGCTAAACGTTGCTCGGTTGCTAGTAATACTTTTTGAGCGTCGGCACGCATAAAACTCGGAGCGCTTTCGACAGCACGTTCTTTTTCTAACACCATCTCGCGCAAGCGTCTTGCCCACTCTTGGTGTTGAGCGAGTTCCTGATAAAGCACGTTGATAGGCTTGCGGAAATAGCTGCTATGTTTGATTTCATTCTTACGAATTTTAGTGGTAGAAATCTCGCGTTGAATTGCACCGATTTGCGCCACTAACCGTTCAGTGAGGTACTCAGCACGCAAAGCGGTGAGCTTACCTTCATTTTGCTCACGCACAATCGCATCCAGCGTGGCTTTTGCTTCTTTTACGCAAGGAGTAAGTAAGCGAGAGCGGCAACCAAATAAACGCTCATCAAAAAGCGGAACATGATGTTCGCCTCTTTGACGGTCAAGAACAGCGGCTTGCTTCGCCATTTGTTCTAGATTTTCCTGGAGTTGAGAAATGTTCATGACAAGCCTACAAACCATGCGTCATAAGCCAATTTAATGGCTAGTATGCTGACGACAGTAACAAATACAGGACGAATGAATTTAGAACCAAATCTAATAGCGGAGTGCGCGCCAACAAAAGCACCAGCCATTAAACATACTCCCATTGTTAAGCCTAGCACCCAGTTGATGTGTCCGAGGAATGCAAAAGTGATCAAAGAGGTAAAGTTACTGGTAAAGTTCATTGCTTTTGCTAAGCCAGAGGCGAGCAAGATATTCAGTCGGTACAGCGCCATTGAACTTACTGTCCAAAAAGCCCCAGTTCCAGGCCCTGCGAGTCCGTCGTAGAATCCTATGGATAAGCCTTGCATGTACTGTTTTTTATGAAGTTTTGGGCAAGGCTCGGGTATTGGACTTTGATGAGCAGAGTGGGGTGTTTTATGAAAAACGGTATACAACGCTGCCGCCAAAATAACAAGCGGCAATCCTTTTTCCAGCCAATCCGTACTAATCGCATCTACAAATAGCGTACCTAATGTCGCTCCGACGAGTGTTGCCACGAATGCACGCCTCCAGCATTGAGGTTTGAATAGACGTTTTTTGTAGTACGTAAATGCTGCAGTAGAAGAAGCAAAGGTAGCGGCAAGTTTATTGGTGCCTAGTGCAATATGAGGCGGCAAGCCTAGCGAAAGTAGAGCAGGTACGGTAAGCATGCCACCACCACCGGCAACTGCATCAATAAATCCTGCGACAAAAGCGACAAGCGCCAACACCAACAGCATGGTTGGCTCAATCATTTCCATAAATGGTGATTCTTCTAATATTCTATTTTACGTTTAAATGGAGGTAGTGAGTCGATTAAGGCTTGTCCGTATCGCTTAGTGACTAGGCGTCGATCAAGAATCGTTACTCTACCAGAGTCTCTCTCTTTACGCAGTAAGCGACCTACGCTCTGGATCAGCTTTTTGCTTGCGTCTGGTACAGTTATTTGCATAAACGGGTTTCCTCCTTTTTTCTCAATGTATTCGGAATGAGCCTGCTCAACAGGGGAGGTTGGAACGCCAAATGGAATTTTTGTAATCACCAAGTTTTCAAGTAATTCGCCAGGTAAGTCTAGCCCCTCAGAGAAACTGCCAGTACCAAATAAGACGCTGGTTTTATTTGATTCTATTAGCTTTTTATGTTTTTTTAGAATTTCTTGACGTGAGCTTTCACCTTGAACTTGCAACGCCCAGCCTTTTTTTATGAACTCCGAAGAGAGTGCCTTCGCGACTTGGTTCATCTGCCAATAGGATGAGAATAATACTAAGTTGGCTTTCTTGTCTTCCAAGTACTTAGGCAATATCTCGATAAGATATTCAGTAAATTGAGGCGCTGGTGGTTCATATTTCATCGCAGGGATGAGCAATTCTGCCTGGTTTTGGTAATCGAATGGTGACGCAAGCGCTAAAAACTGAGTGCCTGATTCTGGTTTTCCATCAATACCAACCTGATGGCAAAAGTAATGGAAAGAGTTTAATGCACGCATCGTTGCGGAAACCAAAATGGCGCCAATACATCTGCTCCAAATCTGTTGGTCGAGTTGCCATCCAATTTCAAGTGGCGAAACACTCACAATGAAATCACCCTCGCGATCAGGGTGGGTTTCTAACCAGCGAGCTAAAGGCGCACCTTTTTCACGAGCTGGTTCAGCCATTAAATGCCATACTTGCGCTAGGTTTTCTAACCTTTGAATGTAGAAACCGAGCTCTGCAAGCGCTGGTTCAGCCAATCTTGTCGCAAGCTCCCCGTCCTTTACTCTTTCCGCAATAAGGTCGGCAATTTTTGCCACACTCTGATTTGCTTTTTTACTGAACTGTTTTAGTTCTTTGGATTGGTTCTCTAGCCATTCTGGTAGTTCACCGTGTTCGAAGCGGTAGATACCCTCTTCAAATTGAGCCGGGTCGAACTGTTTGGGCAATTGAGTCAGTGCCGGTATCAAGTTCTGAACCGCGTCTCGAAGGTCGTTGCGAAATCGAGCTACGCGTTTCTCGTCTGCGAGTGATGAAAACTTACTAATCGACTGATTTAACTTCTCAAGCCATGCTGCCGCACCTTTTAAACTCGCAGATGCTGAAGCATGGTCACGAGCGACGTGAGGTAAGTGATGTGCCTCGTCGAAGACGTATATCGTATTTTCTGGCTCAGGTAAAATCACGCCGCCACCTAAATCTGCGTCTGCCATGACGAGAGAGTGGTTAGCAATGATGACATCGTTTTTATCCAACTCTGAGCGCGCTTTTTGGAATGGGCAGCCGCGGTGGCCTGGTAAACTGTTATTGCAACTGTGTTTATCACTGACAATCAGTTGCCAAAGCTTATCGTCGATGGGTTTAGGCCAAGAATCACGGTCACCGTCCCATTTACCTTGCGCAAGAGAGCGATGCATTGTTTCTAACAGCTCTATATCTTTTTGCTTAGGTTTGGTTTCAAACATGGCTAACTGGCCACCATCAGCACCGCTAGCAGTAGCGAGCTTTTCTGCACAACAATAGCGTTGACGGCCTTTTGCCAAAATAAAAGAAAACTCTCGGTCGGTAATCCGACGAAAAAGAGGGAGGTCTTTATTTATGAGCTGCTCTTGCAGAGCGACGGTCGCCGTTGAGATAACCACTTTTCTATTGTTATGTACAGCCACGGGAATGGTCGCCATTAGATAGGAGAGCGATTTACCAATTCCAGTCCCTGCTTCTGCAACGAGTATTCGGTTAGATTTGTGATACTGACCGCACAGCGTTTTTGCAATCTCTGCAACAAGGTAGTTTTGTGCTCTTCTAGGCACAAAGTTATCAAGTTGATCTTGAAGGTTTTGATAGCTATTACGAATCGATTTTTGAATGTTACTGGTCAGCATACGGGCCTCAAATGCGTTGGAGGCGAATAGTAGCACACATCACTAGTTGTACAGTAGTTCACAAAACGGAATGCTTTTATAAGGAATGTAGATCTCCTTCACAAAAAAATATTGAACCTTATCTTAATGAAATTAATTTCATTATATGAAAAATATAAAACTCCAACTTGGTCTGATTTGTGGGTTTTTATTCTTTTTTTTGTTTTTTTAAATTTACTTATTGGATTAAAAAACCATTTGTTAATAATTTTGTAAATTACAAATAATAATGGAGATTGGTTAGATGTTCGTCGAATAAATAAAGGTAAACTTATCAAGTTGTTGTTTTATAATGGTATTTTGTTTTTTTTACATTGGTATTTAGAAAATTTGACAGCCAGAATAATCTTTTGCACTCTTAGCTCCAGATTTTGAGGAGGTGCTGTATAACGTTTTGTTAACGCTCTACCTCAAACATATAAAAAAAGGGAACCGGACAAGGATATCCCGAACTAAGAAAAGGCAGTGGATTAATTATGAAAAAAACTCTATTAGCACTAGCTGTAGTTGCGTCTGCAACTTCAGTGAACGCAGCTGAAGTATTCAAATCTGAAGAAGGTTCTGTAGATTTCTACGGTCAGCTACGTCCAACTCTTCTATTCACAGAAAAAACTGATCACACAGCAGAGCTAAACACTAGCTCTTCTCGTACTGGTGTGAACGCGGTTTACGTTGTTGACGAAAGCCTAAAAGTTCTGGGTGAAGTTGAAATCGGTGTTGCTCTAGGTGACAACTACGACGCAGGTGCTGATTCAAGCGAGCGTACAGATGACTCTGTATACGTACGTCGCCACATCATCGGTTTTGATATGGGTGATATGGGTACTCTTCGCTTCGGTAAAGAAGGTACTTGGGCTGATGACGTATACTTCGCAGATTACTCTTACTTCTTCGGTGGTAACGCAGCGGAAACTGCATACGGTCACGCTTGGAACAACGATTCTCAAATCAAATACGCTTACGAAAATGACGCGTTCTGGCTAAAAGCTGGTTACGCGCTAGGCGAAAAAGATTCTAACGAAGAAGTACTAGAAGTATTCGTTGGTAAATCTTTCAACGACCTATCTCTACACGCTGGTGTACTTACTGCGAACAACGACATCAACGTAACTAAAGAGAAAAAACTAGTTCTTAATGGTGTAGAGCAAACAGTTTCTCACACAGAGCGTACTGATAACGAAAACCTATCTTTTGAAGTAACTGCTGAGTACGCACTAAACGAGCACACTCTAGGTGCTACGTACTACTACAACGAAAACGAAGATAAGCTAGGTAAATCAACAGTTGATTCACACTACATCGTTGTAGCTGGTATGTTCGCTGTTGCTCCTAAAACAACTCTATACTCTGGTTACGAGTACCTAGCTCAGTCTACTGACGAAGCAGGTAAAGTAGACGCAGACTCTTCTTGGTTCTACGCTGGTGTTGAATACAAGTTCTCTAAATGGGCACGTGTATTCGCAGAAGCGGGTTACACTTTCGAAGGTACTGACTTCGACAACAAAGACACAGACGACGCAACTAACTTCGGTGTTGGTGCTCGTTTCTACTGGTAATCAATACCCAGTTTGATATTGTAAGACCCAGCTATATGCTGGGTCTTTTACTATGAAGATAAGGATGAAAAATTCTATGCAGTTATCATTAAAAGTGGCAATGGCACTGTCTATTTTTGCCAGTACAAACCTCTACGCTGCAACGACTTTAGTGGTTCCAGAAGACGTGAAGTTATTGGCCGTCAACATGGAGAAGCCAGATCTAGAAGGTGGTCTTTTTTCTAGTGAGAAGACAATCGAACTACCTGACGGAACGAATCAAATTGTCTTCAAATATCAACCTACATTCGAAATTAACGAAAACCTTAAGACGGTTTACAGTGATGTAATCGTTGCTAAATTTGATGCTGAAAACGAAAAGCTAACGTTTGAACTGCCAGAGTTTAAAACTCTTCGCCAAGCGCAAAACAACATCTCGCCTCTAGATTGGCAATTACTGGATACCAAAGGCCAACCTATTGCTTTGGTCGAAGATGTATTAGAGTCAGATGGTGTTCAAATTGGTCGTAATTACCCTCAAGAATCTCGCAACTACAATATTGCTGGCGGTATCGCGAGTGTTGCCGTTAGTTATGTAACTGTGAATCAGCATCAACAATCAGTAAGTGATATCGAGCCTCGAGTTGAGACTAGTGATACCCGTTCAACAGCCGCATCGAACGACAGCCCAATGGTTGATGTATTAAAGACGATGTACCAGAAAGCGTCTCCGGCGGAAAAAGAGGCCTTTAAAAACTGGCTTGCTGAGCAGTAATCCCTTAGTTCATTAGATAGGGCTTAACTGAAAAAGTACGAATCTAAAAAGCAGGCTTTAAGCCTGCTTTTATCTTTTCTGCTTATTAGAGAGAGATTTCTCTCCATTCACCAGGCATTAGGTCGTTAAGGACGATATCACCCATCGAATGACGAATGAGGCGCAAAGTAGGGAAGCCAATGTGCGCAGTCATGCGACGCACCTGACGATTTCTTCCTTCAATAATGGTAATGGCTAACCAAGTGGTAGGGATATTTGCGCGAAAACGAACCGGAGGCGTTCTGTCCCAGACTTGTGGTTTTGGAATAACTTCAACTTCGGCTGGTAGAGTCATACCATCTTTTAGCTCTACTCCCTTTCTCAATTTTTCAAGATCTTGCTCCTGAGGAGCGCCATCAACTTGAACCCAATAAGTCTTCGGCGATTTTGACTTTGGCTGCGTTAGCTTCGCCTGCAAGATGCCATCGTTAGTGAGTACCATCAAACCTTCGCTGTCTCGGTCCAATCGGCCAGCCGCATAGACATTTTTGATTGGGATATAGTCCGCTAACGTTTTGCGACCATCGCCATCGGTAAATTGACTGAGCGTATCGTAAGGCTTATTGAAAATAATGACTTTACGATCTTTAGGGGCCACTTTTGGCTTTTGGCTTTTTGTTGGGCGATTAGGGCGGCGGTCTTGCTGAGTACGAGTCTTCGAGCCATTGCGAGCTCCTGAGTGTTTAAAATGGCCCGTTTTAGACTGGTTACGACTGCGACCTTTTTCCTGACCTGTACGAGATGACATGTTAACTACCCTGCAAAAATGTAAATGAACTGTGTTTGAAAGTTTTAAGTTTTCTCATGATCGGATATGATTTGCGCGCCTAAAACTAACAAACGCGCACAGAATGATAGACTAATTCGTGTTATTTGTTTAATTATATCAGTGCACTCATGGATTCAGAGCTTAGAGCTTCAAACTACAACAAAGAGTGCGAACCGCATGTGGCGTTAGTGAGGAGACATGTACTGCTAACGCGCAGCAATGCGTCAATTAAACCAACTCAGACGCTGAGTTGATCAGCCAACAAGTTGATTAAAAAATAGGGAAATTTCATGCCTACAGAAAAACCTACAATTATCTACACCATCACTGATGAAGCGCCGGCGCTAGCAACTTATTCATTACTACCAATCATTCAATCATTCACAGCATCGTCTGGCATCAATGTAGATACTCGTGATATTTCACTAGCAGGTCGAATTATCGCTAACTTCCCAGAGCATCTAAAAGAAGAACAGCGCATTGGCGATGCGTTGACTGAGCTTGGTGAACTAGCTCAAACTCCAGAAGCAAATATCATCAAGCTACCTAACATTTCAGCTTCAGTTCCTCAGCTTAAAGCGGCGATTAAAGAGCTTCAGGCGAAAGGTTACGATTTACCAAACTACCCAGAAGAGCCGAGCACGTACGAAGAGAAAGCGATTAAAGCGGCTTACGACAAAATCAAAGGTAGTGCGGTTAACCCAGTACTTCGTGAAGGTAACTCAGACCGTCGTGCTCCGACTTCGGTTAAGAACTACGCGAAGAAAAACCCACACTCAATGGGTGCATGGTCAGCAGAATCTAAGTCTCATGTTGCGAGCATGTCAGACAATGACTTCTTTGGTAGCGAAAAGTCTACAACTATCTCTGGTGCAACAGAGGTCAAAATCGAGTTTGTCGGTAATGATGGTACAGTTAAAGAGCTTAAGTCTGCGTTCCCATTACTAGATAAAGAAGTCATTGATACTTCAGTAATGAAGAAGAAGGCGTTGGTTGAATTTTTCGAGAAAGAGATTGCTGAAGCGAAAGCACAAGACGTGCTGCTGTCTCTTCATATGAAAGCGACGATGATGAAAGTTTCTGACCCTGTCATTTTCGGCCATGCCGTAAAAGTTTACTACAAAGACGTTTTCGATAAGTACGGTAAGCTGTTTGAAGAGCTAGGCGTTGATGTAAACAATGGCATCGGTGATGTTTACTCAAAAATTGAGTCTCTACCTGAAGCGCAAAAAGCAGAAATTGAAGCGGCCATTCAAGCGGTTTACCAAACTCAACCAGAACTTGCGATGGTTGACTCTGATCGTGGTATCACAAACTTACATGTACCAAGTGACATTATTGTAGATGCTTCTATGCCAGCAATGCTTCGCTCTTCGGGTCAAATGTGGGGACCAGATGGTAAACAAAAAGACACCAAAGCGATGATTCCAGATCGTAGCTACGCAGGTATTTACCAAGCGGTTATTGATTTCTGTAAAGAGCACGGCGCATTTGATCCAACCACTATGGGTAGCGTACCTAACGTTGGTCTAATGGCTCAGAAAGCTGAAGAGTATGGTTCTCACGACAAGACATTCATTCTAGACGCTGCGGGTACTGTTCGCGTTGTTGATGCTTCAGGTAACGTACTGTTAGAGCAAGCGGTTGAAGAAGGTGATATCTTCCGTATGTGTCAGGTTAAAGACGCACCAATCCAAGATTGGGTTAAACTAGCAGTGACTCGCGCACGTGCAACAGGTGTTCCAGCTGTATTCTGGCTAGATGAAAACCGCGCGCACGATGCTGAGCTCATAAAGAAAGTAAACGCCTACCTACCAGATCACGATACTGACGGTCTAGAGATTAAGATCCTATCTCCTGTTGAAGCTTGTAAGTACTCACTAGAGCGTATGAAAGCGGGCCTAGATACTATCTCTGTTACAGGTAATGTTCTTCGTGACTACCTAACAGACTTGTTCCCAATTCTAGAGTTAGGTACGTCTGCTAAGATGCTATCTATTGTTCCATTGATGAATGGTGGTGGTCTATTTGAAACAGGTGCTGGTGGTTCTGCTCCTAAGCACGTTCAACAAGTAGAAAAAGAGAATCACCTTCGTTGGGATTCTTTGGGCGAGTTCCTAGCGCTTGCAGCTTCGTTAGAGCATTTAAGTGTAGCGACAAACAATCCTAAGGCTCAGGTTCTAGCAGATACACTAGATAAAGCGACCGGTGAGTTTTTAGACACCAACAAATCTCCGTCACGCAAAGTGGGTGAGCTAGATAACCGTGGAAGCCACTTCTATCTTGCACTTTACTGGGCGAAAGCGCTTTCAGAGCAAACGGATGATGCGGATCTTGCTGCTGAATTTGCACCAATTGCAAAAGTGCTGTCAGAGCAGGAAGAAACGATCGTTGCTGAGCTAAATAATGCGCAAGGCGTGAAAGGTGAGCTAGGAGGTTACTACTTACTAGACGATGCATTGGTTTCTAAATTGATGCGTCCAAGCGAAACCTTTAACGCAATCATTAACAAGTAAGTTAGTGTTAAAAAACACGTCGTTTTCGGCGTGTTTCCTATCCTGTAAGTGCGTTGTAAGTGTCCCTTTTGTAACACGTGCTCTAAATAGTAAGAAACCCGCTATCTTGGCGGGTTTATTTTTCTCTTCAAAACATCAACATGGCGTTTCGAGAGCAATATTTTTATATTTCGACAGCGCTCTAATTATTTGGCTTGGCCTTCAAGAGGCACGACGCTACTCGCGTGACAGCCTTTGGGACCTTTTTCAATCTCGTAAGAGACTTGTTGGCCTGCTTTCAGTGTACGATAACCGTCCATCTGGATAGTTGAGTAGTGGGCAAAGATATCTCCCTCTTCTTCATCTGAACAAATAAACCCAAATCCTTTGGCATTGTTAAACCACTTTACTGTACCTGTAGCCATGCTTTACATCCCTCATGCATTTTTTACTGATGTTGTTACTGCAACCAAGTTATACCTTTAACTTGGTACTACCATTGTCAGCGAATGCCAACAAACGTCAAATCAATGATAAGTCACATTCATCAAACCACTTAAAGAAGAGAGGTTTCAAAATGATGATTTATGCATCAACACTTTCCACTGTAGTCAATGAATTTCGACAGTCAATAGCAGTGAGCAACAAACAGAAACATAATTGAAAACAAATCACTTTTGAGATTAACAAATTTGCAAACAGTTTTTCGTATATACGCAGAAGTTTAGTCAATTTGCCTATGAAGTGGCTCATACTGAAAAAGCCATACTGTCCGTGTTGCTTATGGGAGAAGAATCCTCTGACTGAATAAAAAATGAAGTTTTCGTGATAATTACCGTATTCTCAATGAGGAAGTGTGATCCAGATAGAAGATGATGGGGTGGTTTGCAATAGTCCGAGAGCAATAAATAGAAAGTTCTTTTATAAGAAAAAATGTGTAACTTATCGACAAGCATCTTTTATTTGCGCCGTATCAAGACGTGCATTAGTCTCTATATTAGGTAGCAACTTTTATCGATCAAAGATCGAATTCGGTGCCATAACTCACTACACCGCGCTGCATGCTTGTGGTAGATTGTTTTTATAGGTCGAAAACATCAACCCTTTGATACGATATCTTTAGATTGCCATGAGTAAAAATTTTGAATGGGTCACTCCGGACTCTGATCTTCTGGAGCGAGAAAGTACGAAAGTCCAGCCACCTAAGCTGTACAATGTCGTACTCAATAATGATGACTATACACCTATGGATTTCGTCATAGAGGTGCTTGAGCGATTTTTCTCACATGATATTGATAAAGCAACTCAAATCATGCTTCAGGTCCACTATGAAGGAAAGGCAATCTGCGGCACATACAGCGCAGAAATTGCCGAGACAAAAGTAGCGCAAGTTACGATGTACGCAAGGGAAAATGAACATCCGCTACTTTGCACTATGGAGCAAGCGTAAACAAAGAAGACTTGCTCGAACAACCCCAGTTGTTTTTTCGGGAGGTACTTATGCTAAATAAAGAACTAGAGTCAAGCCTTAACGGTGCATTTGCTCGGGCGCGAGATAAACGCCACGAGTTTATGACTGTCGAACACCTCCTACTTGCATTGTTGGAAAATGATGCAGCTAAGGAAGCCCTTCTAGCTTGTAAGGCGGATCTTGACGCTTTACGCAACGAACTCGATATTTTCATCGATCAAACTACGCCTCTTATCCCAGATAGTGATGAGACGCGTGAAACGCAGCCGACTTTGAGTTTTCAACGTGTACTACAACGCGCCGTCTTTCATGTACAGTCGTCTGGTCGTAATGAAGTAACAGGCGCCAACGTGCTTGTTGCTATCTTCAGTGAGCAAGAGTCGCATGCCGCTTACCTACTGAAGAAAAATGACATCTCCCGATTAGATATTGTTAACTTCATCTCCCACGGTATTACTAAAGCATCAGGTGCAGGTGAGGATTCATCATCAGACTCGTTTAGCTCAGAAAGTGTTGAAGAGCCTAATTCTGAAGAACGCCTAGAAAGCTTTGCGACGAATCTTAATCAAGTCGCTAAAGATGGAAACATCGACCCACTCATTGGACGTGATAAAGAGTTAGAGCGCACTATTCAGGTACTTTGTCGACGCCGCAAGAATAATCCACTACTAGTGGGTGAGGCAGGGGTTGGTAAAACAGCCATAGCGGAAGGTCTTGCATGGAGAATTGTCGAAGGGCAGGTCCCTGAGGTTATTCAAAACAGCGTGATTTATTCACTAGATATTGGTTCTTTGCTCGCTGGTACCAAATATCGCGGTGATTTTGAAAAGCGCTTCAAGGCGATTTTGAAACAACTTGAAAAAGAAGAAGATGCCATTTTGTTCATCGATGAAATACATACCATCATCGGTGCAGGCGCGGCATCTGGTGGTCAAGTCGATGCAGCAAATCTTATTAAGCCTCTTTTAAGTAGTGGTAAGTTGCGTTGTATTGGTTCGACGACATACCAAGAATACAGCAACATTTTCGAGAAAGAGCGTGCGTTGTCTCGCCGTTTCCAAAAGATAGACGTTGTAGAACCTTCATTAGATGACACAACTAAAATCTTGATGGGCTTGAAGCCGAAGTACGAAGCTCACCATGAAGTACGTTATACCAATAAAGCACTGCGTGCCGCGGTAGAACTGTCGGCTAAATACATTAATGAACGCCATCTACCAGATAAGGCCATTGATGTCATTGATGAAGCTGGTGCTCGTAGTCGTCTTGCTCCTGCAAGCCGTCGTAAAAAAACGGTCGGAGTGGCTGATATCGAATCAATGGTTGCCAAAATGGCGCGAATTCCAGAGAAGTCGGTTTCTTCTTCAGATAAAGACATTTTGAAAAACTTAGATAGCAAAATGAAGATGTTGGTATTTGGTCAAGATAATGCGATTGATGCATTATCCGAGGCGATCAAGCTGACACGTGCAGGTTTAGGTGTAGACAACAAACCTGTTGGTTCATTTTTGTTTGCAGGCCCAACAGGGGTTGGTAAAACAGAGGTGACGGTGCAGTTATCTAAGCTTCTAGGTATCGAGCTACTTCGTTTTGATATGTCTGAGTATGGTGAGCGTCACTCCGTAAGTCGCTTAATTGGTGCGCCTCCTGGTTATGTCGGTTATGACCAAGGTGGTTTGCTAACTGATGCTGTTATTAAGCACCCACATTCAGTCGTATTACTTGATGAGATTGAAAAAGCGCACCCTGATATCTTTAACCTGCTGTTGCAAGTCATGGATAACGGTACGCTAACGGACAACAATGGTCGCAAAGCAGACTTCCGTAATGTCATTCTTGTTATGACAACTAACGCAGGAGTGGCGGAAACCGAGAAGAAATCAATTGGTTTGATTCAACAAGACAACAGTCATGATGCAATGGCGGAAATTAAGAAGGTGTTTACTCCTGAGTTCCGTAACCGTCTTGATAACATCATCTGGTTTAACAGCCTTGATGAAAGCGTTATCCATCAAGTGGTTGATAAGTTCATTGTTGAACTGCAAGTGCAACTTGATGCGAGAGGCGTTTCAATGGAAGTATCGCAAGACGCTCGCCATTGGTTAGCACATAAAGGTTATGACAAAGCTATGGGGGCTCGCCCAATGGGGCGTGTTATCCAAGAACAGCTTAAGAAGCCTTTGGCTAACGAACTGTTGTTTGGATCTTTAGTTGACGGCGGTACAGTGAAAGTAACGCTGGTCAACGATACGCTTGAGTTTGAATACTTAAGTGAGAAAGAGACAGCGATGCATTAATCGTTAGTCGGTAACAAACGCAAAAGCGCACGAGAAGATCGTGCGCTTTTTTATCTGAACTAAATCGGAAAAAATTATGCAATAAAAAACGGAGCAGCTTGCTCCGTTTTTTATTGCATCCGAAAATCAGAGATTAACGAGCGCGGAAGACGATGCGGCCTTTTGACAGGTCGTATGGAGTCATCTCTACAGTTACTTTGTCACCCGTTAGGATACGGATGTAGTTCTTACGCATCTTGCCAGAGATGTGAGCAGTCACAACGTGACCGTTTTCAAGTTCAACACGGAACATAGTGTTTGGTAGAGTGTCAAGGACTGTGCCTTGCATCTCGATTACGTCTTCTTTAGCCATTTAATCCTCTTTAGAAATTAGGCAATATTAGCGGGCTATATTCTGCCGCTAAATAGTAATTATGTAAAGTTGAGGCGTATTCTACCCTCGCCAACGCTGATTTACTAGCCTTTGGTGGCGTTGAAAGCGTGTTTTGTAGCTCATTGCTGGGCACTCATCAATCTGATATCCCAAATATAGCCACTGTTGTTTGTTTTCTTGGCAGTATTTAATTTGATAAAGCACCGCTAATGTCCCAAGAGATAACTCGTAGTCAGGGTCAAAGAAAGTATAAAAAGCACTCGAGCATTGTGGCATCAAATCTGTCACCGCAATGGCGAGCAATTGATCTGATTCATCGTAAATGTGTAAAAACGACGTTGTCAGCCAGCTAGTTTGAGCAAATCGAGCAAACTCATCACGCTTTGGTGGGTACATAGTGCCGTTTTTATGCCGTTTGCAGATGTACCGACTGTAAAGCTCAAACCATTCCTCATCCATTTCAGGTTTCATTTCCCAGCGTAAAGACTGTGCTTTATTAAGCAGCCTCTTCTGACTTTTTGATAATCTAACGTCTGGAATCGAGACTCGAATTGGCTGGCAAGCGGTGCAATGCTCGCAATGCGGTTTATATATGGTATCTCCGCTACGACGAAAACCGTTAGCCATGAGCAACTGGTAATTTTCTTCAGTATGCAGCCTTTCATCAAGCGCCACCGCAACCCGCTCTTGCCGTTCAGGCAAATAACTACAAGGGTGATTATTCGTCAACCCTATTCGAATATGTTGTATATCCGTACTCATACTGAATCCTGCAAAACTTGGGGCTGATAGGCATCAAATAGTGTTTGCTTTTCTCTTAAAGATAGTAGTTTTTGCATAAATTCGTCACGCTCAAGTTCAAATGCGCCAAGTGATGCCAAGTGAGAATTCATAACTTGGCAATCGATTAATTGACCTTGCTTTGACGCCAAATGGTTGCATAAGTACCACAATGCAATTTTGGATGCGTTATCTTTTAGGCTAAACATCGACTCCCCGCAAAAAAGTTGGCCCACGCAGATGCCATATAGTCCGCCAATCAGGTTGTTGTCATGCCATACTTCTACAGAGTGACAGTGACCAAGTTTGGCTAACTCAATGTAGGAAGCTTGCATTTCCTCGTTGAGCCATGTTTCCTCTGCAGGGCGTGTTGAAGAACATAGTCTAATCACTTCTTCTGTCGCGAAATTGAGTGTTACTTTATAGTTATGTTTACGCTGAAATTTTTTGAGACTTTTAGATGGCTTAAACTGCAATGGGTCAAACACAGCGCGCGGAGAAGGGCTCCACCATAAAATAGGTTCACCAGGACCATACCAAGGGAAAATGCCTTGATAGTAACCATTGAGGATTCTCATGGGGTTTAAGTCACCACCAAAAGCCAGCAAACCATTGGGGTCGCTGAGTGCTTTATAGGGTGAGGGAAAGTTGAACGTTTCATCGAGTTCAGTTAAATAAATAGCCATAAGAAGTCGTTACCAACATTGGAGTCAGAGGAGTTTATGATGACCTGGTTAAGAAATATCGTAAAAGTATGGCTTGGGATCATACTGTTTTTACCACTTGTCGCCAACGCAGCCTATGAAAGAAATGTTGCCAAGCCAGTTAATGAAGTAGTTTACGGGAAGATTGACTCTGTCCGTTATATTACTCAACAAGAGGTTGTTCAATCGAAAAGTAACGGTTGGAAGACACTACTTGGTGCCACTATCGGTGGTTTAGTCGGTAATCAATTTGGTGGCGGTACGGGAAGAGAAGTCGCGACGGCAGTGGGTGCGCTTGCAGGTGCCGCAGTTGCTCAAAACCAAAGTAATTACCAATACACGGTTGAATATAAGTTAGTTGAGCTACTCATCAAAGTGAAGGGTGATAAGCTAATTAATGTCATCCAAGATGTTGATAAAAATATGTTATTTAGTCGAGGGGATGAAGTTCGTATTTTATATTTTGATGATGGAGTCAGGGTTGATATCACTTATTAACCCTAGGTTGTTTTAGTCTAACGAAGCCTAATCAGGCATGTACAGTCGGGCTGGCTTATCGTCAAATAAAGTCGAAATAGTTTGCTGTTTCGCCGTGCTTCTTTCGCTCTGATTTACATCGCTGGCAATGCCTTTAATTCTGTATCTTTAGGCTGCTTGAGGATATTCATAAATTAGCGCCGATTTACTCTGGTTTTGTCGTGTTTTTTTGGGTAGTCTGAATTCACGAAGAATTGTTTAGCCCTCATAAAAAATCGTATGTTGAGGGCACAAAGGATTATCAACTTTTAATGGAAAGCCTAACGTTACAACCTATCAATAAAATTCAAGGGGAAGTGAACCTTCCTGGCTCTAAAAGTGTTTCTAATCGAGCTCTTTTACTTGCTGCTCTTGCTAAAGGCAGAACTCGCCTTACTAATCTCCTCGACAGTGATGATATTCGTCATATGCTGAATGCGCTGACTAAACTAGGCGTTCAATACCAACTTTCCGAAGATAAAACAGAATGTCTCGTTGACGGCCTTGGGCGTCCGTTTTCTGTCTCAGAGCCGGTAGAGTTATTTCTCGGCAATGCTGGCACTGCGATGCGACCATTAGCTGCGGCTCTTTGTCTTGGAGAAGGGGAGTATGTACTGACGGGCGAACCTCGTATGAAAGAGCGTCCAATTGGTCACCTTGTCACGGCACTGAAAGATGCTGGTGCGAACGTTGAGTACATGGAAAACGAGAACTTTCCGCCTCTCAAAATAATTGGTACTGGCCTAAAAGCAGGTACAGTTTCTATCGATGGGTCCATTTCAAGTCAGTTCTTGACCGCTTTCTTAATGTCTGCGCCATTGGCTGAAGGTGAAATTCGCATCAACATCGAAGGCGATTTGGTTTCTAAGCCTTATATCGATATCACCCTGCATATCATGAAGCAGTTTGGAGTCGATGTGATCAACAACGACTATCAAGAGTTTGTGATCCCAGCCGGTCAGCAATACATCGCTCCAGGCGATTTCTTGGTTGAAGGTGACGCGTCTTCTGCTTCTTACTTCTTGGCGGCGGCAGCCATCAAAGGCGGAGAAGTTAAAGTCACGGGTATCGGTAAAAACAGCATTCAAGGTGATATTCAATTTGCTGATGCGCTTGAAAAAATGGGTGCAGAAATTGAATGGGGTGATGACTACGTAATTTCACGTGTTGGTCAATTAAAAGGCATTGATATGGATTACAACCATATCCCTGATGCTGCAATGACCATCGCGACAACAGCGCTATTTGCCGAAGGCACTACCGCTATTCGTAACGTTTATAACTGGCGTGTAAAAGAAACAGACCGTTTGTCAGCTATGGCGACTGAGTTACGTAAAGTTGGTGCGGAAGTGGAAGAAGGGGAAGACTACATCATCGTCAAACCTGTCTCTCAGTTAAAGCATGCTGCGATTGATACTTACGATGATCATCGAATGGCGATGTGTTTTTCGCTGGTGGCACTTAGTGATACGCCTGTGACGATTAACGATCCAAAGTGTACGTCGAAAACGTTCCCTGACTACTTCGACAAACTTAAGGCTTTAAGCTGCTAAATATTCTGACCTGAAACCGGAAAGCCAGAGTGAATAACACTCTGGCTTTTTTGTTTCCCAATACTATTTAACCAGCGTAAATTCCTTAGAAAGGTGATGCGCTAAGTATTTGAACATATTGAATACTGCAGTCGTATTTGAAGTTGGTAAACCTTTGTCATCAAGGAAGTATTCACCTTTAAAAACTAAAACACCTTCTTTTTCTTCTACACTTGTTGCTCGCATTCCCTCGATGTAATCATCGTGCTCTTGGATGATTTGGTTAGCGATCAAAAGAAGGTCGAACTCTTCGATAAGCGTTCTATCAGACATATTCTTTCTACCATTCTATTCAGTTAAGAACGCTGAGTATACCTACAACTAAAATGGGGTTGCATGATTAATTCAGTCAATCGTTCAGTAAGACTAAACAGATCAATTTTTAGAGTGTAAATATGATGCGGAGGAAGATGGCAGAGTATTGAACGAAACTATTTTGTGATGGGTAACAAAATTTATTGCATTGGATTAGCGGATGCTAAGTTTGCCTGTTTAGATATGCCGCTCAATACCTTTCAGAACCCTGTCTCTTTGAAGTATAAAGACGATGAATTGTCAACCAATCGGATCTGAATTTCAAAAAAGCAGTTGATCTTCTTTTCATCTCGCACAATAGTAAAAAAAGAAGCAATGAAATAGAACATTATGCGGGTGGCCTTTAAATAAGGTTTCTACCCGCATTATTATGAAGGACGTTAGAGTCAGTTATGGGTAAATCACTCGTTATAGTGGAGTCACCAGCCAAGGCAAAGACGATAAATAAGTACCTTGGTAAAGACTTTATTGTTAAGTCTAGTGTTGGTCATGTGCGTGATCTGCCTACGGCCGGTCAAAGCACTGGTGAGAAAAAAGCCGCAGCCATCTCAACTAAAGGGATGAGTCCGGAAGAGAAAGCGCGCGTTAAAAAAGAGAAAGACCGCAAAGCGTTGATCAAAAAAATGGGGATTAACCCATATCATGACTGGGAAGCGAATTACCAAATCCTTCCAGGCAAAGAAAAAGTTGTCAACGAACTACAAAAACTCGCCAAAGACGCAGATTGCGTTTATCTCGCAACCGATTTGGACCGCGAAGGGGAAGCAATCGCATGGCACCTTCGTGAGATCATCGGTGGCGATGAAGAGCGATACAAACGTGTAGTTTTTAACGAAATTACGAAAAACGCGATCCAACAAGCTTTCCAGACACCTGGTGAGCTGAACATGGATGGTGTAAATGCCCAACAAGCACGTCGCTTCATGGACCGTGTCGTTGGTTTTATGGTTTCACCTCTACTTTGGAAAAAAGTGGCTCGTGGCTTATCTGCTGGTCGAGTGCAGTCTGTTGCGGTGAAACTGTTAGTTGAGCGTGAGCGTGAGATTAACGCGTTTGTACCAGAAGAGTTCTGGGACATTCATGCGAATACGAAAACGAAAGACAAAGCGGACTTTAAACTGCTTGTTGCTCAGAAAGACGGTTCTGCGTTTAAGCCAGTTAATGAGGCAGAAACCAAAGCAGCGATGTCTGTACTTGAGAATGCAAGTTACGAAGTATGTAAGCGTGAAGACCGCCCTACAAAGAGCAAGCCTTCAGCACCTTACATCACCTCTACGCTTCAACAGGCAGCGAGTACACGCCTGGGCTACGGCGTGAAAAAGACCATGATGCTAGCTCAGCGCCTCTATGAGGCCGGTTACATCACTTATATGCGTACTGACTCGACTAACCTAAGTGCCGAGGCTGTGGACGCTGTACGTGACTTTATTGGTTCTGAGTTTGGTGATAAGTACCTGCCAGCGAAACCATTGACGTACGGTAGCAAAGAAGGGGCACAGGAAGCGCACGAAGCGATCCGTCCTTCAAATGTGGGTGTTAAGGCGGAAGACCTGCAAGGTGTCGATGCTGATGCGCACAAACTTTACGCTTTGATTTGGAATCAGTTTGTAGCGTGTCAAATGACGCCAGCAGAATACGATTCAACAACCATCAGCGTAAAAGCGGCAGAATACACGCTTAAAGCGAAAGGCCGTATCCTTAAATTTGACGGCTGGACTCGTGTACAGCGTCCAATGGGCAAAAACGAGGATACAATCCTTCCAGCGGTACAACTTGGCGATAAGCTAAGCTTAGAGTCACTTGACCCTAAACAGCACTTTACAAAGCCACCTGCGCGCTACACTGAAGCAGCACTGGTTAAAGAGCTGGAGAAACGAGGCATTGGTCGTCCGTCGACTTACGCATCGATCATTTCTACGATTCAAGATCGTGGCTACGTGAAAGTTGATCAGCGCCGTTTCTACGCTGAAAAAATGGGTGAAATTGTTACTGACCGCCTTGATGACAGCTTTAACGATTTGATGAACTACGACTTTACTGCGCGTATGGAACAGAAATTGGACCAAATCGCTGAAGGTGAAGTGAACTGGAAAGCTGTGTTAGACAACTTCTTTGCTGATTTTACTGGCGATCTTGAAAAAGCGGAGCTGGATGAGTCAGAAGGCGGTATGAAGTTAAACCACATCGTCATGACGGATATCGAGTGTCCGACGTGTAGCCGTCCAATGGGCATCCGTACTGCTTCAACAGGTGTGTTCTTAGGCTGTTCAGGTTACGCGTTACCACCAAAAGAGCGTTGTAAGACAACCATCAACTTGGGTGACGAAGAAGGTATTATTAACGTTCTAGAAGAAGACGTTGAAACCGCAGCTCTTCGTGCTAAAAAGCGTTGTCCGATCTGTGAAACAGCGATGGACGCATACCTGATTGATGACAAGCGTAAGATGCATGTTTGTGGTAATAACCCGAACTGTGAAGGCTACCTTGTTGAATACGGCGAGTTCAAAGTAAAAGGCTACGATGGTCCAGTTGTTGAATGTGACAAATGTGGCTCTGATATGGTGCTTAAGAACGGTCGCTTTGGTAAATACATGGATTGTACGAGCGAAACATGTAAGAACACTCGTAAGATCTTGAAGAATGGCGAAGTCGCGCCCCCGAAAGAAGATCCTGTTCATTTCCCCGAGTTGCCATGTGAAAACTCAGATGCGTATTTCGTACTTCGTGATGGTGCTTCGGGTCTATTTATGGCGGCAAGCAATTTCCCGAAATCGCGCGAGACACGTGCTCCTTTGGTTGCTGAACTGGCACGTTTTGAAGAGCGTTTACCTGAGAAGTTCAAATACCTAGCAACTGCGCCGCAAGAAGATCCTGATGGTCGTCCTGCTGTTGTACGCTTTAGCCGTAAAACAAAAGAGAACTACGTTCGTTCGGAAGAGAACGGTAAGCCAAGTGGTTGGACAGCGCTCTTTGTTGACGGTAAGTGGGAAGTCACTGATAAGCGTAAAAAAGCGAAAGCATAAAAACGTACGATCTAAGTAATGTAAAAAGGCAGCGATATCGCTGCCTTTTTTGCGTTTTGTTTTTGCGTAAAGGCCACTGTGTTGTTCGTATAGATCTTTGCTGCTTTGACTGAGTTTTGCTGACGCGAGAAGATCCCAGCATCAATATTTCGTAGTCGCTGATGTATTTTTTATGTAAAAAATATTTGTTGTAACTTTCATTTTGCATTCACATATTTGTTATACATTGGGCTAAAAAATCGGCGGTGTAGTGAATCCGTTCGTAAATTGTTTTCACAATGTAATCGTTTGCTTTTCCATGTGTGATCTAGATATCGTCTTGAGTACGCAAGAGCTGTATGGTACACAGAATGGCGTATTAAAAATTGTAATTTAGAACCCGCTTAGATAATTTATTACAAAAATTAGTGCAACTGTGTGCATTGTTTGCGTCAAAAAATAAGGAAAGAGTGGACGTTGCATACTGGAAGTGCCGTAGCTTTTTTATCCGTGTTGTAAGAGTTCACAGAAACTCAGAGACGGTTGCTAAATGTATTCGCTTGACTCCCCGAGTATGACTCATTCAAGCGAGTACCAAATCCAAGCTATAACGATATGGAGAACAACAAATGGCTGGTGTTTTGGGAATGATTCTTGCTGGCGGTGAAGGCTCTCGTTTGAGACCTTTAACGGAATCTCGCAGTAAACCTTCGGTACCGTTTGGTGGTAGTTATCGATTGATCGATTTTGCTCTAAACAATTTTGTTAATGCGGATCTGATGCGCATTTACGTCCTAACCCAATTTAAATCTCAATCTTTATTCCATCACTTAAAAAAGGGGTGGAACATCAACGGCATTACAGACCGCTTTATCGATCCTATTCCCGCTCAAATGCGTACTGGTAAACGTTGGTACGAAGGGACGGCGGACGCGATCTATCAAAACCTGCGTTTTATGGAATTAGAGGAACCAGAGCAAGTTTGTATTTTTGGCTCTGACCATATCTATAAGATGGATATCAAACAAATGCTGAACTTCCACTCAGAAAAGCAGGCTTCTCTGACGGTATCTGCATTGCGCATGCCACTAAAAGAGGCGTCGCAATTTGGGGTTATCGAAGTGGATAGTGAAGGTCGTATGATTGGCTTTGAAGAAAAACCAGCAAATCCAAAGTCGATTCCTGGTGACCCTGATTACGCTTTAGTTTCAATGGGTAACTATGTTTTTGAAGCTCAGGTACTGTTCTCAGAGTTGGTCGAAGATGCGGATAATGAAGCTTCATCACATGATTTTGGAAAGGACATCATTCCAAAGATGTTCCCTAGAGGTGATGTGTTCGTGTATGACTTCAGTACCAACAAAATCAGTGGCGAAAAAGAAGAGGTGTACTGGCGTGATGTCGGAACTATTGATGCGTACTGGCAAGCGCATATGGATCTGCTAGAAAAAGATGCTCCATTTTCGCTGTACAACCGTAAATGGCCATTGCACACCTACTACCCACCATTGCCACCTGCGACATTTACCGACTCTGATAATGGTCGTGTGCAGATAATCGATAGTTTAGTGTGTAATGGCAGCTATGTTAGAGGCTCAAGAATCGAAAAGTCGGTGCTTGGTTTTCGCAGTAATATTGCTTCTGCTTGCGATATCAGCGAATGTATACTTCTTGGTGACGTAAAAATTGGCGAAGGCTGTGTTTTACGTCGTGTGATTGTCGACAAGGATGCCGATATTGCTCCTGGTACTCAGATTGGTGTGAATCTTCAAGAAGATAAAAAACACTTCCACGTGTCTGAGGAGGGCATTGTTGTTATTCCGAAAGGAGCTCGAGTTGGCTACTAACAACTTATCTATTCTGTTTGTAGCTTCTGAGGTTGAAGGCCTCATTAAAAGTGGTGGCTTGGCAGATGTTGCCAAGGCACTACCGGAAGCCCTTCAAAACCTACAGCAAGACGTAAGAATTACCATCCCTGCGTACAGCAGTATTGATAAACTCGCAGACGCAGAAGTTGTATTAGAAACAGAATTAACATCATGGCCGCATACGGAGTATCGAGTTTTGCGGCTCATGTTAGGTCAAAATCCTGTTTACCTGATTGATTGTCCGCCGTATTTCAATCGACCATCAATGTATGCGGAGAACAACCAAGCGTATACTGATAACGGCGAGCGCTTTGCGTTTTTTAGTGCAGCATGTCTCGATATGTTACCCAAGCTCGCCTTTCAACCTAATATCATACACGCGAACGATTGGCACACAGGTCTTGTTCCATTTTTGCTCAAGCACAGGTATGGCAATGATCCGTTTTTTGCTCATACTAAAAGCGTCATTTCAATTCACAATGCGGTCTTTAAAGGCGTATTTAGTTATGAAGACGTGCAGTGTTTGCCAGAGTTTCATTGTAGAAACGTTCCCGATGCTGCGGTGAGTGCAACGCATATTACGATGCTTAAAGCTGGTGTAATGAATGCAGATAAGATAAACGCGGTTAGCCCTACGTACGCAGAGGAACTAAAAACAGAGCTTGGCAGTCACGGCATGGCTTGGGAGTTTCAGCAACGTGCGCAGGACTTAGTCGGCATCTTGAATGGTTGTGATTACAGCGCTTGGAATCCGGAAACTGATACCTACTTGCCGGTTAATTACTGCGCCGACCAGCAAAGTATGTCGCAAGGGAAGAAAGCTTGTAAAAAAGCATTACAACAACGACTAAATTTGCCCGAAAAAAATGTAGCTATGTTCGGTATGGTTTGTCGGTTGACCCAGCAGAAAGGCGTTCATTACTTGTTGCCTGCTTTGGCCGATTTTTTGAAGCACGATGTTCAGCTAGTTGTCGTTGGGACCGGAGACCCTGTTCTTGCCGCTCAGTTACGAGAGGTTGCCGCGCAGTTTTCTAGCAAATTTGCCTTTGTAGAAGCGTATGACAATGAACTTGCGCATATCGTTGAAGCTGGTTCTGATTTCTTCTTGATGCCTTCTGAGTTTGAACCATGTGGCTTAAACCAAATCTATAGTATGGCTTATGGGACATTACCGATAGTACGCGGTGTTGGTGGCTTAAAGGACAGCGTTAGCGATTATGATGTAAACCCATCTGAAGCAACGGGGTTTGTTTTTTTCGAACCGACACCGCAGGCATTGTTGTTAACGATGCTAAGGGCACTGTTGCTTTACGCGCAAAACGAGCCTGAAGTGAATAAAGTACAGTTGCACGCGATGCAACAAGACTTTTGTTGGCAAAAGGCCGCAGAATCTTATTTGCAGCTTTACCACTCAGCGTTAGTTTGACTTAAAATTGTAACGAAAGGCACCGAATGAGGTGCCTTTATTATCTTGAGTAAGGGGAGTGTGGTAGGATGGCTTTTTACTCAATAGCACGATCTTTTTGATACTCAATATGACCCAGCCGCTACTTTTTCATAAAACCTATTTGCACCCTACTAGTAATGAGTGGGTTGTATTTGTGCACGGTGCTGGTGGTAGCTCTTCTATCTGGTTCAAGCAAATTAAAGCTTACAAGCAACACTTTAACTTATTGCTGATCGATTTAAGAGGTCATGGAAAGTCAAATCAGTTACTTAAAGAGCTCATTGCTAGCCGTTATACCTTTACGGAAGTTACCCAAGATATTTTGAAAGTATTGGACCATTTAAAGATCCAATCCGCTCATTTTGTCGGTATGTCGCTTGGTACTATTATTGTTCGAAACCTTGCTGAATTGTCATCAGAGCGCGTACGTTCGATGGTGCTCGGCGGTGCTGTCACAAGGCTTAACACTCGTTCTCAGATATTGGTGAAATTAGGTAATTTTTGTAAGCATATCCTACCGTACATGTGGCTCTACAAACTGTTCGCTTATATTGTTATGCCTCAAAGAAGCCAACGAGAATCTCGCCACCTTTTTATTCGCGAAGCCAAGAAGCTTTGCCAAAAAGAATTTAAACGTTGGTTTATTCTTGCCGCTGATGTAAATCCGTTAATGAAATATTTTAAAGATCGAGAGTTACCCATTCCGACTCTTTACTTAATGGGCGACAGGGATTACATGTTTATTAAACCTGTCAAAGAAATGGTTGCAGCACATAAGCTCAGCATTCTACGAGAAATCCCGAATTGTGGTCATGTATGCAATGTAGAGCGTCCAGAAGACTTCAATCAACACTCCATCGAGTTTATTAAACAGCAAGCTATATGTGCTTAAAACTGAGTGCATCCACTGAATAGGAGAGCCGCTATAGCTCTCCTAGTTGATATCCACATTGCCAACATGCACCAAATTGCCCTTCGTTTATTTCATGACATTTTGGGCATTGCCAATCTTGATACTCATGCCTATCGGATTGTTTTCGATATGCTTTTACTATTTCTTCAGCTTTCATCTTTTGTGCCGTGTCAAAAAGCCACACATAAGGATCGGTATCATCACCAAACGGCAGTTCTCCTTTTAAGCCGAAAATACCTTCTCCGCGAACTTCACAGTAAATTTGTTCCACTTTAAGCAGCTCACATACAATGTGTGCTTCTGCTGGGTTTTTAGCGATAAATATTTTCATCAAAATACCCACTTCACCAATTACGAGTTTTGCTGACTTGGTGTCGGCCTTACTTTATTCATAACCCATTTAGTGATGATTGGAAATAGTCCCAATAGCGCAAAAGACGCTAATACTGCGGGTGAAACAATGCCCGATAGGCTTTCAATTGTTGCTAATTGAGTACCTGCATTCAGATATACGGCTGTGCCTGGCAGCATACCTATTTGGCTAGTGAGATAAAATCGACCTACAGACATCGGTGTTAAGCCCATCAGTAAGTTGATTAGAAAGAAAGGGAATACAGGGATTAGACGCAAGGAAAATAGATAAAAAGCTCCGTCTTTTTCGACACCTTGATTAATTGCGTTGAGTTTATTTCCGAATTTGTTTTGTACCCAGTCACGCAATAAGTATCGGCTGCTCAAGAAGGCCAGTGTTGCCCCCATAGTGCTAGCGAAAGAAACCAGTAGCAAGCTTGTCCAAAAACCAAATAAGGCTGCACCAAGTAAGGTGACTACTGCCGCTCCTGGGATAGAAAAAGCGGTAATTGCAATGTAGGTAAAAAAGTAAATCGCAGCCGAGAATACAAAATTCTGATCGATGTATGTAGTTAGTGCTTCTTGTTGGGCTTTTGCATTCTCTAAGGTTAAATACTGGCCAAAGTTAATACCTAAAAAGACGATAGCCGCTAGTAGGATGAGACCTAATATCAGTTTCTTATTCATAATTTTGATTCCAATTTGGGATATATGTAATAAGACAGTAGGAAAACCGAAAAAATTTCACAAAAAAACCGCAGATTAGACTGCGGTTTTACAAGATAGTTTTTAGGCCGACTTTTATTGGAGGCCGTTCATCAACTCATCTCGGCGAGCTTGAGGTACCACACTCCAATGAGTGCCGTTGATAGCACCTTCTAGTGCCCATAGCAACTCAATGTTGACGGTTGCAGAGTGCGTATCTCTTATCGCTTTATAGGCGTTAAGCGCACCTTCCTCTTCAAGCTTCTCTACGGATTCGATGCCGGCTTTTTTTAGCATGCGCTCGGTAGCCAGTCGTAAGTTAGGCAAATCTTTCAAACGGTTAGGCTTTGTACTTGCTTGCTGTTCTTTCTCAAGCTTTGCCTTTTTCAATGATTGATTCGCTACTTCGATTAAGCGTTCGCTTGATTCCCATAAATCGCTGGAAATAGCGTAGTACTTTGTAACGACTGGAAAGCCACGTTTTTTATAAACGTAAGGCTTTAGCCCTTGTTTCTCGAAGTCAGATGAAGTTTTTTGGTCTGCTCTGATATGAAGCTGATTGTTTACCACTAGTGCAAACATTGTTTCATCAGCGAATAGTCCGAAGCCACCAAACATTGAGCGCGACTTGATATTACCAAGTGCCTCAAATAGCTTCATAGAGTCTTTGCGTCCCACTCTTTCGAATGGTTTGCCCTGTGCGTGACACAATGAGCATACTTCTTATATTGAATTAACATCACGGTTTAGCGTTAAAAGTGTGATTTCGGTTCAATAAAAATGATAGATTGAATGCTCTATTTTGCATATGGAAAGGTGCAAATTGGCCTTTGAAAAGGAGTTCTTAATATATATTACATTTATATAAAACAGGGAGTTAACGTTAGTCAATTGTTATTAGAGTGGTGTGAAGTATTAGAGAATGCTTAATTTTTCCAAAAAAATAAGCGCCCCTGTAGAGCGCTTATTTAACCGTGTTAAATACAGTGAAATTTAGTTCATTTTTTTCACAGTATTTCGAATTACAAGCTCAGGTTGCATTTCGAAAATTCGTTTTTCGTGTTCTTTATCTTTGATACGCTCAAGTAGAATTTCGAATGCATTTTTACCAACACGACGTTTAGGTTGGTGGATAGTCGTTAGCGGTGGAGAGAAGTATTCCGCAAGCTCGATGTTGTCGTAGCCGATCACTGAAATATCTTCAGGAATTTTGATCCCGTTTTGTTGCAAGCGGCTCATTAGGCCGAGAGCCATTGTGTCGTTAAAACAGAATACCGCCGTCGGGCGCTTGTCCATTGCGGTAATTTTATCTGCAACTAATACGGCCGTATCACATTCAAAGTTACCTTCAAGGATCCAGTCTTCATTTACAGCTAGGTTCGCTTCACTCATTGCGCGACGGAAACCTGCAATGCGCTCTTGGCAAGCAAGCTTTTCAAAATGACCGCTTAGACAAGCGATATCCGTATGACCATTGTCAATCAGATGTTTGGTTGCAATGTAGCCACCTTCTTCTGAGTTATCCATGATCTTGTCTGCTTGTGAGCTCTCTGGGCCCCAATCCATGACCACTTTAGGAATGTCCGCATGACGGTCAAGCATCTCTTTTAGTTCTTCGGTTAAGTCAGAACACATCACTAGGATGCCATCAACGCGCTTTTCAGCCAGCATACGAATGTAATCGCGTTGTTTTTCGTAAATCCCGCCTGTGTTACATAAAATCAGAGTATAGCCTTGGCGGTAACAGTAGCTCTCAACGCCATCAATCACTTCTGAGAAAAATAGGTTAGTTGATTGAGTTACTAACATGCCAATCGTACGAGTTGAGTTGCATTTTAGGCTGCGTGCAACGGCACTTGGCGCGTAATTCAGCTCGTCAACGGCTTTCATTACTTTTTCTTGCGTTGCTTCTGCAACGAAACGCGTTTTATTGATAACGTGCGAAACTGTCGTAGTGGAAACGCCGGCTAAGCGAGCAACGTCTTTTATCGTGGCCATAAATGGTGTCCTGTATCGAGCTACTGAAATATGTCGTATTGGATGTACCTGATGCTCTAATGGTTTCACACCTAGCAATATAAAATTGGCGCTAAGTGTCTCGGCAGCGGTTGATCCAAGTGCGACAAAAGGGTACGTAGCAGCATCGGTCGATGAATTTTATCTTTTTTCTATCTGATGAGAAATTGCCATCAACCTGTTAAGAAAACACAAAAACCGCTATATTTCAGCGGTTTACATATAAATCATATTTAATCGTTTGCGCTCACATTTTAGCCCTATGTGGACTGACTAGCAATGTTTTCAGCAAGAGATTTGTGTATTTGAAGTCACATTTTGACTGCTAAATAACCAAGCGTCTTTGCGCTAAGTTAAGGCAAACGAATATTATACCCAAGTTACTTACAATTGGTCACTTTCAGGCATACAGGAAGCCCGATAGGCAGGCTCCCTAAAAATAGGCGGCAATTATTCACCAAGAAGGTAGGCGCTGTCTAGTTTACAAAATGCAACTAATAGTTTCGCGACACTCGAGTAAAATCCAAATTCGTCGAATTTTTTACATTTGTCTGAAAACTGAGGTAACCAAGACATCAATTGTTGCTGGATAAAGTCGTTTTGTTTAACGAAGGCTTCTTCCATGTGTTTTTCTTGTTCAAGCTCGTTTGAGCGGATAATCATGTTCCCGAGAAAGTCGAGCTCAACGGCTAAGTGATCCGCAGGTTCCTTTAGGTTTTCGTCTACTTGAACGCCAAATTCAGCCATCAACTTTTCCATTTCCTCAGCTGGCTTGTCATTCAGTAAACCTGATTCACCAATGTACATGGATGCGTAAGGAAGAGCGCCGTATTTTTCTGTCTTCAAAAACAGTTCACAAAAGTCAGCTGCAAGCTCTAGTTGTGCATCTTCACGATCTTGTAACCGATTCAATGCATCAACTAGGCTATCAACAGCTGGTTTCAGCGACTCATTTTCACCTAAACCTGCGAGAAAACTGCGAATTTCAACACTGTGATAGGCTTCCAATTCTTTCTCTGTTAGTTCTTTTGCGAACAAGCTCGAAAACCACCAGTAAATTTCAGCGCGTTTTTCATTAAAAGCTTTCACTTCTTGCATTTTGGGCTCCTGAATGATGCTTCAAGTCATGCATCACAAAGTCAATTAGGGATATCCCCTAAGTGTAATCAATTAAAATGAATAGCAGTAACTATAATTGTTATGTTTTATGGTCAAAAATGACCGTTTATTAATAGCAATGGGCAAGCTTGTTTTGAATCAATAAAAACGCTAAATCTTGCGTTTTAATGTATCTATGACTAGAAATGTTACTAGTTATGAATAGAATACGTCTTGGATAATAAGAAGACAGAAAAGTGGTGTAAATGAGCTATCACGTATTAGTCGTAGAAGATGATGTTGTAACTCGTAGTAAGCTTGCGGGATATTTCCAAAATGAGGGCTACCAAGTCAGCGAAGCAGAGAGTGGCGCGGAAATGCGTGAAGTTTTGCAAGCGGGCGATGTAGACCTGATCATGCTGGATATTAACTTGCCTGGTGAAGACGGCCTGATGCTTACTCGTGAGTTACGTAGCCAATCGGATATTGGTATCATATTAGTAACAGGACGCACGGATAGCATTGATAAAATCGTAGGCCTAGAAATGGGTGCTGACGATTATGTGACAAAACCTTTTGAACTGAGAGAGCTGTTAGTTCGCGTTAAAAACTTGCTGTGGCGTATTTCAGCAGCGCGTAGTGGCAGCTCGAAAGCGAATGAAACCAGTGAAGAGCACATTGTGCGCTTTGGGGAGTGGACATTCGACATTCAACGTCGCGCACTTAGCCGCAACGGTGAGCCAGTAAAACTAACTAAAGCAGAGTATGAACTTTTGGTGGCATTATCGTCTTACCCTAACCAAGTGTTAAGTCGTGAGCGTATTTTGAACATGATCAGTCATCGAGTGGATGCGCCGAATGACCGCACCATTGATGTTCTTATTCGACGTATGCGCGCAAAAATGGAGTTCGATCCTAAGAACCCACAGATTTTTGTAACGGTACACGGCGAAGGCTATATGTTTGCTGGTGACTAGTTGGAACATAACTAAATCGTAAAAAGAAAAAGGAGAGCTTCGGCTCTCCTTTTTTGTGGCTTCAAGATAATACTAGTTTGCTTCAACCATTGGTGTTTGGCCGACAGTATCACGCAACCTTTGCCAAATACTGCCCAAGTACTCATGCCAATAAAGCTCTGTTTGTTCTAAGTAACGCGCTTTAGGTGAGTATTTATCCCAAGGTTGACTTATCTCGCTAATAGCTAAGAAGTTGGTCGGGGCTGGGATTGGTTTAATGCCTGCTGCGTTGAACTCATACAATGCACGGCTCATGTGGCTTGCAGAGGTGACTAACACAATCTCCTTTTGCTGAACGAATGCAGCCGCTTGACGTGCCTCTTCCCATGTATCCTTTGCATCCTCTAATAAAATGATATCGGATTTCGCGACGCCCAACGCAAGGGCAACGTTCGCCATCATTCGCGCGTGGCTAATTTCAGATCCACCAGCATAGCCGGATAAGATTAATTTCGCGCCTGGATACATTCTTAAAATACGAATGCCCTCAGTTAAGCGCATTAATGCTGCACGGCTTAACTGCGAGGTGGGTGGAATTTCGTCATCGATAACATGACCATTCCCTAAAACCATCACGTAGTCGATGGTGCCAGAAACTGGCAAAAAGGCTTTATGCTCTCGCTCTAACGGCATAAGAAGCTTGGTTGAAACAGGTTGGAAGGCAACAAGAAAAATGCCAACAAAAGAGAATAGAACAACGAAGCAGCCAGTTTTACGTTTTGTAGTAAAACTAATGAGAGCAAGACCCAACAAGCCTATCAGCAGCAATGCCGGAAGGGGCATAAGCATGGCTGACACTACTTTTTTCAGCTCAAACATACATAAATAGTCCGAAAAAACATCAATTGATAATAAAAATGAGGGTATCCCTCTTTATTCCTGCTTTCCTTGTGCCAGAATAGCGGCACAATCCGTTATGATAACTCAGCAGAAGTGACAGAAGACCGCAATTTCGACGATATCGCCCACAAATTTGCAAAAAATATTTACGGCTCCGATAAAGGGGAGATCCGCCAAATCATTGTGTGGGAAGATTTTCTACAGATTCTAAGTGAATTAGATGCTGACCAGCAACCCCTAGAAGTGTTGGACGCTGGTGGTGGTTTGGCACAAATGTCGCAAAAGCTTGCTAAGCTCGGACATCGAATCGCTTTATGTGATCTATCTTCGGAAATGCTGCAGTTGGCTAAGCAGGATATTGAAAAAAACGGTTTGCTTGAGCAGTATCGCCTGATTCATTCGCCTGTCCAATCCATCGGTGAACATATGGATGTACAGGTCGATCTGGTTATGTTCCACGCTGTGATGGAGTGGCTGGTTGATCCTAAGGCCGCACTTGAAACAGTTCTAGAACAAGTAAAACCGGGAGGCATCGCATCAGTCATGTTCTACAACCACCACGGTTTAGTCTATAAAAACGTAGTTTGTGGCAACATTCCTCATATATTAGACGGCATGCCTCACCGAAAAAGATTTAAACTACAGCCGCAAAAAGGCTTAAAACCTGAAGAAGTCTACCAGTGGATAGAAAATTCAGGTTTTAATATTTGTGGCAAATCTGGTATTCGCTCATTTAGTGATTACATAGGCAATATGGAATACATGGGTGATTACGAGTTTGAAGATGTGTTGGCGCTAGAAAAACAACTTTGTCGACAAGAGCCATACCTCTCATTAGGCCGCTACATTCATGTGTGGGCTAAAAAGAACGATAAACAGGAATAACAATGAGTGAGATGACTCTCAATGCTGCAGAGCAACCAATCGATGAGCTGGTTGGCTGGGTTAAGCAGCACGATTTCTCGTTGAACCTGACCACAGAGCGATTGGCATTTTTGATAGCCATTGCCGTACTGAGTAATGAAAGGTTCGATGAAGAACTGGGTGAAGGTGAACTGCATGATGCATTTGCCATCGTCACTCGACTATTTGATGAGACCGGCGAAGCCTCCGCTTTTCGTGCGAACAATGCGATCAACGAGATGGTTAAGCAGCGTCTTATGAGCCGTTTTGTCAGTGAAATTACTGACGGAGCGAGCATTTACCGCTTGTCGCCATTAGCGATAGGAATAACCGACTACTACGTGCGTCATCGTGAGTTCTCAAAACTGCGTCTATCTATCCAGCTATCCATGGTAGCGGATGAAATGGCGAAAGCGATTGAGGCAGCACAAAAAGGTGGCACACCGGGTCACTGGAAGAAAAACGTATACGGTGTTTTAAAATATTCTGTAGGCGAAATTTTCGATCAAATTGACCTCAACCAACGTGTTATGGATGAGCAGCAACAGTCAGTGAAACAACAGATTGCTGACCTGCTTAACAAAGACTGGCGCGAAGCGATCAACAACTGTGAAGCACTTCTGTCAGAAACATCAAGCACGTTGCGTGAACTTCAAGATACGCTGCAAGCCGCCAGTGATGAACTGCAAACTCAGATCCTCGATATTCAAGAAATTGTTTACGGTGACCCTGAGCTGGAGTTTATCGAAGAAGCCTTGTTTGGTCTGCAAATGAAGCTGGACCGAATCACAAGCTGGGGCCAGCAAGCTATCGACCTTTGGATTGGTTACGACCGACACGTGCACAAGTTTATCCGTACTGCAATCGATATGGATAAGAATCGTGCGTTTAGCTCGCGTCTGCGTCAATCTGTCAAAGATTACTTCGATGCGCCTTGGTATCTGACTTATGCAGATGCGGAGAGGCTTTCCGACCTTCGTGATGAGGCCCTAGTACTGCGTGATGACGAGGTCACGGGTCAAGTTCCGATGGAAGTAGAATACGAAGAGTTTCAACAAGTCAATGATGAGTTGTCTGAACGAATTGGTGACATGCTAAAAGCGCATAAAGATCAAGGCACACCAATCGATTTGAGTGTGGTACTGCGAGATTACCTTGCACAGCACCCTTACACTCATCATTTTGATTTAGCTCGCATTATCGTCGATCAAGCTGTACGTCTAGGGTATTCAGAATCGGATTACCAAGCGATTCAACCAGACTGGAAAGCAATCAACGAATTTGGGGCAAAGGTACAAGCGAATGTCATCGACCGATACTAATGAATACATGTCAGAGAATCTGGCAAAAGCAATTTCTAACCCTCTGTTCCCAGCGCTAGACAGCATGCTTCGAGCAGGGCGTCATATCTCAAGTGAAGATCTAGACAATCACGCGTTGTTGTCGGATTTCGAACTTGAGCTTTCTTCTTTCTACCAACGCTACAACACCGAATTGGTGAAAGCGCCAGAAGGTTTCTTCTACCTTCGTCCACGTTCAACGTCTCTGATTGGCCGTAGTGTTCTTTCTGAACTGGATATGCTGGTGGGTAAGGTACTGTGTTTCCTTTATCTAAGCCCAGAGCGTCTTGCGCACGAAGGCATCTTCACTAACCAAGAGCTGTACGACGAACTGCTTGCTCTAGCAGATGAAAACAAGCTGATGAAGCTAGTGACGAACCGTGCGACTGGTTCTGACCTCGATAAAGAAAAGCTGTTTGAAAAAGTACGTACGTCACTTCGTCGTCTGCGTCGCCTAGGCATGATCATCAACATCGGTGAAACCGGTAAATTCAGCATCAGTGAAGCGGTATTCCGCTTTGGTGCCGATGTACGTATTGGCGATGACATGCGTGAAGCGCAGCTGCGTCTGATCCGTGATGGTGAAGCAGTAGTGCACACCAAAGAGCCAAGCCAAGGCAGCTTATTGTCTGAAGAAGATCAAGACGATCAAGCCCAAGAAGAAACAACAGAAGAGGGTGAAGTATGAGCATGATTGAACGCGGTAAATACCAATCGCTGACCATGGTCAACTGGAACGGCTTCTTTGCCCGTACGTTTGACATCGATGGTCTGGTCACCACGCTATCAGGTGGTAACGGTGCAGGTAAATCAACCACAATGGCGGCGTTCATCACCGCATTGATTCCTGACCAAACGCTGCTGCACTTCCGTAACACGACGGAAGCAGGCAGCAGCCAATCGTCTCGCGACAAAGGTTTGTACGGTAAGCTACAGCCGGGCGCATGTTATGCGGCGCTAGACGTGGTGAACTCACGTAACCAACGCCTGTTGTTTGCAGTAAAACTGCAGCAAGTTGCGGGTCGTGATAAGAAGGTAGACATCAAACCGTTTGTTATCCAAGGTCTTCCAAGCCATGTGAAACCAACGGATATCTTGGTTGAAAGCGTATCTGCGACTCAAGCTCGTGTACGTCAAATCAACGAAGTAAAAGAATCGATCGCGGAATTTGAAGGTGTTCAGTTCAAAGCGTTCTCTTCTATCGTGGATTACCACGCGCAAATGTTTGAATTCGGTGTGATTCCGAAGAAACTGCGTAACTCTGGTGACCGTTCTAAATTCTACCGCCTGATTGAAGCATCGCTTTACGGTGGTATCTCAAGTGCGATTACACGCTCGCTACGTGACTACCTTTTGCCACAAAACGGTGGCGTGAAGAAAGCGTTCCAAGATATGGAATCGGCACTGCGTGAAAACCGCATGACGCTAGAAGCGATCAAAACCACGCAAGCAGACCGTGACTTGTTCAAACACTTGATTACAGAGTCGACCAACTACGTGGCGGCGGACTATATGCGCCATGCCAACGAGCGCCGTAAAAAACTAGAACAGACATTGTCTTTGCGTTCAGAGTTATTTGGTTCTCGCGAGACCTTGATTGAGCAAAACAATCTGCTTAACCGCGTTCAAGAAGAGCTGGAACTGCTGATCGAGTCAGAATCTTCTTTAGAGCAAGACTACCAAGCGGCTTCTGATCACTTGCAACTTGTGCAAAACGCGCTGCGTCAGCAAGAGAAGATCGAACGCTACCAAGAAGATCTTGAAGAGCTGAGCGAGCGTCTTGAAGAACAAATGATGGTAGTCGAAGAAGCGCAAGAACGCGTGATGATGGCTGAAGAGCAAGCTACCGTTGCAGAAGAAGAGGTGGATAGCCTTAAGACGCAACTTGCTGATTACCAGCAAGCTCTTGACGTTCAGCAAACTCGCGCCCTTCAATATCAACAAGCAGTTCAAGCGCTGGAGAAAGCGAAGCAGCTACTTGGCGATGACAGCCTAACGGCGGAATCGGCTCAAGCGCTTGTCTCTGAGCTTAAGAGTAAAGAATCAGAAAGCACCAATGCGTTGCTATCGGTTAAGCACAAACTGGACATGTCTTCTGCAGCGGCAGAGCAGTTTGAAACCGCGCTTAAACTGGTACAAAGCATCGTTGGTCAAGTTGAGCGCAAAGACGCGTCTGAACATGCGAAAACCGCAATTGCGAAAGCGCGTGAGTCACAACAAATCGCACAAAACGAACAGCAATGGCGAGCACAACACCGTGATCTCGAACGCAGCCTTAACCAGCAGCGTCAAGCACGTGAACTGGTTGCTGAATACAAAAAGCAATATCACGTTGAACTAACCGATGAGATTACGTTTGAACAAGAACGTGAACGTCATGCGACGCAAATCGAATCACTAGAGATAGCTCAAGAAGAAGTTCGTGATCAGCGTGGTGAACAGCGCCGTCTAGAGCAAAACGCGGTGGCAGAAATCAGTAAGCTTGAAGCAATAGCACCAGCTTGGATTGCGGCGAACGATGCGCTAGAGAAACTGAGAGAGCAGAGCGGTGAAGAGCTTGAGGATCGCCATGCGGTAATGAACCACATGCAAGTTGTCCTTGAACAAGAAAGGGAGCTGTCTTTAGCTAAAGATAAGCTCGCTGAGCGCCGTAGCCAGCTAGACGCTGAGATTGAGCGCCTAGCTTCTCCTGGTGGTTCAAACGACCCTCGCCTGAAAGGTTTGGCAGATACGCTGGGCGGTGTATTGCTGTCTGAGATCTACGATGACATCACGATTGATGACGCGCCTTACTTCAGTGCGATGTACGGTCCGGCTCGTCACGCTATCGTTGTTTCTGACTTGTCAGGCATCGAAGAGAAACTGGTAGAGCTAGACGACTGTCCAGAAGACTTGTACATCATTGAAGGTGACATCGATGCCTTTGATGACAGCTCGTTCGATGCAGAAGAGTTAGAGGGCGCGGTTTGCGTTCGTATGAACGATCGCCAAATGCGTTACTCTCGCTTGCCTGAGATCCCATTGTTTGGCCGCGCGGCACGTGAGCAGCGTCTAGAGTTGCTGCGTAACGAACGAGAAGAAGTGGTAGAGAAACACGCAAAAGCGGCGTTTGATTCTCAGAAAATGCAGCGCTTGTACCAAGCGTTTAACCTATTTGTGTCTAACCACATTCAGGTTGCTTTTGACGCCGATCCAGAACAAGCACTGGCAACTATTCGTGATAAGCGTAACCAAATTGCTCGCGTGTTGGCGGATCTGGATGCGAAAGAGCAACAACAACGTTCTCAGCTTCAAACCAGCAAGCAAGCGTTGTCTTCTCTGGACAAGCTAGCGTCACACATGGTGCTTGTTGAAGATGAGTCATTGCAAGCGCGTTTTGATGAGCTAGAAGAGAAAATCGCTCAGCTTGCAGAGGCAAAAAACTTCTTAAACAACCATGCAAAAGCCGTCACGCAATTAGAGAATATTGCGTCTGCGCTTGATGCTGACCCAGAGCAATTCGATGCACTAGAAGCAGAATACAAAGCGGCAGACGAGCGGCTACAAGATCTTAAGAAGCAAATCTTTGCACTCTCGGATCTCGTTGAACGTCGTCACTACTTCGCTTACTCAGATTCAGTAGACCTACTGAACAAGAGTAGCGAACTGAGTGAGCAGCTAAAAGCTAAACTGGTTCAAGCTGAACAAATGCGTACTCGCTCTCGTGAAGAGTTGAAGCAATCGCAGGGTCAAATGAACCAATACAACCAAGTATTGGCATCATTGAAGAGTTCACACCAAGCGAAACTGGAAACGGTTCAAGAGTTCAAACAAGAACTTCAAGAGTTTGGTGTTAATGCGGACGAAGGTGCGGAAGAACGTGCAATGCGTCGTCGTGACGAACTGCACGAGCGTCTACACACGTCTCGCAGTCGTAAGAGCGAATACGAGCGCACGATCACCTCTACTGAACTAGAGATGAAAGGCTTGGCGAAACGTCTGAAGAAAGTTCAGAAAGAATACGTTGAGCTACGTACGTTCGTGGTTGCAGCGAAAGCTGGCTGGTGTTCAGTACTTCGTCTGGCGCGTGAGAACGATGTTGAGCGTCGTCTACACAAGCGTGAACTGGCTTATATGTCAGCGGATGAACTGCGTTCAATGTCGGATAAATCATTGGGTGCGCTGCGTCTCGCGGTTGCGAACAATGACGACCTGCGTGATGCGCTGCGTCTATCAGAAGACAATGCACGTCCAGAGCGTAAAGTTCTGTTCTACATCGCGGTTTACCAACATCTTCGCGAGCGCATTCGTCAGGATATCATCCGTACTGATGATCCAGTTGAAGCGATCGAAGAGATGGAAGTTGAGCTAGCGCGTCTAACGGAAGAGCTAACCCAACGTGAAAACCGCTTAGCGATCAGCTCTGAGTCAGTAGCGAGCATCATTAAGAAGACGATTCAGCGTGAGCAAAACCGTATTCGTATGCTGAACCAAGGCCTGTCGAACATCTCGTTTGGTCAGGTGAAGGGCGTACGTCTAAACGTGAAGATCCGCGAAAGTCACGAAGTGCTACTGAACGGTCTAGCGACACAGCAAGAGCAGCACAAAGACCTGTTTGAATCGACTCGCTTTACTTTCTCCGAAGCAATGGCGAAGCTGTTCCAACGTGTGAACCCACATATCGATATGGGTCAACGTTCTCCTCAGGTTCTGGGTGAAGAGCTACTGGATTACCGTAACTACCTAGAGCTAAGTGTAGAAGTGAACCGTGGTACAGATGGTTGGCTACAGGCTGAGTCTGGCGCACTATCAACAGGCGAAGCGATCGGTACCGGTCAGTCAATCCTTCTGATGGTCGTGCAAAGCTGGGAAGAAGAGTCTCGTCGTCTACGCAGCAAAGACATTGTGCCTTGTCGTTTGCTTTTCTTGGATGAAGCAGCGCGTCTGGATGCGAAATCGATCGCGACATTGTTCGAATTATGTGACCGTCTGGATATGCAGCTTCTTATCGCGGCGCCTGAAAACATCAGCCCAGAGAAAGGTACGACCTACAAACTGGTGCGTAAGGTGTTTAAAGATCACGAACACGTACACGTGGTTGGTCTGCGTGGTTTTGGTCAAACGGATAAGCCTAAGACTGAAGCACAAGAGATGATTGAAGAGTTTGAATCGTAAACTTCGAATCTAACAAAACGCCCGCAATGAACGCGGGCGTTTTTGTATCTGTTTGCGAGGCAGGCTTCGAACTACATAAGATAAGCCGAGACTGTAGGACGGCAGTCTCGGCTTATTAGCGGAACTTAATGAGGAAGCGACGTTTATTCCTCTGGAATATCGTCCCTGACTTCGATCATTTCAGCAAGCTCTTCAAGTGCTTGGACAGAAAGCTCAGACAAGCGTTGTAGGTGTTGGTCTAAGCTCTCTTGTTCTTCAAGCTCTGGTTCATCATTATTTGTTTCTTTTATTAGCATTTCCCAACCTCTCAAGTTGAGTAAGGGGAGCTCTCATCATACTCAAAAGGCAAAGTAGAAAAGAAACGATCTATGTTGATTTTGTTAGCTCGATCATTGATTCAACTTATATATGAGAAGGATGTGTTTAATAAGGAGAGCAAGTGCAAGGTTTTTGGATGCGGGAACAAAAACGCCAGTAATCATGACAATTACTGGCGAGTAATAACGAACATTATGTCGGAGGGTTAGAACAACGGCTTCACACCGAACTGCTCTGCCGCGTAAGCGACGCGTTCAATCGGTTTTGGATACTCAGCAGGTGTACCAAGGCTCTCTATGTGTTTCAAACGAGGAAGCAAGCCTGCACCATTAGCGATTTGGATTGCCAGACCAGGGCGAGCGTTAAGCTCTAAAACCATAGGTCCTTCATCTTTATCCAGCACCATATCCGTACCCATGTATCCCAAACCTGTCATTTCCCAGGCACTTGACGCAAGCTCCAGCAAGCGCTCCCAATGCGGTACTTGAAGGGTCGAAAGGTCTTTACCTGTATCAGGGTGATGAGTAACTGGATGATCGAACTGCACCGCTCTGACGGCTTTACCTGTCGCGATGTCAATGCCTACTCCTACGGCACCTTGGTGAAGGTTTGCTTTGCCGTCGGAAGCCGCTGTAGAACAGCGCATCATCGCCATAACTGGATAACCTTTAAATACGATGATCCGAACATCTGGTACGCCTTCATAACTGAAGCCATCAAAACAGTCATCAAACTTGATTAAGTTTTCAACCACAGCAACGTCATTTTTACCACCAAGAGAGAAAAGGCCAGCAAGCGCATTACTAATGTGACGCTCGACCTCATCCCTACCAATTGTAGAGCCGGAGGGTTTGGTATATACCCCGTTTTTGTGAGACGTAACAACCAGAATGCCTTTACCGCCACTACCTTGTGCAGGTTTGATTACAAAACCAGGCCAGTTCTCAACCATTTTGTGGATAGTCTTAACTTCAGCTTGGTTATGAATGACACCGATCAGGGCAGGAACTGTTGCTCCTGCTGCCTGTGCAATAATTTTGGTCTTTAGCTTGTCATCGACAAGTGGGTATTTAGAACGATCATTGTAACGGCCAATATAGCTGTGGTTACGCTTGTTCATCCCCATAATGCCTTTATGGCGAAGCTTAGACGGCGAAGTAAAACTTTCGAACATCGTTTAGTCCTCCGCTAGTGGTTTGAAGCGTCGTAGCTCAGTGAGGCGGTAACCTGTGTAAGTACCTAGTAATAGAATACCGGCCAGAACAATCAACTGTAGACCAATGAAGTTAAAGGTTAAGTGTTGAATGTATGAGTTCGTCATTGCAAGGTAAACTAATACCGCTGTCAGCAATGAACCACCACCTTGCAGAGCAACTTCCTTCGCACCTTCTTCTTCCCATAGGATTGACATACGTTCAATCGTCCAAGACAAGATGATCATAGGGAAGAAGGTAATTGTTAGGCCTTCTGTTAAGCCCATTTTAAACGCAACAACGGTGAACACCGAGATGATCATAATAACGGTAATAATGACCGCAGATATCCTTGCTACCAGCAATAAGTTCAACCTAGACAAATAGCTTCGAATAATCAGGCCTGTACCTACAATTAGCAAGAAACCGACAATACCCGTTAATAGTTGAGTTTGAACAAAAGCAACGGCAATCAACACAGGCATGAAGGTACCGGATGTTTTCAGGCCGATAATCACACGCAAGAACACAACGATCAGAGCACCGATAGGGATGAGCATGATGGTTTTGAACATCGCTTGCTCTTCCAAAGGTAAGCTATGAATTGAAATATTCAGTAATCCATCTGCTTCTATTTTGTTGTTTGTAGCTTGTTGTGGTGTCATTTCTTGCTTAATCATCGAGAAATGCACTTGGCTATTTTTACCACCAACAAGGTCAAGTAAGGATACGTTTGATTCATCCCACACTAACAAGTTGGGTTTCACTGCTTTTTGTTCGGATTTTGGTGAAAACAGTACCCAATCTTTACCTGACCAAACCTGAACCATTGGTTGAATTGTTTGGCGTCGACGACCATCTTCTAGTTCGATAACACCGACGGTTTTGCTTTGTATACCTGCGGTAAGCAAAATATTATGCAGTGCATCAGTACGGCTGAAATCGTTCAGTAGTAGCGACGAGTTTTGGCTATCTGGGTCATTAAGCGCTTTGATAAGCTCACGAGTAAACGTCACATTATCGGCAGAGCGACTCATCGCACGTTCGATAAGGGCATTTGCCGCTGCTGCTTGTGGTGCTGATAGCGTTGGTGGCGTAATGTCTTCCGTTGGCGGTAAAGGAGTGACTTTAGCCTGAGGGTCTACTAAGAACTGGGCTTTGTAGTATATGGTTTGTGGCCCTTGAGCTTGGCGAATTGACCATTCTGCACGACGGCCTGAATCGTCATTGATGTAGGAAACGCCATAACCTGATGAGGAAGCAGATTCACCGATAAGTGTGTAACCACTTTGTGTATGAGGTGCTGCAAGTGACGCTTTTACTTCGTTGCCGTTAGCATTGAACTCAATACGAGCTTCTACATCCCATACCTGACGAGTTTCGCCTGGCGTCCAAGGCACGCCGTAGTTTTCATGCCTGAAAACACTCAGAGCAATGCCCGCAATCACCAATAAGATGATAGAAAGGTAAAACGGTATTTTTGACGTCATAATCTACCTTATTATTTTTTATCTTCGTCCGTTTGGATATAGGTACGACTTACATCGACAAGTGCTATGTCGCGCATAAATTCTCTACCCAGTAAAATAGGATGGTTCATATGTGAGCGATCTGCCAACGTAAATTGCGCTTTTTCATGAATTTTTCCAACGCGCACCCAAAGTTCTACCACAGCGCGGCGTTCTAACTCTTCACTGGTAACCTGGCGGATTTTGACGTAGCGAATGACAGGAGCTTCGATCCAAGTACTTTTCTCTTCTTCGGATTTACTGGTGTCTGCTAAGTGGAATCGGACCCATTTTTTACCATTTCTTTCGAACTCTTCAATATCAACGGCATTTAAAGACGACGTCGCGGCACCAGTGTCGATACGTGCATCAAAAGTTTGCTTAATCGACTCTACAGTGACCTTTTCGATAGAGCCAAGGACAATATCGTGAGTTGGGGTTGGTTCCACAGGAGCGGGAGATTGGACAATAATCGGCTCTTTCGGTTTTTTTACTTCTGCCATTGCTTCATCGCGAAATGTAAGAAGTTCAACCTGTAGTTTATCGACTTGTTCTTCAAGGCTGTCGATATAGTCCGATTGGTTGCTGAGCTGTAGCTCTAGGTTGGTAATGCGATTATTGACATTCGCTTCTGAATTTTGAATCGCCGCTAACGTTTCTTGGTGGTACTGTTCGCCTTTGGTTAGTGAGCATCCAGATAGTAAGGCGATGGCAACAATCGGGGTCAATCGTAATAACATTGAAAACCTTGGGATTGGATTAAGTTGTTTATTTTTTAGGAGTTTAGCTTATATCGATAAAGCCTCACAAGTAAGAATGTTTCTCTATTACTTATTGTTTGAGGAATAGTGATGAAAAGCCAAAAATCAAGGGCATAAAAGCGCATCCTTATTTAGAGCGTGCTTATATTTTGACGTGAAAAATGGATTCAAAAAACAAACTCGCTCATTACGAGGAAAGAGGGTAATGTCTTAACTCGTAAAATGAGTTAAGACAATGTCAGGAATCTCAGCGAATTATGATTTGCGAGCGACAAGAACCGCGCGGCGAGGGGCAGGATAGCCTTCTACAGTTTTGCTTGGGTCGTTCGGATCTAAGTAGTCAGGTAGAGAGTTATGCGTCATCCAATCTGTGGTACGTTGTTCATCTACGGATGTGATGTTTTCATCAACGATACGAACATCTTCAAAACCGACCAATTCTAGCCACACTTTTAGGGCTTTTGCTGAAGGGAAGAAATAGACATTACGCATTTGCGCGTAACGAGAAGTCGGGACCAGTACTGCATTCTCATCACCTTCAATCACGAGTGTTTCCAATACGAGTTCACCTCCAGATACCAATTGATCTTTTAGTTGCACTAAATGATCGAGAGGCGAGCGGCGATGGTAAAGCACGCCCATGCTGAATACCGTATCGAACGCTTCTAACTTAGGTAGTTGTTCAATGCCCAATGGCAGTAGGTGTGCACGTTGGTCATCGCCCATTAGTTTACGAATTGCTTCGAACTGAATCAGGAACAGGTGAGATGGATCGATACCGACAGTTAAGCGTGCACCTTCGCCTAGCATGCGCCACATGTGGTAGCCGTTACCACAACCTACATCGAGTACGCTGCGATTCTTTAATGGTGAAATATGCGGAAGCACGCGGTCCCATTTCCAATCACTGCGCCACTCAGTATCAATATGGATGCCGTGTACGTGGTATGGGCCTTTCCGCCAAGGATGGAATGTACGAAGTAAGCTTTCTAGCTTTTTAAGTTCCCCTTGAGGCATCGGCTCATTGTTTGAAATCGTGACAGAATCAACAATGTCGATGTTGTCCGGTCTACCCGCTGGGATTTTGTTCAGGGCTTTCAACCAGCGACCAAAGTCACCGTGCTCTGCATTTTGCCAATCCGTTAGCTGTTGCGGAAGCACATTAAGCCAAGGTTGAAGACGAGTGTCTTGGGCAATCAATTGGTAGAAATTTGCAAAGTTAAACATAGTTAGTCAATCGCTGAGTTGATGGGTATAAATTATTAACGAAAGCCGAAATCGGTATGGTTCAGGCTTGGTATGCATGGTCTATTTAATCGCGAACATGGAGCCGAAGTTAAAGCATTGGAACCAAACGTCGTAGCTAGAAAAGCCAATTTTAGCGAAACGCTCTTTATGTTCTTTCTTTGAATCTGGGCGCATTACGTTTTCTATCGCGCTACGCTTTTGGCTGATTTCTAGTTCGCTATAACCATTCGCACGTTTAAAGTCGTGGTGAAGGTCAATTAACAGTTCGTTCGAAACTTCATCTTCGAAGACGAACTTCTCCGATAGAATCAAAATGCCGCCTGGACGCAGGCCTGCGTAAATTTTCTCGAGCAAGGAGTAACGATCTTCTGGAGAGAGGAATTGCAAAGTGAAGTTCAACACCACCACTGACGCGTTTTCAATTTCGATATTGCGAATGTCTGCTTCTACTACATCCACAGGAGTGTCACTGCGGTAAGCGTTGACGTGAAGTTTACAACGCTCAACCATCGCAGGAGAGTTGTCCACTGCGATGATTTGGCAACCTTCTTGTTTGATATGGCGACGCATAGACAATGTTGCAGCACCCAAAGAACAGCCAAGGTCATAGATGTTTGAGTGAGGTTTTACAAAACGCTCTGCCAGCATACCGATTGCAGAAATGATATTGCTGTAACCCGGTACCGATCGTTGAATCATGTCAGGAAATACTTCCGCTACGCGTTCATCGAACGTGAAATCCCCAATTTTATCGATTGGAGCCGAAAAAATAGTATCTGGATTGCTCTTAGGGTTCATAACTAAGTCTCTGCATACAAGCCGCCTGAAAATGTCAGGCACCAAAAAAGGCGCGTATTTTATGGGAATTTCGCGCCTCTGTCATGTGTTGCGTTAGAACATCTGTAACTGCGAGTTGCCATCGTCAGCTGGGAAAGGCGCTAACTCAGGGAGCGTGATACGTTTTTGTATGTCTTTATACAGGTTTGCAGCCAACTCTGGCGCAATTATATTGTCTGCGGTATGGATCATGACATATGGCTGTTTACCTTCGGCAATCCATTGTGGCAACTTGTTGAGCCATGGTTTAAAAAACTCGTAATTTTGCTGTTCTTCTGGATGACCAATAAAGCGAATCAAAGGGTGTGAAGCGGTAGCAATGGCGTGAACAGGGACTCGTGGTTTTTTCATTTGTGCATCAATAATCGCCTCATTGTCGGGCTTAGCGGCAAAGACTGGGCGGCTATCCATAATAATGCGGTCAATATTATTCTCTACTAACCATTGGTTAAGTGCTCGCTCTTCTTCGCCTTTGGAGAAAAATGCCATATGGCGAACCTCAACACCGAGAGGGAAGTTAGGTGGAAAGCTCGCACAGAACTTTTTCAGTCGATCAAGGTGCTCAGGACCAAATGCGGCTGGTAATTGAATTGTCCATTGGCCTACACGGTCATGCAAAGGCTCCATGACTTTCATGAAGTCTCTCAGTTGTTCGCTGCAACCTCTTAGCATTTGCTCATGAGTGATGGCTTTAGGAAGTTTGAAAGTAAAGCGAAAATCATCGTGGGTTGCGGCTCTCCAGTTTTGCACTGTATTGAGCGTCGGTGTGGCATAAAATGTTGTGTTGCCTTCCACGGTATGAAACACTTGCGCATACCTTTCTAAACGTTCAGCGGGCTTTGTCCCGCTGCCGTAAAAACTTTGTTGCCATTGATTGTGCGACCACATCGTCAATCCAAGTCGAAGAGGTAAGTTATCCATTATTCTTTACTGCTTGCTACTCGTGTGAATACTTTACGAGAGTTTTGCTGAAATAGGTAATTTCACGCTATAATCCTCCCCAATTTTTTCGCTTTGGTGCGCTTTTGAACATTTGTTGTACTAAAAAGCACCAGTGAATGATAAAACACACGTAATTGTATGTTGAGTAGTCGATTTTCGTGGACATTCAGCGTATAACTGAATCTTTACTCTGCTTAGCAATGAGGCTGACAGAGCGTAGTTAACAACATTTGAGAGATTGGGAATTTCATTATGCGTACCCATTACTGTGGTCACCTGAACAAGTCCCTTGCAGGACAAACTGTAGAACTTTGCGGCTGGGTTAACCGTCGTCGTGATTTAGGCGGTCTTATTTTTATTGATATGCGAGATCGCGAAGGTATCGTTCAGGTAGTTGTTGATCCAGATATGGCGGATGCGTATGAAGTGGCGAACACACTTCGTAATGAATTCTGTATCAAACTAACGGGTGAAGTGCGCGTTCGCCCAGAGAGCCAAGCAAACAAAGACATGGCAACAGGTGAAGTTGAGATCCTTGCGAAAGGTCTTGAAATCATCAACCGTTCTGATGTTCTGCCTCTAGACTTCAACCAAAAGAACTCTGAAGAGCAGCGCCTGAAGTACCGTTACCTAGATCTACGTCGTCCTGAAATGAGCGACCGCATCAAGCTACGTGCTAAAGCGTCTAGCTTTGTTCGTCGTTTCCTAGATGACAACGGCTTCCTAGACATCGAAACACCAGTCCTAACAAAAGCGACTCCAGAAGGCGCTCGTGACTACCTAGTACCTAGCCGTGTTCACAAAGGCAGCTTCTACGCGCTTCCTCAGTCTCCACAGCTATTCAAACAACTTCTAATGATGTCTGGTTTTGACCGTTACTACCAAATCGTTAAGTGTTTCCGTGATGAAGACTTGCGTGCTGACCGTCAACCAGAATTCACTCAGATCGATATCGAAACGTCATTCATGACGGCTGACCAAGTTCGTGCAACGACTGAGAAAATGGTTCGTGAAATGTGGCAAGAGCTACTAAATGTTGACCTAGGTGAATTCCCAGTAATGCCGTTCAGCGAAGCGATTCGTCGTTTCGGTTCGGACAAGCCAGACCTACGTAACCCACTGGAACTAGTAGACGTTGCTGACCTAGTGAAAGATGTTGAGTTCAAAGTATTCTCAGGTCCAGCAAACGACGAAAAAGGCCGCGTTGCCGTTATTCGCGTTCCAGGTGGTGCATCTTTGACTCGTAAGCAAATTGATGGCTACGGTGAATTCGTTGGCATCTACGGTGCGAAAGGTCTAGCTTGGATGAAGGTTAACGACCGTGCAGCGGGCATGGAAGGTATCCAATCTCCAGTCGCTAAGTTCCTAAATGAAGACGTGATCAACGGCATTCTAGATCGTACTCAAGCGGAATCTGGTGACATTATCCTATTTGGCGCTGATAAAGCGGGCATCGTTGCAGAAGCAATGGGTGCGCTACGTTTGAAACTAGGTAAAGACCTAGAGCTAACGGATGAGTCTGCATGGGCTCCACTATGGGTTGTTGACTTCCCAATGTTCGAAGAAGATGACGAAGGCAACCTACACGCGATGCACCACCCATTCACATCGCCTCTAGGTGTGACTGCAGAAGAGCTAAAAGCAAACCCTGCTGCGGCAAATTCTAACGCTTACGATATGGTTCTAAATGGCTACGAAGTGGGCGGCGGCTCTGTTCGTATCCACAACGCAGATATGCAAGAAGCCGTATTTGATATTCTAGGTATCACACCTGAAGAGCAACAGCTTAAGTTCGGCTTCCTGCTTGATGCGCTGAAATTCGGTACGCCTCCACATGCTGGTCTTGCATTTGGTCTAGACCGTCTAGTAATGCTGCTATGTGGTACAGAGAACATCCGTGATGTTATCGCGTTCCCTAAAACAACAGCAGCTGCGTGTCTACTAACAGACGCACCAAGTATTGCGAACCCAGCAGCGCTAGAAGAGCTAGCCATCGCAGTAACTGCAGCGAAAGAAAAAGACGCAGAATAAGCGCACAACATTTGAAGAAAACTCCCGCAACTGCGGGAGTTTTTGTTTAAATAAACCCAAGAAACTTCCAAAGCAATTTCCCAAGCAACGCTTTTAGAACATGTTTTGTTATTAAGCGTCAAAATACATTAAAAGGTGAATTATGGCTGGTCATAGTAAATGGGCGAATATTCGTCACCGTAAAGCAGCGCAAGATGCGAAGCGCGGCAAAATCTTTACTAAATTAATCCGTGAAATCGTTGTTGCGGCAAAAGAGGGGGGCGGTGAGCCAGAAAATAACCCACGTTTGCGAGCCGCAATTGATAAAGCACTGTCTAACAACATGACACGTGACACTGTCAATCGCGCTGTCAGCCGAGGTGCTGGTGGTGAAGGCGACGACAACATGGAAACCGTGATCTATGAAGGTTATGGTCCAGGTGGTACGGCGGTCATGGTCGAATGTATGACGGATAACCGAAATCGTACGGTATCTGGCGTACGCCATGCATTCTCAAAGTCAGGCGGTAATCTGGGGACGGATGGTAGCGTCAACTATCTTTTCGACAAGAAAGGCGTGATTTCATATGGCCCAGGTTTAGATGAGGATGCGGTAATGGAAGTAGCATTAGAAAGTGGTGCTGATGACATTGAAACGGCAGAAGATGGCTCGATTGATGTCTACACGGCCCCAGGCGATTTTGGACTCGTAAAAGATGCTCTTGATGCCGCAGGGTTTGAGGCAGAGAACGCTGAGGTGTCTCTGATCCCATCTACGAAAGCAGATTTGGACGCGGACACTGCGCCAAAACTACTTCGTTTGATTGACGCTTTGGAAGATCTGGACGACGTTCAAGAGGTTTATCACAATGGTGATATCTCTGACGACGTTGCTGCTACGCTAGATTAAACTCAAGGTGTCGGGAGCGGTATTTGCTCCGAAGTTAGCAAGTAATAATAAAAAGACTGAGGCCGAATTAGGCCTCATTTTTAGGAACATTCATGTCAATTATTTTGGGCATTGACCCAGGTTCGCGCATTACCGGCTATGGGGTCATTCGTCAAAATGGACGCCACTTGCAATACCTTGGTAGTGGCTGCATTCGTACTTCAGAAAAAGAACTTCCGGGTCGGCTTAAACAGATTTATGCAGGCGTCACGGAAATCATTACCCAGTTTCAACCGGACGTTTTCGCGATCGAGCAAGTGTTTATGGCCAAAAACGCGGATTCAGCGCTAAAACTTGGCCAAGCTCGTGGCAGTGCAATTGTTGCTGCGGTGAATGCGGAGTTGCCGGTATTTGAATACGCAGCTCGTCTTATTAAGCAAGCTGTCGTCGGCACTGGTGGCGCGGACAAAGCGCAAGTTCAGCATATGGTTCAGCAGATGCTTAAATTGCCCGCCAAGCCTCAAGCGGATGCAGCCGATGCTTTAGGTGTGGCGATTTGTCATGCCAATACTAACAAGACTCTCGTTGCGTTAGCGGGCAAAGCAACCAGTGCCAGAAAAGGGCGCTACCGTTAAAATTAACTGGATGTCTATCCAGTTCTTTATTATCCTGTCGCAAATTCATTTCCAAAGAGTATTTATAGTGATTGGACGTCTTCGTGGCATACTGATTGAAAAGCAACCACCTGAAGTATTAATTGAAGTTAATGGCATTGGCTATGAAGTCCAGATGCCAATGAGCTGTTTTTACGAACTGCCAAATGTTGGCGAAGAAGCCATTATTTATACTCACTTTGTTGTCCGTGAAGATGCGCAATTGCTATACGGTTTCAACACGGTAAAAGAACGAGCACTTTTCCGTGAAGTGATCAAAGCCAATGGCGTTGGTCCTAAACTCGGTCTTGGTATTCTCTCTGGTATGACAGCAACGCAATTTGTTACTTGTGTGGAACATGAAGACGTTTCTACGCTGGTTAAGCTTCCAGGCGTTGGCAAGAAAACCGCAGAGAGATTGGTTGTTGAAATGAAAGACCGCTTGAAAGGGTGGGGCGCTGGCGATCTATTTACACCATTTACGGATGCTGCTCCTGCGGATTCTAGTGCGACATCCAACAACGCGGAAGAAGAAGCAATCAGTGCGCTTCTAGCTCTAGGTTACAAGCCGACTCAAGCGTCGAAAGTGGTATCTCAGATCGCTAAACCGGACATGAGCAGTGAGCAAATGATCCGTGAAGCTCTAAAATCAATGGTGTAACGCTGGTTGCACAGTGAACATTTGTTCAAGATAACTCATTCTCTAAGGTTAATGCCAATCGCTTAACGATGTTTTTTGTGTCATTCCAGCGAGCCTGGCGAGACTGGGAATCTAATAGCAGCACGCTGAGCGGTTAATGAAACAATTTGACCATAAATCGCTCGGATAGAAGATCCTGTATCACGCTCCTTCGTCGCTGTACAGGATGACGAGATATAGAAATATGCCACTTGCTGTTAAACGAGCGGCATTATTCTCTCAGGTAACCATTTTTCAAGGTAAAAAGATGATTGAAGCCGATCGTTTAATCGCGCCAGAAAACCCTGCCTTTCGTGATGAAGATGTCATTGATCGTGCTATTCGGCCAAAAAAATTAGCGGATTACCAAGGTCAGGACCATGTCCGTGACCAAATGGAGATCTTCATTAAAGCTGCTCAGTTACGTAGCGAAGCACTTGATCACCTTTTGATTTTTGGTCCCCCAGGTTTGGGTAAAACCACACTTGCGAACATCGTTGCCAATGAAATGGAAGTGAACATTCGCACTACTTCAGGCCCTGTACTTGAGAAAGCAGGCGATTTGGCCGCGCTGTTAACCAACCTCGAAGAAAACGATGTGTTGTTCATCGATGAGATTCACCGCTTGAGCCCGATGGTTGAAGAGGTGCTGTATCCGGCGATGGAAGATTATCAACTGGATATTATGATCGGTGAAGGTCCGGCCGCTCGTTCTATTAAGATCGATTTACCACCATTTACGTTAATTGGTGCGACGACCCGAGCGGGCTCTTTAACGTCACCATTGCGCGACCGCTTTGGTATTACTCAGCGCCTTGAGTTTTATAAGATAAAAGACCTCCAAGATATCGTGCAGCGAAGCGCGGATTGTTTAGGTTTATCAATGGAACCTGAAGGTGCATTGGAAGTGGCAAGACGTGCGCGTGGCACACCACGTATTGCTAACCGTTTGCTACGTCGTGTTCGTGATTATGCGGAAGTAAAAGGCAATGGTCACATTTGTGCCGATGTTGCCGATAAGGCGTTGAATATGCTTGATGTGGACGCCGAAGGCTTCGATTACATGGACCGTAAGCTACTACTCGCGATTATGGAAAAATTTGGTGGTGGTCCGGTCGGGCTCGACAACATGGCAGCGGCGATAGGTGAAGAAAAGGACACTATTGAAGACGTTCTTGAACCTTATCTTATTCAGCAAGGTTATTTACAACGCACTCCGCGTGGAAGAATCGCGACAGATCGTGCGTATTTGCATTTCGGAATTGAAAAATAAGATTCCCTCGCTGGGCCGTTGTTGCCCAGCGCTTCATTAAAGTTGACCAAACTCACATTTTTTGAATTTTTTCTCATACTGGTTTAGTAAGTAAAAAGCATTGATTGTTAACTCGATGTTTGCTTGCAACTGGTTAATTTCTCTCCTGATTACTCTCTCTTAACATCCGTATCCAATACTGGTTGATCTAGATCAATGTGATGGATTTTTGTGCAAATTCCGCGCATAAGCATTGATGTATATCAAAGCGCGTTACGGCTATAAACCTTTTGAAACAATCTGTTTTTACAAGTAATATTAGCCCCAGCTATATTAGCTGATGCTTAACAATTAACTAACCAATGAAGCACATTTTTGCAACAATGAGTTGTGATAATTCAACATTTTTCAAGTGTAAATAACACCTGAATATGGATTGCAATATGTAGAGAGTGTCATTCAGCCGACACATAGGAGTTACCATGATTGACGTAGTTGATCTATCGCGGTTGCAGTTTGCACTGACAGCGATGTATCACTTCCTATTCGTACCATTGACCCTTGGTATGGCCTTCCTTCTGGCCATTATGGAATCGATGTACGTAATGACGAACAAGCAAATCTATAAGGACATGACCAAGTTCTGGGGTAAGCTATTCGGTATTAACTTTGCACTTGGTGTGGCGACAGGCCTTACCATGGAGTTCCAGTTTGGTACGAACTGGTCTTACTACTCCCACTATGTAGGTGATATCTTCGGTGCACCGCTAGCGATCGAAGCACTTGTCGCATTCTTCCTGGAGTCAACTTTTGTTGGTCTATTCTTCTTCGGGTGGGATCGTCTATCTAAACGCCAACACTTAGCGGTTACCTGGCTTGTGGCACTAGGCTCTAACTTCTCTGCTCTTTGGATTCTTATCGCAAACGGCTGGATGCAAAACCCAGTAGGCGCAGATTTCAACTTCGAAACCATGCGAATGGAAATGGTGAGCTTCTCTGAGGTTGTACTAAACCCAGTTGCTCAGGTTAAGTTCGTGCATACGGTTGCTTCTGGTTACACTTGTGGCGCAATGTTTATTCTAGGCATCAGTTCATACTACCTATTAAAAGGTCGTGACATTGCGTTTGCTCGTCGTTCGTTTGCTATTGCTGCTTCTTTCGGTATTGCAGCTATCTTATCTACCATCGTTCTTGGTGACGAATCTGGCTACGAGCTTGGTGAAGTTCAAAAAGTGAAACTCGCTGCAATTGAAGCAGAGTGGCACACTGAACCTGCACCTGCCGCATTTACGTTATTTGGTGTTCCTAACCAGGAAACGATGCATACCGATTACGCAATTAAGATCCCTTACGTAATGGGTATTATCGCGACACGCTCTTTTGATGAGCAAGTAACAGGTCTTCGTGATTTACGTGATGAACACGTCGATCGTATTCGTGACGGCATGTACGCTTATGAACTTCTAGAGAAGCTTCGTGCGGGCGACAAGTCAGAAGAAAACATGACTGCGTTTGATGAAGTGAAAGGTGACCTAGGTTACGGTCTACTTCTAAAGCGCTACACAGACAATGTTGTTGATGCAACAGAAGAGCAAATCCAAGCTGCTGCGGACGACTCAATCCCAACAGTATGGCCGCTATTCTGGTCATTCCGTATCATGGTTGCTTGTGGCTTCATCATGTTGTTTGTCTTTGGTGCGGCGTTTATCCAAACGTGTCGTCAGAAGATTGAACAGAAACAATGGATTCTAAAAGCTGCACTATTTAGCATTCCACTACCTTGGATTGCAATTGAAGCGGGTTGGTTCGTCGCTGAGTACGGCCGTCAGCCTTGGGCTGTAGGTGAAATTCTACCAGTGCATGTTGCAGCTTCTGCGCTAACTGCAGGTGAAATCTGGACTTCACTCTTCGCAATTCTGGCGCTATACACGGTATTCCTGATTGCAGAAGTTTACCTAATGTTGAAATTCGCTCGTAAAGGCCCAAGTAGCCTGAAAACGGGTCGCTACCACTTCGAGCAAAATGCTGACTCTGTTGAAGACAAAGTTAGTCGCCAAGTAGAAGCGTAAGGTAAGGAGATAACAAGATGTTTGATTACGAAATCTTGCGACTCATCTGGTGGGTACTAATCGGTGTTCTACTAGTTGGTTTTGCAGTAACAGACGGCTTCGATATGGGTGTAGGCGCGCTTGTACCTATTATCGGTAAAAACGACACGCAACGCCGTGTCATGATTAACTCAATTGCTCCTCACTGGGATGGTAACCAAGTTTGGCTTATCACTGCTGGTGGTGCACTGTTCGCAGCTTGGCCTTTGGTTTACGCAACGTCATTTTCAGGCTTTTACTTAGCGATGATTTTGACACTAGCAGCGCTATGGCTTCGTCCTCTGGGCCTAGACTACCGCTCTAAAATCGAAGATCCAAAATGGCGCAATACCTGGGATATCTGTATCTCAATCAGTGGTTTTGTTCCGCCAATCATCTTTGGTGTGGCGTTTGGTAACCTTCTACAAGGTGTACCGTTCCAATTGAGTGAGTTCTTGATGCCAACATACCATGGCTCATTCTTTGGTCTACTAAACCCATTTGCACTGTTGTGTGGTCTAGTAAGCTTGTTCATGATTTTGATGCAAGGTTCTACTTGGCTACAAATGAAAACAACAGGCGAAGTGCATGTGCGTGCGCGCAACGTTGCTCAGTTGGCTGGTTTACTGACGGTTGCTGCGTTTGTAGCGGCTGGTTTCTGGATCCAAAATATCGATGGCTACGTCATTGTTGGCGGTATCGACACTAACGCTGCTTCTAACCCTCTAAACAAAGAGGTTATCCGTGAAGCTGGTGCGTGGATGAAGAACTTTGAAAACTACCCACTACTATGGGCTGCTCCTGTATTAGGTGTTGCAATGCCGCTTCTCGCTGTATTGGCATCTCGTCTTGAAAAATGTGCGATTTCGTTCATTACTTCAAGCTTGGGTGTTGCTGGTGTTATCTTTACTGCAGGTTTTGCGATGTTCCCATTCATCATGCCTTCAGACTTAATGCCAAGCCACAGCTTAACAATGTGGGATGCAACGTCATCTGAGCTGACTCTGAACCTAATGACAGGCGTTGCGTTTGTTATGGTGCCAATCATCCTTGGTTACACATCTTGGACTTACTACAAGATGTTTGGTCGCCTTGATGACCAGTACATTGAAGACAACAAAAACTCACTTTACTAAGGAGCATTTACTATGTGGTATTTCGCATGGATTCTAGGTGTACTACTTGCTTGTGCATTCGGTATCATCAACGCTCTTTGGCTAGAGCACTCAGAAATGATGGATAAAGACAGTGAGTAACCTCGCTGATAAGGTAGCGAAACTTCACGCACCAATGGATAAGACTCTGCTACGAGTCTTATCTCTCATCCTTGGCTTTATGCACATAGGATTGGTGATGTGGGACCCTGAAGCTTACCATCAAGCAATTGGTGGTTTTAACTCAATCATCGCACCAGCACTGATTTGGTCTGTATGTTCAAGCATGGTGTATGGGGTGGGCTTCAAGCCAAGAAACTGGTACTGGCAAGTTTTGTTTAGTCCTTATTTCTCGTTAGCTATCTTAATTTATCTAACGGCACTTTATTTCATTTAGGCTGAAATATGCTGTAATAAAGTCGGTTACTAAATCATCGAATAAAAGCTAGGTATCTCGCCTAGCTTTTATTTTTTCTACAAATTTCAAAAATATTTCCTTAGCTCGGTACCAATTGCTGTCGCTTCAGTTATAGTAATTACTTTAAAGAATTGAATATATTGGTACTCCCTTGCAAGGCACATCAAATCTCTTTCACTGGCCGATCACCGTGTACTATGAAGACACTGATGCGGGCGGTGTTGTATATCATTCTAATTATCTAAAATTCTTTGAGCGCGCACGGACAGAGATGTTACGTGCTAAAGGCATTTCTCAACATGTGTTACTGGAACAAAATATCGGCTTTGTTGTCCGACACATGGATATCGATTTCAACCAAGGGGCTAGGCTGGACGAGCATCTGACAGTCGTAACCCGAGTGTCAGAAATAAAACGTGCTTCTCTGCAATTCTGTCAAGAGTTGGTCAATGATCAAGGCAAGATATTGTGCAAGGCCTCGGTTAAGGTAGCATGTATCGATAATAAGAAAATGAAACCAATAGCTATTCCAACCTTTATAAATTCGGAGCTAACAAATAGTGACTGCTGATATTTCCATTTTAGATCTCTTTCTTCAGGCCAGTCTGTTGGTAAAGCTTGTGATGCTGACGTTGCTTGGCATGTCAATTGTGTCATGGGCAATGATCATCAAGCGCAGCAAAGTGCTTTCTCAAGCATCAAAAAATGCAGAGCAGTTTGAAGACAAATTTTGGTCGGGTACTGATCTTTCTCAGCTTTACCAAAAAGTAAAAGCGCGTAAAGACGAAATTGAAGGCACAGAAGAAATCTTCTACGCAGGTTTTACAGAGTTTGCTCGCCTACGTAAGAGCAACGCAAATTCACCAGCTTACATCATGGAAGGCACTGGCCGCGCAATGCGCGTTGCTGTTTCTCGTGAAGTAGATGAGCTAGAAACAAGCTTACCGTTTTTGGCAACAGTCGGTTCTATAAGCCCTTATATCGGCCTATTTGGTACCGTTTGGGGCATCATGCACGCCTTTATTGCGCTGGGTGAAGTAAAGCAAGCTACGTTGTCTATGGTTGCACCGGGTATCGCCGAGGCACTTATCGCGACAGCGATGGGGCTATTTGCGGCTATTCCGGCAGTAATGGCGTACAACCGCCTAAGCAATAAAGTGAGTAAACTAGAGCACACTTACGCAACATTTTCTGAAGAATTCCACAGCATCCTTCATCGTCAAGCGATGGCTGGCCGAGACAGCGCGGATAAGGAATAAAGCATGGCGGGTTATCAACCTAAAAAGCGAAAAATGACAGCGGAGATCAACGTTGTTCCGTATATCGACGTAATGCTCGTACTGTTGATCATTTTTATGGCGACCGCTCCATTTGTGACTCAAGGCGTCGACGTTGATCTTCCGAAAACATCGACCGCAGAATCTATGCAAGACCTTGCTGGCGAGACTGACAGTAGCTTTATTATCATCGAAATTGATAGCGAGGGTAATTTAGGCCTAAGCGTAAATGATGAAGAAGTTCAGCGAGGTTTGTCGTTGCAAGATGTTATTGTGCGAGTGAAAGCGGAGCGAGAGGTTAAGCCGGATTCACCAGTTGCGGTAGGTGGCGACGCGGCAACACCATATGCCGATGTTGTTCTATTGCTAGATGAACTAAGTCGAGCTGGTATCCCTAAGGTAGGTCTAATGACCGATATCAGGGAATAGACATCAATTATCTATGAAAGATCACAAGAAGAAACCCAACCAATACGCCAAACCGATAGCAATATCGGTTGGTTTGCATGCAATTCTAGTTGCAGCCCTGCTTTGGGGGACGGACTTCAACATGTCTAAACCAGAGCCTACAGGGCAAATGGTTCAAGCTGTTGTCATCGATCCAAAACTTGTGCAGCAACAAGCGAAAGAAATTCGCCAGCAACGCGAAAAGGCAGCGAAAAAAGAACAAGAGCGTCTTGATAAACTGAGACGCGAAGCAGAGCAGCTAGAAAAAAACCGCAAAGCTGAAGAAGAGCAAATTCGCAAGTTGAAAGAGCAGCAAGCGAAAGATGCTCAAGCGGCACGAGAAGCAGAAGCTGCACGTAAGAAAAAAGAGCAAGAGCGCAAGCAGGAAGAAGAACGTGTTCGCAAAGAAAAAGAGCGAGCTGCTAAGCTAGAAAAAGAGCGCAAGGCAAAAGAAGAAGCCGTGCGTAAAGCTGAGCAGGAGCGTTTAGCAAAAGAAGCGGCTATAGCAAAAGCTGAGCAAGAACGTTTAGCTCGTGAAAAAGCAGCAAAAGAAGCGGAAGAAAAAGCACGTCGTGAGCGTGAAGCTGCTGAAAAAGCTGAACAAGAGCGCATTGCAAAAGAGAAAGCGGCAAAAGAGGCAGCGGAGCGAGAGCGTAAAGCGAGAGAAGCAGCTGAGCGTGCCGAGCGTGAGCGTAAAGCTCAAGAAGCCGCGTTAGATGATATTTTTGCGGGTCTCGAGGATGAGGTCAGTAAAAACAGTGCTGCGCGCAATCAATTTATTGACGACGAACTTTCTCGTATGTCATCCATCTATACTCAAAATATTCAGCAAAAGCTGATTAAGGATGACTACTTGCTGGGAAAGGAGTGTAGGGTAAACATCAAATTGATTCCGACAGGAACTGATATGATGGTCTCTGGTGTTACCGTTTTGAGTGGTGATACTCGAGTATGTGCTGCGGCGAAGCGAGCAATAGCTCAGGTAGGGACGTTCCCTAAATCTTCAGAATCAGCGGTCAATGAAAGACTAAAAGACATCAACATAACTGTTGCTTTGGACTAAAAGGAATAAGACGTGATTAGACGCCTTTTACTAGGAATGTTTGTACTGTTTAGCAGTATGACAAATGTGGCGAATGCCGCATTAGAGTTGGTCATTACCGATGGTATTGATTCAGCACGACCAATTGCTGTTGTTCCGTTTAAGTGGGAGGGCACACAAGCGCTTCCAACGGATGTTTCTGCTGTTATCGCCTCGGATTTACAACGTAGTGGTAAATTTAGCCCAGTTCCAACGAGCAAAATGCCACAAACACCGTTCAGTGAATCAGAAGTTAATTTTGATGCTTGGACCAATTTAGGCGTGGATGCGCTATTGACTGGTTCAATCAAGCAAAACGACCAAGGTGACTACGTTATCAACTATCAACTTGTTGATATTGTGCGTGGTCAGTTAACGGGTGGGAAGAGTAAGGCGCTTGGTAGTGACGGTGAATTGGTTCTGTCAAAAGATCATGTGCTGTTCAATAAAGTAGCCACTGTTCAAGGGCCTCGTATGCGTGAGTACGCTCACCGTATCTCTGATTTGGTGTATGAGCAGTTGACTGGCGACCGTGGCGCTTTCATGACTCGTATCGCATATGTGGTAGTGAACGATAAAGACCGTTTCCCTTACCAACTTCGAGTCGCTGATTACGATGGCTACAATGAGCGTCTGGTTTTACGCTCTAAGCAACCATTAATGTCACCAGCGTGGTCACCAGATGGTAAAAAGCTTGCGTATGTTAGCTTCCAAAATGGCCAAGCAGAAATCTTCATAATGAACATCTACACCGGTGAACGTGAGAAAATTACTTCATACCCACGTCACAATGGTGCACCAAGATTTTCGCCTGATGGCAATAAGTTAGCGATTGTTCTTTCTAAAACAGGCTCGCTTCATGTTTATACGTTTGACCTTAACACTCGTAAACTGACGCAAATTACGCGTGGCAGATCAAATAATACGGAACCGTTCTGGCATCCGGATGGAAAATCGTTGATTTTCACATCGGATAGGGGTGGTAAACCACAGATTTATCAAGTAAATTTGGGCAGCGGTTCTATTGACCGTTTGACTTGGCAAGGCAGCCAAAATTTGGGTGGTCAGATTACTCCTGATGGGCGATTCCTAGTTATGGTGAACCGCAGCAACGCAGGATTTAATTTGGCGAAACAAGATTTGGAAACTGGTGCTCTTCAAGTCTTAACTAAGACCTTGCTTGATGAGTCTCCTAGTATTGCCCCAAACGGTGGCATGGTTGTGTATAGCTCGATTTACAACAAGAAAAACGTACTATCGATGGTGTCAATTGATGGTCGATTCAAAGCTAGATTACCGGCAACAAATGGGCGTGTTCGAGCGCCTGCATGGTCACCGTTTTTGTAGTAATAAGTTTGATTAATAAAGGAAAATAAGATGCAACTGAACAAGGTTCTAAAAGGGCTACTAATCGCGCTTCCTGTAATGGCTGTTACAGCGTGTAGTTCAAGCGACGACGCTGCTTCTAACACTGGTGCAGCAACAAACAACAATGGCGCAGTGGAAACAACAGTAGCTACGCCAATTGATCAAAGCGGTCAGTTGACAGAGCAAGAGCTAAAAGAGCAAGCGCTACGTGAAACTCAAACAATCTACTTTGCTTTTGACAACTCAACAATTGCAGCAGATTACGAAGAGATGCTAGCGGCTCACGCTTCTTACCTAAGCAAGAACCCAGCACTTAACGTAACTATCGAAGGTCACGCTGATGAGCGCGGTACACCTGAGTACAACATTGCTCTAGGTGAGCGTCGTGCACAAGCAGTAGCGAACTACCTACAAGCACTAGGTGTTCAAGCTGACCAAATCTCAATCGTTAGCTACGGTGAAGAGAAGCCACTTCTTCTAGGTCAATCAGATGAAGTTTACGCTAAGAACCGTCGCGCGGTTCTAGTATACTAATTCGAGGTAATCCTCATGTTCAGTAACACTAAGCGCGCTGTTGCGCTTACGTTACTGGCAAGTGCAGCGAACTTTGCGTTCGCTGCACCAGCTCCAGTATCCGATCTCAACAGCACATCATCCGTCTCTAAGAGCCGTTCATCTGAAACGGAAGTAGAACGTCTAGAACGTTTGCTACAAAATCGCAATCGCGTTCAGCTCCAAATGCAACAGCAAATTGACCAAATGTCACAAGAGATCAGTGAATTGCGTGGTCAATTAGAGCGAAATAGCTACGAAATGAAACAAATGTTGCAACGTCAACGTGAGTTGTTTGTCGAGCTGGATCGTGTTCGTGGAGAGATAAAATCCACACCTGCACAAGAAGCACAACCTGTGAAAACAGGTGGCCAGTACACTCCAAATGTTGATGAGCAAACGGCATACCAAAATGCAGTCGACCTCATCCTCAAGAAACGTGACTACACTGGCGCAATTGCAGCGTTCCAGCAGTTCCAGAAAGATTATCCTGATTCTACATATTCAGCGAATTCTCACTACTGGCTAGGTCAGTTGTACTTCGCTAAAAAGCAGGATGAGGATGCAGTGAAAAGTTTTGCCGCTGTTGTGTCTTATAAAGACTCCAATAAGCGAGCCGATGCGTTGCTTAAGTTAGGCGAAATCGCTGAGCGTAATAACAATGCAGCTCAAGCGAAAAAGTACTACCAACAAGTGGTTGATGAATACCCAGGTAGTGCATCTGCAAAACTTGCCAGCTCTAAGCTGTAAGACGTTATGTTTTGAAAAGGAAGCTTCGGCTTCCTTTTTCTTTTCCATTTTCTGTTGGTGCAGAACGGCTAAGTCGATAGCAATGATGCAGAGCCTCTGACCTTATGTTGCACCGAATTTCGCTACTCGGAAATGCTACCTGTAACAAAGATATACGGCTAGACCGCTAGAAATCCCCGCGACAAGTTGGTTTTTGAAAATTAACGAGGTTACAATACTCGGATTAAAGGAAGTTGCGTAGAGCAAGAGCAATGAGCCATATATTAGATAAAATCGACACTGTTTACCCATTCCCACCGAAACCAGTTCCATTAAGCGAAGAAGAAAAAGCATCTTACATTGAGCGTATTAAAAAGTTACTCAAAGAAAAAGATGCGGTATTTATCGCGCACTACTATACCGACCCTGAGATTCAAGCCCTAGCTGAAGACACTGGCGGGTTTGTTGGTGACTCGTTGGAAATGGCGAAGTTTGGTAATCGTCACCCTGCAAGTACATTGATTATTGGTGGTGTTCGCTTTATGGGCGAGTCGGCCAAAATTCTGACACCAGAAAAGCGCATTCTAATGCCAACGTTGGAAGCGGAATGTTCGCTTGACCTTGGCTGTCCTGCGGATAAGTTCAGCGAGTTTTGTGATGCTCACCCTGATCATACGGTTGTAGTTTACGCAAATACTTCAGCAGCGGTTAAAGCCCGTGCCGACTGGGTCGTTACATCGAGCATTGCGCTTGAAATCGTGGAACACTTAGACGCTGAAGATAAGCCAATTATTTGGGGACCAGACCGTCACCTAGGATCGTACATCGCTAACAAAACTGGCGCAGATATGCTGCTTTGGCAGGGTGAGTGTGTGGTTCATGATGAGTTCTCTGCTGATGCGCTACGAAAAATGAAGAGCGTGTATCCAGATGCGGCTATTTTGGTTCACCCTGAGTCACCAGCAAGCGTCGTAGAACTTGCCGATGCCGTTGGATCAACGAGTCAGCTGATCAAAGCAGCGAAAGAGCTTCCTCACAAACAAATGATCGTTGCGACAGACAAAGGCATTTTCTTTAAAATGCAGCAACTTGTGCCAGAGAAAGAACTTATCGAAGCGCCAACCGCAGGTGCAGGCGCAACATGTCGCAGCTGTGCACACTGTCCTTGGATGGCAATGAACGGTTTGAAAGCAATTGAGAAAGCGCTTAGTGAAGGTGGTGAAGAGCACGAGATTTTTGTTAACGAAGAACTGCGTGTTAAATCCCTTATCCCGCTTAACCGCATGCTAGATTTTGCTGAGCAGCTAAATATGCAAGTGAAAGGTAATGCTTAAAAAGTAGGCGTAACTGAAAATAAATCTCAAAAACCAGCCGAATATGGCTGGTTTTTTTGTGTCTTACTATCAATGAGTTACTATTGATGCAATCAATGAATATCGAGGTCATAAATTTATGGCGGTGTGGTTAGTAGTTAAAAAGTGGCTTAGTTCCCACCTTTTTAAATTGAGCAACCGAAGCCTTCTCATCTTTAGTGGCTTATATGTGAGCCTTTCATGGTGGCTGCTGGTTCTCGCTGGTGAAACAGCATTAACAGACAGTTTCGCTAACTTTATCTATTACCTCATGGTTACGGCGAGTACGGTGGGTTATGGCGACCATTCTCCAGTAACAGATTTGGGTAAATGGGTTGTCGTACTATTTGTAATCCCCGGCGGTTTGAGCTTATTCGCCGCATTATTGGGGCGTGTCGCTGGAGCAGCGATGGACTATTGGCGAGCGGGTATTTTAGGAAAACGGAGAGTAAGAGTGGAGAACCATATTGTATTGTTGGGCTGGAATGGATCGAGAACGATGCACCTTATTCGCATGTTACAACATGAAGAAGAGGGAAAGCGTCCGATTGTTTTATGCAGCCGTTCAGAAATAGAGAACCCGTTACCTGGCGAAATCAGTTTTATCAAAGTGACCAGTTATACCGATTCGCAAGAAATGAAAAACGCCAATATTGCCGAAGCCGCTTGCATTATTGTGGATAATCTCTCGGACGACATTACCTTGTCAGCCGCTCTATACTGCGCATCTGTAAACCCTTCCGCTCATTTGGTCGCTTACTTTAAAGATGAAGCGCTAGGCCGACTTCTAAGTCAGCATTGCCCGAAAGCGGAATGCATACCTGCTGTTGGCGCAGAAATGTTGGCAAAAGCGGCGGTTGACCCGGGCTCAAGTGCGCTTCATCAGGAGCTTTTGGCTTCAACACGAGGTATGACGCAATACTCAGTTATTTATCCTGAGGGGCAGTCTGCCACCACTATTGAGAATCTCTTCGTTTTTCTCAAAAGACGCCATCATGCCACGCTGATTGCTTTTGATATTGGCGATGGTATTCAACTCAACCCAGATTTAGATGCTGAAGTACCCGCGAGTACCAAGCTGTTTTACATTGCAGATGAACGTATTGAAGATTTTGCCTGGAAAGAAATGAACAAGGAACAATAATGCACATGATTGCTGGCCTGTTAGCAGGCTTCCCAAACTTTTTACTCTATTTCTCTGTTTCTATTATTTTTGTATTGGCGTTTAAGTTCATCTACGTCAAGTTGACGCCATACGATGAGTGGCATCTGATCAAAGAAAAACAAAATACAGCAGCAGCGATTGCGCTAAGTGGGGCCTTCCTTGGTTACTGTCTCGCGATTTCGGGGGCGGCAAAAAACTCAGTCAATATCGTCGATTTTATGGTATGGGGCGTTGTTGCAATGCTTGCTCAAATTATTGCATTTGCAATTGTACGCTTTATTTTACTTCCGAAAGTGGCAGAGCGTATCGAAAAAGATGAACTGCCAGCCGGTATTGTATTAGCAGCAGTTTCTGTTTCGGTTGGCGTATTGAATGCCGCGTGCATGACCTACTAGGAGGAACGATGAAGCGGAGTTCTAACGTTAAACGTTCTTCCATGGACAAAAGCTTAAAGCTTGGGAAAATTCTTCCCTTTGCTGCCTTTGGTGGTATTTTCTTCTTTGCTACGTACGAGTCAAAAACAGAAGGGTACATTTTTTCTGATGCCGATGAGTGTAAATCTAACTCGCCTGAGTTTAGTGAACAGTGTGACATTGCATACCAAGAAGCTTTAGCTCGTGCCGAACAAAATGCCCCTCGCTACCGCAGCGAGTTCGAATGCGAGAATGATTTCTACGAGGATGATTGTTACTACAGTTCCAGTTCCCGAGCTTATGTACCTAACTTTGGCGGTTTTTTTTACAGTCGCTCATTAAGCGGGTTGAAAGGTTATAACAAGAGCTATTACTCAGAGCCGATGTACCGTTATAAATCCAAATTCTATAATGGAGCAGGACAATTCTTTGGCTCCTACCGAAATCAGCCGACCAAAGTTGCGACGAATAGCCTTAATAAACGTGGTGGCGGCACCATTGGCAGGGCGATGTCTCGAGGCGGGTTTGGTAAAGCGGTGTCGGTCAGTCGAGGCGGTTAAAAAGAACTATGTTTCGACGAGAAATACAAGAGCGCGAAAACTGGCGTGAATTAGCACGCCAGTTTGGTTTTGGTTTCCATACCATGTATGACCAACCGTATTGGGATGAGAGTGCTTACTATCAATTCACGCTGGAGCAAATTGAGCGCGATATAGAAGCGCCCACTGAAGAGCTGCATCAGATGTGCCTGGCTATTGTGGATGAAGTCGTTCGGAGTGAGCGGTTGCTGACGCAATGTGCGATCCCTGAATCTATGTGGGAGCAGGTCGCTTCTTCATGGAGACGAAGCGAACCTTCGCTTTATTCGCGGCTGGATTTCGCGTACAACGGGACCTCGCCTGCAAAATTACTGGAAAACAATGCGGATACGCCAACCAGCTTGTTTGAAACTGGCTTTTGGCAGTGGGTGTGGCTAGAAGATGTTGTAAATAAAGGTCGAGTTCACCAGAGCGCGGATCAATTCAATATTCTTCAAGACTTTTTGATCGAGCGCTTTGCCGAAATAGCAAAATACCAACCAGGACAAACACTTCACTTTAGCTGCTGCAAGTACACTGAAGAAGATAAAGGGACTGTCCAGTATTTAGAGGATTGCGCGCGAGAGGCAGGGTTAGCAACGGCATTCGTGCATGTCGAAGATATTGGAGTGACGGAAGATGGTCTGTTTGTGGATGCTGACGACAGAGCGATTCGTTGGATGTTTAAGCTTTACCCTTGGGAGTTTATGTTTGAAGAGGAATATGCGAAGTACTTAGCGACTGCGAACGTAAACTGGTTAGAACCGATGTGGAAGTCGATTCTATCCAATAAAGCACTTTTACCGTTATTGTGGGAGCGCTTTCCTAATCACCCGAACCTTTTGCCCGCTTATTTTGCTAACGATTCAAAAGCGAACACTATGAGAGATTGTGTCATCAAGCCACTATTTTCTCGAGAGGGCGCGAACATCGAGATCGTCATCGATGGAAAACGTTTTGTTAAAACGTCAGGGCCTTATGAATCTAAATTCAATATCGTCCAGCAATACCATCCACTACCTAAGTTTGGGCAAAACCATACGTTAATTGGCAGTTGGTTGGTCAATGATAGAGCTGCCGGTATTTCGATTAGGGAAGACAGTAGCTTAGTGACTCAAGATATGGCGCGGTATATTCCACATGTAATTTTAACATGATCAAAAAAGCTCTCCATTTGGAGAGCTTTTTGTCTATTCAGCCGTTCAATCTTGATGGTCGACAGCGTTGCGTCTATTGTTCTTCAGCTAATGCAACACCGCGCTGGGTAAGACCACATAACATCACTGGCATTGCATTGAAGATCTCTTCAAACTGCTCTAAGCCTTCCATACCTTGTTCGGCCAATGTTTCAATGGTTGTTTCTGGGTCGTAAAGCATAGTAAGAGAAAGTAAAACACCACCGAGTAGGGCATTATCTTCGCTATCCTCAGGCATCAACGTTTCCCAGTCATCACGCGCAAGTTGCCAGCCTTGTAATACACCTTCACAGAAATCGCGAGCCTGACTTGTTACAATGTCTTGCTCATCTAGCGCGCACCCTGCAGGCCACTGCCAAGTGCCTTCTAGGAGAGCGGGACGAGTTTGGTTCCACATTTGTACAATCTCGTCAATGTACTGCTCTAGTTGTTCACCGTCAGTAAATGGCGCTGTTTCTTCTCCACCCCATAAGAATGGCAACCACTCTTGAGGCATTAATACGTTTGGCGCTGCAGCCATCGCTGTTACAAAGCCTTGAGTTTTTGCTAGGTTTAGTAGTTTACCGTCAAGTTCTGGGAGAGAAAGGATGTCTTGTAGTTTCAAAATAGAATACCATTTGTTAATGGGCTGGTTGATTGCGCTCATCTTACCAATCAATTAGTGATAAATCGATATTAGGGAATGATTCACACATCTATGGAAATTCGCTCATCACTTAGAAAAAAAAGCATTCTCGCCCTAACACTTTACCTGTGCTTCTTTATCGCCACTATCGGTTCTGTCGCCTATTTGGTTGTTGAGCCACCGGTTAGACAAAAGCTAGAGCAAAACCTAGAGTTACGTACCCAACTCCTGGCTCTTGAGATAAAAGAGCCCCTCCTCAGTTCTACAGGTGTATTGAGCAGCTTAGTAGGGCTAGCCCAAGGGACTGAAAATATTCAATCTCTCAACACAATAATTCCACATATACTTCAATTGAGTGACAAGATGCTTGTTAGTGGTGGCGTATGGCCTAAACCCGAACTAAAAGCAGAACAATGGAGATATAAAAGTCTATTCTTCAATAAAAACAGTGATAGTGGTATTGACCAAATTCACTCCTACAATAACCCCGAATCTGGCGGTTATGATAATGAAGCCTGGTATGTCGCTGCCGCCGATGCTCCGGTAGGTTCTGTTAGTTGGTCTACGGTTTACATCGATACCTTTACTCAGGTCCAGATGATTACCGCGTCTTCTCCGTACTACCAAAACGGTCGATTCGCTGGAGTTGTAACGGTAGACCTATCACTTGATGCACTTTTTCAGTTTATTCGAGAGCACACGAACCAGCATTCTTTGGGGGTAGTGGTTCGCGATGCTGACTCAAACGTGATTATTGAACACAACTTTCAACTGACGGACGAAATTTATGTCAGCGAGCTTGATTTCGGAGAGTTCGATTGGCGCATGGAAGTTGTCAACGCAAAAGCTAAAGTCGCCGATCAAGTGTTTGAACAAGTGATGAGCGTTGAGGGGAGGATCATTCCATTTTTGCTCTTGTGTGTCTTGGTCGGTTACTACTTACTGAATCGCTATATTGTTGAACCAATTGTTCGCATTGCCGCTAAGATTGATGACTCGAAAACTGGTGGGATCATAGATATTGACTACGATAGCGATGACGAAATCGGACAGCTTATCGAGAAGTTCAATGAAAAGACGATCTATTTAGAGCAGGAGAGAATAAAAGCTCAGGCTTCGACAAACGCTAAAACGGCATTCTTAGCCACATTGTCCCACGAGATTCGCACACCAATGAACGGTGTACTAGGAACTGCCCAGATACTGTTAAAAACACCACTTACCGATGAGCAGCGTAAGCACCTGAGAACACTTTATGATTCAGGTGATCACATGATGACATTACTCAATGAGATTTTAGATTACTCAAAAATTGAACAAGGGCATGTTGAGTTTGAAAATAAGCCTTTCCCAATTGAGTCGATTATCGGCAGTATCAAGAGTGTTTATCAAACGCTATGTGCAGAAAAAGGTCTTCGCTTTAGAGTAGTCTCGCATTTACCAACGGGTCGTTGGTACAACAATGACAAAGCCCGTTTGCGTCAAGTACTGTTCAATCTACTCAATAACGCTGTTAAGTTCACCGATCGTGGCATCGTAGAGGTAGAGCTAGCCGAGAAATCGAGTAAGGCTGGCACCAAGCTGATACTAAAGGTAAAAGATACAGGGATTGGTATTTCAAAAGAGGCACAAAAACGCATTTTTCGTCCTTTTGAGCAAGCAGAGTCATCAACGACTAGACGGTTTGGTGGTACAGGGCTTGGTTTAGCAATAGTCAAAGAAATCGCGGAACATATGGGTGGGCAAGTGGTTGTAGAGAGTCAGGAGGACGCTGGAACGACTTTTACTGTCGAAATTGCCCTTACACCTTGCAAGCCGGGTAAAGTAGAGTCAATCAATACACATAAATTGAACTGTAAAGGGTTGAAAGCACTCATTGTTGAAGACAACCGAACAAATGCGATCATTATGGAAACTTTCCTCCGAGCCAAGGGCTTTGAGTGCACAAGTGTCGAAAATGGTCAGCTTGCAGTCGATGAGGTTGCGATCAAACCATTTGATTTGATACTGATGGATAATCATATGCCTGTTCTAGATGGCGTTGGGGCCATATCAGCCATTCGAGCAATGAGTTCACCTGCTAAGTCGGTACTGATTTTTGGCTGTACAGCGGATGTGTTCAAAGAAACACAAGAGCGTATGATTAATGTAGGAGCAGACCACATAATAGCGAAACCAATAGTGGAGTCTGAATTAAATGATGCACTGTATCTTCATGCGACACAGTTATATCAGTACCAATCGGACTTTGATGGAAATGCAGCAGATAGCTTTAATGCTGAAAAGTGGTTACTCAACTTCTATGTCGCTCTAGATAATGGACATCTTAATGAAGCACTTGAGGCTATTTCAGCGATCATTGCGGAGGCTCCCCTTGAACTCAGTGGCGACGTTTCTTCAGTCGCCGAACGGATAAGAAGTAACTTAAAGCGTCAGCAATCCCCGGACCAAGATGATATCGATACATTAACGATTTTGCTGGCCTCACCATAACTGAATCAATATGGCGCAACTGTAAATTGTTCTTACTATTCATACGTCATCCAGCGTCGTCACAAACTCTTCTAACCTGCAATGAACAGGCTTGCAGTTTTACTTTTACGAGTAAAGCAGCAAGACCTTCTACTGTGATTATATCGGTAATACTCTGAATTTTCGCAGCTTGGTAGCATAAGCTATAGGAGTGACTGTTTACAGTCCGAGTTTTGTTCTAACTTTACGTCAAAATAATTATCGTAACCCCTTTTTATGTAAGTGAAATCCGTGTTTTTGTACCATTTTTACGTAATTTTAGGCGTTTTTACTCGCCATTGGTGAAAAAAACTACTTTTACTTTAAAAGTTGGTTATAAATTTACAACTTAATTTTAAATACAGAGCCATAAGCTAGTTTTTGTGTGTTCTAATTGCATCATTAACTGGCTTGATGTCTTTTTAGTGGTTAATAGTTTTATTATTTTTATTAATTGCAGTGTTTGATTTTAAGGGTTTTGTAAATGAAGTCTCGTGGACCATTTTGTATTCGTCACGCCGCAGCGGATACCTTTGCTATGGTTGTTTTTTGCTTTATCACAGGGATGATTGTCGAGATTTTGATTTCAGGGATGACATTTGAGCAATCTCTAGCATCGCGTACGCTATCGATTCCAGTGAATATCGCCATTGCTTGGCCGTATGGGGTTTTTCGTGATTGGGTGCTGCATCAAGGTAGTAAGGTGTCGCCGTCTTCCTTTATGAAAAACATCTCTGATCTGGTCGCTTATGTACTATTTCAATCTCCAGTTTATGCGGGTATCTTATTCGCGGTTGGCGCGTCTACAGATCAAATTGTGACCGCAGTGGCAAGTAACGCTGTTATTTCTTGTGGCATGGGTGTGTTGTATGGGTACTTCTTGGATATGTGCCGCCGTTGGTTCCGTGTTCCCGGTTATTCTCAAAGCATGTAAATGCCCCAGTTTTGCTCAATTTAGTTACTTAGTGAGCAATCGATTCGAAAAGGGCGCTTTTTTTTATGTTTAGCCTTGACCATCAGGCACATAATCATTAAATTAGCGCCTCGTTAGCCAATGATGCTAACCAAAATTTGATTCGGTGAGTTGTCCGAGTGGCTGAAGGAGCACGCCTGGAAAGTGTGTATACGGCAACGTATCGAGAGTTCGAATCTCTCACTCACCGCCATTTCTTAAAAAAAGACGTCTTAGAGCGTCTTTTTTTACGCCTCTAGATATTACAAATCAATAAGTTACGTCCAAAGATGTCTAGTGTTGCTCTACACCATATACATTTTGGGTGTAGGTTAGATAGTACGCAGATTTTTTCATCTATCTAACCACCTACACTTTGCATCTTATTTTACCCTAAAAGTCGCATTCATTTACGGTTGTTTTTCAATGTTTAAAAGTTACTTAAAGCATTGAAAATCATAATTATAAAACCGAAAAGTGTAGGTGGATTTTTTTGACGAGATTCGACCACTTAATCCACCTACATTTTCGACTAAGGAGGTGCTCGTGGCGAACTTAAATAAGTTGACTGCAAAGCAAGTTCAAACTCTTAAAGCGGATAACAATAAGCAGGTTCGATTTTCGGACGGCGGGGGATTATACCTTTGCATTAGACCATCGGGGTCACGATATTGGGAGTTTAGATATACACGACCAGTATCTGGAAAGAACACCTTTATGGGGATTGGGCCTTACCCAGACATAACTCTTGCTAAGGCGAGAGAAAAAGCTCAAGAAATGCGTAGGCTTCTGCTTGACGGAATTGATCCGAAGATAGATAAATTTGAGAAAAAGGCGCAAGTGAAACTGACACAAGCGCAAACCTTATGTCAAGTCGCGCTGGTATGGCGAGATTTTAAATCTAGCCAACTGAAGCAAAAAACACTTCACGATAACTGGCGTAAACTCGAGATTCATGCGTTCCCCAAGCTGGGAAATATACCCCTAAAGTCGATTAAAGCTCCAATGGTGATTGAAGCTTTAAGAAGTCTAGAGAGCAAAGGTAAGCTCGAAACAGTAAAGCGAACGGCGCAATTGCTCAATGAGGTGATGAACTTTGCGGTAAACAGCGGTTATATCGAACATAACCCATTGAGTGGAATTCGTGATGTTTTTAAAAAGCCAATTGTTGAGCACATGAAGGCGCTTAGCCCTGACGAAATTTCCGATTTAATGAGAGCGCTTGGTCACGCGAATTTATATATAACAACACGCTGCCTTATCGAGTGGCAACTTCACACGATGACAAGGCCATCAGAGGCTGCGGGTGCTCGCTGGGATGAGATCGATTTCAATACCAACACATGGATAATCCCAAGTACTCGGATGAAAATGAAGCGCGAGCATCGAGTGCCGCTGACAACAGAGACCTTATCGATACTGGAAAACATAAGGCCGTTATCGTCAAACAGCCCATATATTTTTCCATCCAATCGCAGTTTAAGCCGTCATATCGATTCTGAATCAATCAACAAAGCTCTGGGACGAATTGGCTTTAAAAATCGAACAACTGCGCACGGATTTCGTTCACTAGCAAGTACCACGTTGAATGAGTGGGGGGAAGATCCAGATTTAATTGAAGTCGCTTTAGCACACGTCGGTCGAGATAGAATTCGAAATGCCTACAACCGGACAGACTACTTGGAACGTCGCCGAGAAATGATGCAGAAGTGGAGTTCTTATATTTCAGAGAATTCGGTGGGTTCGTTCTCGGTCTTAAACGTTATGCAAGTCAGATAAGTGTGAAAATTGTTCATCTAAATGGTCTTCAGACAAAACTGTGCTTTGTAGACTATTAATGAGTCTAAATAAGGAGATGATTATATGACGGTACGAATTATAAGAATGCCTGAGCTCAGTGAGAAAACTGGCTGTGCTCGTAGTACGATCTACGCTTTTATCTCAAGAGGTGAATTTCCTAAACCAATCCCGCTAGGTATGAGAGCGGTGGGCTGGAAAGAGAGTGAAGTTGATGAGTGGATAGAGAAACGGCAGTCTTTGCGAGATAGCCAATAATCACGTGGTATCGCGTAAAATGAAATTTTTTGATGATAATTTTGACCCTATGGCTCTTTGCTCTAGGGTCATTTTTTTCGCTGATAAGGTAGAGGATACAGGCCAAGTTTTACGATTATTGAAGGCCCAGCCCTAGTTTTGATTTTAATGATTGTTTACGTGATTCTGCTTTGGGTTCTGGCGCTGTACTCATAGAAGTAACGTCACCATCCGGTGCAAGGCCATCCACCGGTACAGATGTCGTGGATAGATTGGCTTGGCTCATTTGAATTAAGCCAAAGGTGGCCAGCATCCGCAGGCGCTCAGCGCGTTCCCGTGGCGGCGTCTTTTCCAATTCTTTGAGCAGTTCAGGGTGGCTCCCTGGGGGAATGTTGACCACAACTCTCATAATCATGCCCCATAAAACCAGAAGCCTCGGACGTTCGCCAAAACAGATTGTTCCGGCACGATGATCTTGCTTCGTGAAAAAATCTCCTTGGCCGCTTCCTTATAAGCCATGGCTCCACCTCCGGCGATCAATACCAAGTCCGCATTGATGCTTTCGTCACGCATGGATTGGCGCATGGCTGTAAGAGCAACAGGCGCTACCTTTTTCATGGCAGCATTCAGATAAGGTGAAATATCGACCTTTTCTCCAAATAGCAGCACCTGCAAGTCGCCGGTTCTCATGGCTTTCTCAAGTCGATCCATACCCACTTTGGCGCCATGATCTTCTGAAATCAGCTTATCAATGGTTTCCAGTAGCACGGACATTGCCTGAAGACTGGTTCCTGATGAGCTGTAGCGAATTTCTCCGGCTTCAAGGGCAACCCAGTCAACAGAAAAGAAGCCGGGATCGATGACGACGACACGACCTTCTTCAATTAAGCCCAAATCACCACCTGTTTGAACCAGATCCATATAGGCACCGGCAGGCTGCGGCAGCACTTTGACGTCATGAACGGTGATGCTGCGCTTAGGCGTCACTTGATGGACACCTTTTAAACGCTGCACAAGATCAGACTTACGTTGTGGTTCATGAAACTGGGAAACCGGTAATCCAGTGACAACCAAATCGATGGACTCAGTTTCAGCCATTAACAAGGCGGCATGAAAAAGCGCCTTATAGGTTTTTGTGGTCGGATATTCCGGGTGAAGCTCTCGTTCCCAGCCTTGAAGGCGTCCAGCAGGAACACCAGCGGCCCAACGCTCATTATCGACAGACACATACAAACAAGTGTCATCATCGCCTCCACCGATACGCTCAGGCATACGATCCGCAGGACCGGCACCCGCAGGTAGAATAATGGTTTTCGGTTCACTGCCTGATTGGCCAATTGCCAGCTTCAGGTTTGAGTAACCGATATCTACGCCTAGTATAAACATACTTATCTCCTGTGCACTCAAAGTGCTCTAACAGTTTTCAATCAACCGCGCTGTTCACGCTTGGGCATTTCCAAGTGCTCTGGCGGTTCACTCAAATGTCATTATCAGGATTTGGTGCACTGGCGGTGGGCAGAAAGGTGACAAATCCTTTCATCTATCTGCCTATTGCATTTTCGAAAAAGTATGAGAATAGGCTCTGTTTGGCGGCGGATGAATGAGCCAAAAAAATCGAGACGCCAAACGTCGTTTGCATTCTGGCCTGAACTCGCCAAACGGTTTGTATCTTCATGACGATACGTCTTTTTAGGCGTTTTTAAGTGAAATCGGGCTGTATCCCTTGTCAGATATGGGATTGCGCGAGTCGATTTATATCGAGACGCCAAACAGTGATTGCTACGGCAGTTTTACGTTTGGCGTTTCGATCCAAAAGCCAAACGGATAGTGGTTTTGGCTTTTGGGGTTAATTGGATGGGGAAATTGGTTTGGTAGAAATCGTCAATGAACAATGGAAAGCAGAGGTATCAGATTTACTTCAGCAAGAAACGGACAGGCTAAAAGCACTGGCACGAGCTGAAGTTGATGACTTTTGGGTTACCCATTACAAGGTTCGAGAGAATGCGCCCTTTAAAGACTGGGGGCTGCTTGGTGTCCGTATCAGAGACTTTAAGTATGGCTTTGGCATAGAGTGGTACATCAACAGCTTTCACGGTCAACGAGGCAAGCGCGTGGTCTTTAGCAAGGGACTGCGTATTTCAAAGACGAAGCTGAGATACGCATTTTTGGACTGCCAAGGTCTAGCCAAAGAATGGGAGTTAGCGCTGGCCATGGAGAAAGAAGAATTCTTCAGTGATGTTCGACGCCAAGTTGATAAGCTCAACATGCTACGTCGCAGAGTGAATGCCTATTGAATCACAGGGTCTACTTCACTCGTGGTAACTGTTCCCAGCGTGTTGTGTAGGCGGGAGACAAATGCTCTCGCTTCATCGACCAATCTTTCTTTGTACCTTGTCCAGCAAAGAAAACCTTTCCGGCACCACTTTGGTTAATGGTGTCCAATACAGACATTAACTGTTGGCTATTAGAGCGGGTCGATACGTCATCGAATAGTCCTGGTTGAAACATGCCTGGATCGTAAAAGTCAGACAGCATGACGCCCGCTTTGGCATAACGAAAACCATCCTTCCAAATTCGCTTGAGTAAGTGATTGGCCAGCTCGATAAAATCCCGCGTATCGCAACTGGGGATCAGTAACTCACCCGATGCGGAATTGCTGTACTGCGGCTCGTTGTCCTTAAAGGGGCTGGTTCGTATAAACACGGTCATCACTTTGGCTTGCTGCTGTTCTTTGCGTAGCTTCTCAGTGGCGCGGGTTGCGTATTCACATACGGCCTCACGTAACAATTCAAATTGCGTTACTTTTGCGCCAAATGAACGGCTACAGACGATTTGCTTCTTAGTTGGCGGGATCTCTTCAAGTTCAATGCACGACTCACCATTGAGCTCTCTGACGGTTCTTTCTAAAACCACCGAAAACTGGTCTCTGATGGCTCTAGGAGAGGCATTGGCTAGGTCTAAGGCTGTGGTGATACCCAACGCATTTAAACGCTTAGAAAGCCGTCTACCAACGCCCCAAACATCATCAACCGGAACTAATGCGAGCAATCGACGTTGCCGATCTGGATTGGTCAGGTCTACAACACCCTGAGTGGCTGGATACTTTTTGGCAGCATGGTTTGCCAGTTTGGCGAGTGTTTTAGTCGGTGCAATGCCTACACAGACGGTGATCCCAATCCAGTGGCCTATGCGCTCTCGCACTTGTTGTCCGAACTCGACAAGAGATATGGCAGACTCAATACCGGTTAAGTCCAAAAACGCTTCGTCAATGGAGTAAACCTCTACTCGTGGTGCCATCTCTTCCAAAGTGCGCATCACTCGACTGCTTAAATCTGCATACAGCGCATAGTTAGACGAGAATGCCAAAATGCCATGGCGCTGCATTTCAGATTTGATCTGAAAGACGGGTACGCCCATTTTAATACCGAGTAACTTAGCTTCACGTGACCGTGCAACCACGCAGCCGTCGTTATTGGACAGCACCACAACCGGCGTATCTTTTAAATCAGGACGAAACAGCTTCTCACAACTGGCGTAAAAGTTGTTGCAGTCCACCAAGGCAAACACAGGCATGGGATAGTCACGACCTGCGGCGCATGTTTCGCACCACATTGGTGACCACACCAAATATCTCTAACTCTGTCCCTTCAGGAATATGAATGGGCTCATACGCCGGGTTTCTTGGGATCAGCTTGACGCACGGCCTGAGTTGAAGCTCCTTTACCGTGAGTTCACCATGGATGCCCGCGATGACAATGTCACCGTGTTCTGCTTGGACAGAGCGATCAACCACCAAAATATCATCTGGGTGAATCCCGGCATCAATCATTGAATCACCTTCAACACGCACAAAGAACGTTGCAGCCGGTCGCTTGATGCACAGCTCGTTGAGGTCGAGCGTTTGCTCAACATAATCCTGCGCTGGTGAGGGAAAACCAGCAGAAACACGTTCCATGAACAATGGAATACGAAGGCGCTTGGCTTTGATGAAAGCAAGTGCGCCGCTACGGCCTATCAGCGAGACACTCATGACGAACCTCGAAAAATCATAATTAATACTGTTTGTTTATACAGTATCTAATGCTATGCTGATTTCTACAAGTAAAATTGTAGGTAAAACTGGTGTTGTTCGAGTAAGACGCTGTGTTGTCGGTGATTTATTTTTTGTGTTGAAAAACTAGATGTGGGGGATCGCTTGCCCTCGTCAAAGCCTACAAGGCTTGGACAATACTGCTTCTGCCTACTGCTCTTGTTTCTGTTACTGATCCTGTTACTGCTACTGGTTAACGCATGGGTCAAGTAACTGTCAGGCAAGGCTTGTTGAACCCTTTGCAAAGGGTTTAAAAACAGTTAGTAAAATTCTGCTTTGTATTGAATTTACTGGCTTAAAGCGAAGTCAGGAGCATCATTAAAATGCTCAGTCGAACTCAGTTAAAGCCTTTTTCAACCGTTTGAAAAGGGATTGGCTAAGCCATACGTAAAGGGTATCGGTAAGGGTTACCTAAACGGTTTAGCTAAGGCTTTCTGAAAGGCTTAGCCAAAGCCTTCATACATGGGTTCAACCAATAGAAAGATTAAAAAAACGCAGAGGTATTCAAGGTGCATTTTGAAAAACCTGTGGCACAGTGAAATAACCCAAAGCGAACAACATAATTGAAGAGGAACCATCAATGACAAGAGCCCCTGCGCCATTTCCGCTAGAGCGCCTCGCGGATATCCCAGACAGACCAGAAGATTTTAGATTGCTGGAGCGTATTCCATTAACGCGTGAGCCGCAGTCCTGGCCACTTGAACTTTCTCCTATGGTCGGTGATGAACAGCCAATGGTGCTGCTCGATACAGAGACAACTGGACTGTCTGCCGATGACGAGTCCATTATTGAGCTTGGTATGGTTAAGGTGCTTTACAGCCCATCAGCTAAGCGGATTGTGTCGATTGTTGATGTGATCAGCCTGTATGAAGATCCCGGCAAGCCAATCCCCGAGCTGATCACCGAGTTAACCGGTATCACCGATGAGATGGTGCAAGGCCAGCGCATTGATGATGCAATTGTAGCGAGTTGGTTATCCGATGATCCGTTGGTGGTTGCACACAATGCACAGTTTGATCGCCCTTTCTTTGAAAAGCGGTTTGCTGCATTAGGACATCTATCTTGGGCCTGTTCAGCCAGTGGCATAGATTGGAAGGCGCTGGGTTTTGAAAGTCGAAAACTTGAGTATCTGCTGCTTCGCTTAGGTTGGTTCTATGAAGGACACCGAGCGGCAACCGATTGTTTGGCGATGGCCTGGTTGTTTCATTTGTTGCCCGAGTCCGTTGCAAACTTGTTGTCTGAAGCAGACAGGCGAACTGTGTTAGTTCGTGCGTTTGGTGCGCCGTTTGACGTAAAGGACTATTTAAAAGAGCGTGGTTACCGCTGGCATGACGGTGTTAAAGGTGCCAACAAACATTGGTGGCGCGAAATCAGCGAAGACGAGTTGCCGCAGGAACAAACTTACCTGGATGATTTGTATCATCGTGGCTCAGAACATGCCCACTATGACTACAAAGATGCTCGCAATCGATTTAAAGCTTTGTAGCTCTCTACAAGTTAAGCCTTGCATATTTGAAAACCTCTGGAAAATGGAAAGTGAACTCATGGTTTAACCAATAAGAGGAATCTTTCCATGTACCAAGACACCTACATTGAACATTATGCTTGCGCAATCTCGCCCTTTCAAGGGCGAGTCAAGCAAGAGGTAACTAGCTGCAAGGCAGCAACTTGCAAACGTCAAGAAGTATGATAAAATACTGTATATCCATACAGGTCATTGATAGGGTACTCTTTGCTCACTGGTATCAAGCTCCGCGCTAACCCTACATCCAATCAAAAACTGGTATTAAGCCAGTGGATGGGCTGTGCGCGTAGCATTTGGAATGCCAAAGTGGATGAGGAAAGGTATTACCGCACTTTTGCAAGGAAGTATTACCCGATTGGTACTTACGCGCCGCTTGATCAAAAGACATCGCAGTTTAAATCGAAAGAACTATCTCCTTGGCTATACCAGTGTCCTAGCCAAATACTCCGCAATAGTGCTGTTAACTGGTATCAAACCTATCAAAAGTTCATGAAAGGCGCATGTGGACGGCCAAAGCGCAAGCCAAAAACCGACAAGGGAAGCATTTATCTTACCCGTGAAGTATTCCATTTCGACCGTTGTGAAGATGGTAATTTACGCCTGTTTATTGGCACTAAGACTAATAATATTGGTTATTTATCGTTTAAAGCGCATCGTAAGTTTGAGATCCCTAATTCGCTGTATGTGCGTAAAGAGCGCGGTCAATACACGGTGTCTTTCTGTTATGAGAATGGAAAGAATGAAGTTGAGCTATCGAGCAATGCTGAACACTTGGCGTTTCTGCAAGGCTCAACAAAAGAGTATCTGGAAGAAAGCGTTATCGGTGTAGACCGTGGTGTTGCCATCCCTGCTCATGCTGGCTCAATGACGTTCGACTTCTGTGACAATCAGAAAAAAGAAGATGACCAAAGTTGATCGCTACATTAAGCGACTACAACGCAAGTTGGCGCGTCAAACTAAAGGCTCAAACCGCAGGAACAAAACTAAGCACCGTATTGCTACGCATCACGCTAAAAAGGCGAACATACGTAATGACTTTGCGCATAAAACAAGTCGTTCATTAGTCGATAGTCAAGCTAAGGTTATTGTGTTCGAGGCGCTAAGTACCTCACGCATGACGCGCAAGCCAAAGGCAAAACAAAACGAGCAAGGCCGATATGTGTCAAATAAAGCCAAACAAAAGGCAGGGCTAAACAAGTCTATTCTGAACGTTGGTTGGCACATCATAGAAACCTACACCAAATACAAGGCTTACCAAGCGGGTAAAGCCGTATTCAAAATCCCTGCTCCTTATACCAGTCAGGAGTGCGCTCAGTGCGATCACACTCACCCCGACAACCGAAAATCACAAGAACTCTTTGTGTGCGGCAATTGTGGCAATACTGACAATGCAGACAACAACGCATCATTGGTCATTAAGAAACGGGCAATTAATCTAATATTAGACACTGGAACGGTGTTGTCTGACGATGGAGTTCTAAGAACTCAGTCAGATAGTGGACGTGGAGGCAATCGTAAGACTAGCCGAGCCAAAAGCTCGACTAGCGGTGTCCAACGAAGCGTCAAAAAAGAAAAGCTAGCGGCTTAGGCGGTTATCTTGGAAGCTCGCTGCTTTAGCTGCGAGTAGTTCACTACTGGGGCGAAATCTTCGTCTCTGCCCGCATCATTGAATTTGGCATCACGTTCGAGCGCTTTCTTAAAGATCCATGAAAGCACTTGATGTCCAGTGGTCAAGACTCAGCCCCAGACGCGATTGCTGAAGGGATGTTGCCATTGCTACCAGCCCAGGCAGAGGTTGCTAGGCGCATTCGGGAGAGTGAACAACGAGCCCTGATGTCTACAGAGTCGGACAAAGGGGTATCGCATCGCGGTAACATCGTGGTGCCATTGGTTCGGGTAGCGCATTGATAGCGGCTACCAGCAATGGCATGAAACAAGGTCTTCACACTGATACCTGAGCGGCAATTGCAATCCAGATCATAAAGTTGCTGCTTAGTCTTCCCTACAAAATAATTTGTGATAGGATGATACCTAATAAAATTAATTAGGTTGAAGCCTATTCAGTGTTTTATGACCATCTGTCCAGCTTCAACCGGTAGAGATTGATTAGTCATTGTGGATGAAGAGCAGCATTGAGTGACGCTTTTCAATGTGATTACGCGATGTCTGACGGTACTTTATAAACAGAGTTTTAAGAAACTGGTTGAATTGGATAAACAAGACGCATGACAAATGATGGTCTGAAACAAACGGTAGCAGCGAGTTCACTCGCTAAAGAAAGTGCGAAAGGAAAGCCAGATAGGCTTTCGCAGATAGCGCAGTTGCCACAAGCAACCAGGGATCGCATTGCCCATATCGATTTCACCTTATTGTTTAAGGGCGAAGCGGTGCGGGCGGATTTAGTCGATCGCTTCAGCATAGCGGCCACACAAGCAACGAAAGACTTCACAATGTACCGAGAGCTTGCGCCAGGCAACATTGAGTATGACCAAAAGCTCAAATTGCATAAGCGTGGTGAAGCATTTGAACCCCTGTTCGACTATGACGTTGTGAGAACACTGGCAACCATTAGCCAAGGGTACGGAGATGGCTTTACTGGAAAGGTAAAACCACCTCTTGCGTGTGAAGCGCCTTATCACCTTAACAAGCCGAGTTTATCGATAGTGGCGAAAGTCACCGAGGCAATTCACAAAGGCAAAGCCTTGAGTATCACCTATGTGTCGTTATCGAGTGGTGAAACCACGCGTGAAATTGTGCCGCATACGCTGGTGGACAATGGGCTGCGTTGGCATGTTCGTGGTTTTGACCGCAAGCATAATGAGTTCCGTGACTTTGTACTGACCCGCATTAAAGCAGCGGTTGTGATTGAGGATTCGACGTTGTCTGAAACGGAGCTCGAAACCCAAGACCGGCAATGGAATCGCTTTGTAGAGCTAGAGTTAGTGCCGCATCCTCGTATTGAGCACAGCGAAGCGATTGAACTGGATTATGGTATGAAAGGTGGCGTGATGAAGGTTGAGATTAGAGCTGCAACTGCTGGGTACTTGCTTCGGCTTTGGAATGTTGATTGCACCAAAGAGGCTCTGCTAAAAACACCCGAATTCCATTTATGGCTAAAAAATCATCAAACTTTATACGGTGTCGGTAACCTTGCGATTGCGCCTGGTTTCGATATGGTCACAGAATAGGAAATAACATGAACAAGCAACAATTAGCCGCAAAAATCTGGGAATCAGCAAACCAGATGCGCTCAAAAATCGAAGCTAACGAATACAAAGACTACATCTTAGGTTTCATTTTTTACAAGTACCTGAGCGACCAATTAGTTCAGTTTGTCACCAAAGAGGGCATGACACCTGAAGACATTAAAGCCCTAAACGAAGAAGACGCGGACACGGTCAAGTACATTCAAGACAATCTAGGCTATTTCATCGCTTATGATAACTTATTTTCAACATGGATTGCTCCAGAGTCCGACTTTGACGAGTCTAACGTGCGCGATGCGCTATCCGCCTTTAGCCGTTTGATTTCGCCTACCTACAAAAAATTGTTTGAAGGAATTTTCACCACACTCGAAACGGGTCTTAGCAAACTGGGTGAAAGCGCGGGTAAGCGCACAAAAGCCATTAGTGACCTACTGCATTTAATCAAAAGTATCCCAATGAACGGTAAGCAAGGCTATGACGTACTGGGTTACATCTATGAATACCTGATTGAAAAATTTGCCGCTAATGCCGGTAAAAAAGCCGGTGAGTTCTACACGCCCCATGAAGTCTCGGTGCTGATGTCGCACATCATCGCCCACGAATTAAAACACAAAGACACCATCGAGATTTACGACCCAACGTCGGGCTCGGGTTCGTTACTGATCAATATTGGTGAAGCGGTCGAAAAATACGCCAAAAGCAAAGACAGCATTACCTATTATGCTCAAGAGTTGAAAGCCAATACCTATAACTTGACTCGTATGAACCTGATCATGCGCGGCATTAAAGCCAGCAATATCAAAACCCGTAACGGTGATACTTTAGAAGACGATTGGCCATACTTTGATGAAAACGATCCGCAAGGTACTTATCATGCCCTATATGTGGATGCGGTCGTCTCTAACCCGCCTTACTCACAAGCGTGGGATCCAAGTTTTAAAGACAGTGATCCACGTTACTCGCGTTTTGGCTTAGCGCCCAAAACCAAAGCCGATTTTGCCTTTTTGCTGCACGACCTTTACCACCTAAAACCCGATGGCATTATGACCATTGTATTGCCCCATGGGGTGTTGTTCCGTGGCGGTGAAGAAGGCGAAATTCGTAAGCAATTGATCGAGCAAAACCACATTGATGCCATTATCGGCTTACCTTCTAATATCTTTTTTGGTACTGGTATTCCTACCGTTATTTTGGTGCTCAAGCAGAAGCGTGAAAACAATGACGTATTGATTGTGGATGCCTCCAAGCACTTTGTTAAAGAAGGCAAAAACAATAAACTGCAAGCCAGTGACATCAAGCGCATTGTTGATGCGGTAATTAACCGCGACAGCATCGAAAAATTCTCGCAAGTGGTGAGTAAGCAAACCCTGCGCGATAATGACTACAACTTAAACATCCCCCGTTATGTAGATTCGTCACCAGCGGCTGAAAGCTGGGATTTACACGCCACTATGCTAGGTGGAATACCCAATAGCGAAATTGCGCAGTTACACCAGTATTGGCAATCATTCCCGCAATTGCATGATGCGCTGTTTGTGGCCAAGTCTGCCGCCTACAGTGAATTAGCCATTGCCAAACGAGACGTTAATGCAACCATTACCCTGCATCCACAAGTCATAGAATTTATCAGTGCTTATAACCAAGCTTTTGCTGGTTTTGATGACTATTTAAACAATACGCTTATTCAAGGCTGGCAAGATGTTAACCGTAACCAGCAAGAGTCTGAATTAAGCACCGAGTTATTCACACGCTTAAGCAGTGTTGCCCTCATCGACAAGTACCAGGCCTATCAGTTTTTAAACAACCAATGGCAAGTTATCAGTACCGATTTGGAAGTGATGCAAACCGAAGGCTTCGCCGCCACTAAGCAAGTTGACCCAAATATCGTGGTTAAAAAGGTTAAGGGCAAAGACACCGAAGTACAAGACGGCTGGAAAGGCCACATCATGCCATTTGATTTAGTACAACAAACTTACTTGAGCGATGACCTAGCGGCACTGGCAAAACAAGAAAACCGCCTTGTCGAAATCGCCAGCTCGCTGGAAGAAATACTCGAATCACTAAGCGAAGAAGACAAAGAGCAAGACACGGTAAAAGAAAGCAAAGACGGCTTTGCCAATGCCGAAGTCGCCAAGGCGGCGAAAGCTTTCCTAAAAGAGCAAAAAGAGACCAAAACTAAGTTCTTAGCCGACAGCCCTGAGCCAGAAGAAAGTTATAAAGCAAAAATCATTAAGGCTAATAAACTCATCGATGAAGAAAAAGCTCTGAAAAAAGCGGTCAAAGAAGCACAAGTCGCCCTGCACTTAAAAACTAAAACCACCATCGAAGGGTTAAGCGATGAGCAAGTGAACGAATTGCTGCACCTAAAATGGATCGCGCCATTAAGCCAAGAGCTTGCTGCCATGCCAAGTGTCGTGATTTCAGAGTTGACCAACCAATTACAATCCCTTGCCGATAAATATGCGGTGACCTATTCGCAAGTGGCGAATGAGATTAAAACCACCGAACAAGAACTAGCTGACATGATGGGCGAACTCACCGGCAATGAGTTTGATATACAAGGCTTAGCTGAGCTTACTAGCTTATTGAAGGGCGAATAAGATGAGTATGGAAAAGAATGTGCCTGAAATCCGCTTTAATGGGTTTAGTGGGGAGTGGGCGCAAAGACCATTTGGAGATTGTTTTGACAATATTCCTAACAATACCTTATCGAGAGCCGATCTAAATTACGAGCATGGTATTGCCAAAAATGTTCACTATGGCGATGTGTTAATTAAATTTGGCGAAATTCTTGATGCCAGCGATACATCTATCCCTTTTGTTACAGATGAAAATGTTGTAAGTAAGCAAAAACATGCCGCGCTAAAAAATGGTGATATTGTAATTGCAGATGCAGCTGAAGATAGCACAGTTGGTAAATGCACTGAGCTGTTTAATATAGATGAACAAGTTATTTTGTCTGGTTTGCACACCATTGCAGTTAGGCCTAATTTACCCTTTGCTTCTAAATATCTTGGATATTATTTAAATTCGTCATTATACCATGATCAGCTTTTACCTCTGATGCAAGGTACTAAAGTATTGTCAATATCAAAGACTGCTTTAAAAAATACGAGTGTTAATTTTCCGAGTGTGAATGGAGAGCAAATTCAAATAGGAAATTATTTCCAAAAACTCGATAGCCTAATCAACCAACACAAACAAAAGCATGAAAAGCTCAGCAACATAAAAAAAGCCATGCTGGAAAAGATGTTCCCCAAACAAGGCGAAACTATCCCAGAAATCCGTTTTAAAGGGTTTGGTGAAGAGTGGAAGGAAAGCTCAATTGGCGAAATTTGTGGTGTAACCTTTGGTGGTGGTACTCCATCGACTAACGATAAAGATTTCTGGCAAGGTGAAATTCCTTGGATTCAATCCTCTGACCTAAAAGATGGGATTGTTAGCTCCGTTACTGCAAAGAAATACATTACAAAATCAGCTGTAAACAAGTCTACGACTAAGTTGATCTCTGGCAATTCCATAGCAATTGTTACGCGAGTTGGAGTAGGTAAAATATCTTTGATGCAAGGCGAGTTTGCAACAAGCCAAGACTTTTTATCACTAAGCGATTTAAAAATTAATTCACAATACGCCGTTTACGTTATATGGAAACAATTGCAAATTGAAAAAGAACAAGTTCAAGGGACCTCGATAAAAGGAATCACAAAGGATGAGTTGTTAGGAAAGTCTATAAGCTACCCTGATTCGGAAGAAGAGCAAACCGCCATCGGCAACTACTTCCAAAAACTCGATGCGCTGATCAATCGTAACTATTCACCCACGAGCTATTGACGATGCTTTACGCTAAGAACACTGGCAACTGATAATCGATTTTAAGCATAT
>NZ_JAWOWL010000010.1:0-155484 GCF_033340395.1 Vibrio sp. 1159 | reverse complement strand
ATTCCAGACCTACATAAGGAGCCGCAGATACCGAAACTGAGCAGGTAACAAGTAACGCAAGAAGTGTTTTGTTCATTTTATTTTGCCTCTTCAAATCAACTTAATGAGTAGAAGCGCATTGTGTGTGATGAAGCGTGAAGTGATCGTGAAGAAACAAAAATATTTCAGAAAAAGAGCAAGGTGCGGTAAAAAAGAAATTGTTTTAATGAATATGCGCCAAGCTCTTTATATAAAGAGAGTTAACTTGCGGCGACGTAACACACCGCAAATGGCACATTAAGGCGAGTAAACTCTTTAATCCAACGCCATTGGTTGTCTTGGAGTTTATCGCCTGGCCCTTTTACTTCAATCCATTCGAACTCGTTTCCTTTAAAAGCAATCAGATCAGGCATCCCATTGCGGTAAAGCTTTAGGTCACTCAATTGTATTTTAAATAGCGCCATCAACATGTTAGTTGGGATTGTATCGAGTGCCATTTCGAGTAGCTCTTTACTTATTAAGCTCCAATGCACAAATGGATTGCTGATACCAAACTTCTCATCGTACCTAGTTAACAACGTATGAGTATTGCCCGTTTCCAATTCGTCAAACGTCGCATCTATCAAAGCTTGGCGTTTGGTAACAAAATCAGAATGGTACAAATCCAGAGGACGATGTTGATAGGCATTGATGAATGCGCCTTCGATGGGAGCGAAAATCGCATCCCAAAAAGTGAGACCAAGTAATGCATTAAGCAGTGCATTTTCGGTGTAAAATACTGTCCAGCCTAAGGACTCAAAATACGCTTTGCTGGCGAGTTCGACTCTCTGTTGAGATAAATCCAGTTCAAGGCGGTATTCCGTACAGGTTGGCTTCGTCACTCTTGGCACTTTCTCGCCTTGTTTTCGTTTTAACCGTTGCTCAAGTTTTTGTGCAACTTCGAGCTCAGACACATCGATCGGTGAGTGAAGCATACCTGTGACAATGTCACCAAATAAATCATCATGGTTTAATTTGTCATAGATACGTGCGCGTCGTTCTCGGCTCGGTGTGAGTTGAGTTTGCCCAAATAGAGATAGGGCGGTCTCTAGATCATTAAGCCGTTCGTAATCACGTGCTATGTCATTCAACATGTGCTCGCGTTTACGATCTACGTAACGGTGTTTAACGGGCTGAGGCATTGCCTCAATTAATAAGTCGAGATTGGCTTTGTCTTTTCGGTCAAATTGCCAGTACAGGTTGGCCAACTGGCTCAGTTCAATTAAACGGTCTATTTGCTCACGTGAATCAAAGAAACGGCGCACTTTACTCAATTGATATTGCTCGAACTGATGCAAACCTAAGTCATCAAGCACAAACTGACTTAAGTCTTGATGGGTGTTGGCAAAAAACAGAGTGAGCAACACGTCGATCATATGAGCTGAATTGAGTTTGACGATCGTAAACTCAAGCTTCTCTGTACGATCAAATTCCGCATTACTCAAACGTTCGACAAGGGCGTCTTTCTTGAGTGATTTCGGCAGTTCGGGATAAAGCGTGGAGATTTCTGGCTTGGTCAGTAAATTAGCCGCTAACCCTTGATGAGAAAGGGGTGGGGAAAGGGCTACAAACTCATGTTGACTCAATTCTGCCAGTGCTTCATTGATAGAAGGTATTTCTGGATAACTCAGCTTATCACTTCGAAACCAACATCCCTTTCGGCTGTATAAACGTACCAAAAGGCACTGGGCGTGTTTGCTCAAAGAATCAAACGAGCAAAGCCATGCGTGTTCTTCCTTGGTCAGTAAATCGCTGTACCAAGTTACTGCGTGATGAGTCAGCTTAAAGAAGTTCTCTAGATAGTAGTCTGGTGCAAGTTCGATAGGGCTTTCCATAAACGACCGATAACAAAAAAGGCTTAACCCATAGGTTAAGCCTTTTTGCTATCAAATCAATTCGCAATTATGCGTTTTTTAGCTGTGCTACTTTCGCTTCAGACAATGGCTTAGTGATGAACGCAAGTACGATACATACTGCCATCATTGCTGAAGAAATTATGTAAGCCAAGGTGTAGGCGTCGCCATTTGTCATCGAGAAACCAACAACCGCTGCGCCGATTGCACCACCGATCCCCCATGCTGTGTAAAGCACGCCGTAGTTAGTGCCGTAGTTTTTCAGACCGTAGAACTCAGCCGTTAGAGTAGGGAATACCGCTAGAAGTGTACCGTAACCTACCGCTGCGATTGCTGTACCGATGATCAGTGTAAACTCAGAGTCGAACGTCGCGAACAGCACCATGTTTACGCCTTGTAGAACGAACGCAAGTAGAAGCGTACGAACACCGCCGATTTTATCTGCAAGCATACCCGCGGCAACACGACCGCCAGAGTTAAATACAGCAAGAATAGACGCTAGGTAAACCGCGTTTGGCAAGTTTGCTTGAACGCTTGCGATTGTCGTGATGTTACCGATGATCATTAGACCAACAGAAGCTGCAAACGCGTACATGATCCATAGAGAGTAGAACTGTGGCGTTTTCAACATTGCTTTCCAAGTTAAGTCATCTGACTTTTTCACCGCTTTAGGTGCTTGGCCTTCTTTTACTTTAGGCTCCGCAGGTGTGTAGTCTGCTGGTGGGTTGTTGATGGTTGCTGCAAGAGGAACCGCAATCGCTAGGATACCAACACCAAGAACCATAAAGCTAGTTTGAATGCCCATGCTGTCTATTAGCGCAGAAGTTACTGGCGCAAGGTAAATAGCCGCTAGACCAAAACCTGCCGCAATAATGCCGTTAACCATACCTTTCTTCGAAGCGTGGAACCACTTCATCGCAGAAGGTGATAGGCATGCGTAACCAAAACCGATACCTGCACCTGTGATCACACCGAAGGTAATGTTCAGCATTAGTGGAGAGTTCACAAAGCCAGACGCGATCATGCCCAGACCTGTAAGAACAGTACCTAGGATAAGGATCATTCGAGGGCCCATGCGGTCTTGAAGAATACCTGCAATAAGAAGACAGATAGAGAAAGTGATGGTTGCAGTTGCGTAAGGTGCAGAAGCTTCTGCAGCACTCCAGCCTGATTCAGTTACCAGTGCCTTGTTGAATACACTCCAAGCATACAGGATGCCAAGACAAAGGTTGATACAGAACCCTGCTAACAGGATGCGCATAGCTTTATCAATCTTGCTCATTTTTATTCTCAGTTTTTCCTCTTATTGGCAATGCCGCAAAGAAGGTTGGTTTAAAGATGTTTTTTCTCAAAATTAGTTTGCGTTTTTCAACGTTTAACGCAATGAGCGCGGATTATAACCAATAAATATGTGATTGGAATCTCTTTTTACGGTTACTGATAAAATAATTTGCAACATTAAAAGTGGATGTGAATTCATGGTTTTGTATGTAGTAAGAACGTTGTAAAAAAGTGATATTTTTTGTTCGCTAATAACGAATGATGAGTCAAGACAGAGAGGTTTTACGCTGTTGAGTGCACAGTTCACATTTCAAATAAAAAATTTCAAAATGTTTCTATGTTAACCATCTGTAACAAAAATGGCGAATTTATCATCTAACTGTCGTAAGTATCAGATGCAAAGGGTTTCTTAATTTTTAATTGTTAACCTTTTGTAATAATTGAAGCTGATTAGCTTTTATGTTCATTAAGTGAGCAAAAAAGTAACTTGTAATTGCTGATTTTAGGCGCAGAATATAGTGAAAAATGAGTTTTCATTTATGAAGGGATGCTTTTTAGATTTGTTGTGAGGTGACTTATGAAACTGTTCCTATTACTCATGGCTTCGGTATCCGCTGGTATCGCATCAGCAGACCACATCCATTCATTTATGTTGGGCTTATCTATTGCTTCTTTAGCGGTAGGTAGCTGTTATTTCTTCGCATTTCGCAGCTCGCGCTTTCCACAGCTTGCTTTATTCCTACTCATTTGCGGCATGCTTTCTAAGTTGACGATAACCGTAGTCGGTGTGATGTGGGGAATGTCCGCGGAATTAATCACGTCTCCAATCGTATTCGCACTTTCATATTTATTCTTTTCGCTTGCCGTTACCTACTTATGGTTTAGCTACAGAGAGAGCATCACTAAGATTCCTGACCGATTTAAGTCAGCGTAAATCAACACATTAGAATAAAAAAAACGCCAGCACATTTGCTGGCGTTTTTAATTAAACGTAATTTTGTTCGGATATTGCTTTTAGTTTGATCGTGGCAATACCGTTAGGCACTCATTGGAACAAGCACCATAGTACCAATAATCACCGTGATAAGGCCTGCTAGAACTGGAACGGATGTGCGTTTTACAACCTCAAACGGGCTGATGTTTGCCATACCTGATGTCGCAACGATTACGCCAGATACTGGTGAGATAGTACGGCCTAGGTTTGATGCTTGAAGCATCGGGATAATTAGGAACGCAGGGTTTAATCCCATTTTAGCAGCTAAAGATGGTGCTAACTCCACGAACGCATAGAAAGGCGCGTTACCCGAACCCGTTGCAATTGCTGCTGCAACTGTCAATGCAGTTAGAATAAGCATTAAAGCAACGCCGCCTGCACCAGCATTATCTGCTAGATGAAGTAGGTTATCGATAGCACCGATAGACATCAGACCTTGTGCAAAAACCCCTGCGGCAACCAAAAGCATCACAACGCCTTTGAACGCGTCAGCCATGCCTGCGTAACAAGAATCTAAATCTTCTAGTGATTTCTTACCATCGAACTTATTTACAACATAATGGATCAGAGCTCCAAGGAAAATCGAACCAACCACAATAGTGTAGATGTCTAGACTAAGTCCTGGAATGGTACGACCGTTGAATAGGAAAACGCCGATGATAGGTAGAAATGGAAGAGCTGCATAAAACGCTGGTGCGTCAGCTTTGATCTCTGATACATCAATTTTTTCCATTGGCGTATTTTCTTTCTTATCTAAGTATTTGTTCCAGAAGAACGCTGCCGCTGCCATGACGATGATTGCGCAAATAGAAACAGGCAACACAGTTTGTACCGCAAACACATCAAGCTCTAAACCAGACTTTTCTGCTGCGATAACAACATCACCAGAAGTAGGAGAAAGGATGATTGCCGCTGGAGAGGCACACACTGCAACGGCTGCTGGACGAGAAATGCCCATCGCGACCATCATAGGGAATAGTGTCGCCATTAATAGTACGCCAAGGCCTGTTGCAGAACTTACCGCAAGAGACATTAAACACGCCACAATGTAAGCCGCTACCAAAAGGACGTAAGGAGACTTGATGACAGAAAGCGGTTTAGAGAACTGTTTCACTACCACGTTGTTCGCGCCGATATGAGTCATGTATGACGCAAAACCACAAAGCAGCATGATTTGCATACCAAGACCGCCACCGCGGTATTGAAGCATGTATTTCACGTATTCAAGCGCATCTGTCACCATGTTACCAGTTGAGGTGATTTTTGACGGCAGCACGTCGTGCCCCAAAACGCCAGTCATAAGAAGTAAAGCAATACCAGCTGTCAGTAACACGCCCGCAGCTTTATAGCCTTTGACAATAAAGTAACCCACCGCAATGGTAACCACTAAGCCAATTAAGAGCTCTAACATAGGGATCTCCGAATGTTATGTAAAAAAGAAAGAAACTGTTTCAGTTTATGACAAGGAATTTACAGAATTCTTAGCTGTGGCACGAGACAAATATGGGGCTTGCATGATCTGAGACAAATAATAATTTAATAAATAATTTCGTTAGATTGTATTGTTGGAATTTGGTTTTCTAAGTGTTATATGCTGGTTTGAAGCTATTTATAGGAAGGAAAATATGACTAGGAAAGTGAATGAATAATGAGTGAATTGATTCACAATAGGAAAAAGACTTTACTCAATAAGCAATTATTGGAAAACACTCTTCACAACAAAAAAGCTTCGCGGAAGCGAAGCTAAGTAATCGTAAGAATGAGGATAAACTATGCGTATCGACGAACCATAAGGTTCCAACTACGTTGCTGCCGTTCGAACTCTGCTTTAATTTGCTGGTACTTCATTTTCGTTACAGAACATTCGTATTTTTTTACCACACTGGCAGTTTTGGCACCGAGTACTTCTTTGCGCATCTCGTAGTATTCCTGCATGTGATGAACTAGAGTATCAAACTCGTGCTGTAGTTGATCGAGGATCGTTTGCGTATTCGGTTTCGATTCTAGCTTTTCTCTTGCTTTCTTCAAAAGTTGACTCGCACGGGCTTTTTCAATTCTAAATGTAGGCGTTGTGCGCAACTTAGATGTGAGTCCTAGCCAAGAACATGACTTTATCAACCACTTCGTTGGGTCGTAATGCCACCAATACACGCCATTGCGATAGTCATTCTCGAAAATATGATGGAAATTATGGTAACCCTCTCCAAATGTGAAAAAGGCGAGTACACCATTATCGCGAGCAGTGTTTTTGTCTGTGAAAGTTTGCTTACCCCAAATATGTGCGAGGGAGTTAATGAAAAAAGTTGTATGGTGACTCATAAAGAGTCGAGCTGCACCAACGACCAATAACATCCCCCAGATATCACCGTAGATCAGTCCGAGCATGACTGGGAAACCAATATTAGTCAGTAGGGCAAGTGGAACATAATACTTATGCTGCCACATGACGATTTTATCGCGCTTTAGGTCACGGCAGTTTGTATATTCGTTTTCCTTTGATTTATTGTAATCACGTAACATCCACCCAATGTGAGAATACCAAAAACCCCGCTTGGCTGAGTACGGATCTTTATCGTTATTGTCGACATGTTTGTGATGCACACGATGATCAGAAGACCAATGTAATGCACTATTTTGCAAAGAAAATGCTCCTCCAATCGCAAAAATAGCGCGCAAAATAGGATGAGCTTCGTACGTTTTGTGGCTCCAGAGACGATGATAGCCTGCTGTAATAGAAAGGTTAGTAAAACTAAATGCAATCACTCCCCAAATTAGATGTTCCCAACCCAGTCCAAAATGATATGCATACCAAGGCATTACAATAAAAGTCAGAACAAAACTGGCAGAAAATATCAATGTATTCAACCAGATAACAGGTGGTTTGTTTTGAGTCACAGGTGTATCCCTAACTTTGAGCTAACAACTGTTCGCCAGAATATCAGCGTACACATGTAAGTCAAATTAAAGTTAGACAAATGTGACTATTCCTTTGGGTGTAGATTAAGGAACTTGATGGGATATTTTGCTTTTAATTGAATAATGAGTAGTATTAAAAAATGAGCTCTGGCTTAAGGTGTATAAAATCTGCCAAGAAACAAGTGTTATAAAGGTGGAATATACCGAGACTCTATAAAGAAGCAAAAATGTAAGAAAATAGGAATACGTAATGGATTTACGATTAGCGGAATATAAGGACTACGAGCGCATTGCGCATCTTCATGCGGATAGCTGGAAGCGTCATTACCGTGGCATTCTTAGTGATAACTATCTTGAGAAAGAAGCGATTGACGACAAACTACTGATTTGGCAAACCCGTTTGACCAACCCACCATTCAATCAGCACATTGTCTTGGCGGAGGAGGGAGGTTTGCTACTTGGCTTTGTTTGTGTGTTCGGCAACCATGATTTCGAGCGTGGAACCTTTATTGACGCATTGCATGTTGATGACAGTTACCGTGGTCGTGGGATTGGTAAGCAGCTATTACTTGCTGTCGCAGAATGGCAACAGCAGTACTTTAAAGACACAGGTCTTTATTTAGAAGTTGTGTCGCAAAACATTTCTGCGATTGAATTCTATCGCCACATTGGTGGACAAGAGGATCAAGAGCGAACTTGGCGCGCACCTGATGGCAAAGAGGTGTTAGAAAAAGTATTCCGTTGGAAGAACGCCCAGTCATTAGTTAGTGGGATTGAGGAAAACGTGATTTACTCCTAACCTAGCGTTCTGAAACACTAGATAAGAGCAGTCTCAACACTGCTCTTTTTTGTTTATACACCCTAAAGTTATGTTTTTATTAAAAGCTTTCTAGAAGTTAACCCCCATAGCTTTTAGTTCGAGCTCACATTGCTGAGCATTTTCAAACTGAATAGCAGCCATGCCAACCGCTCGGGCACCTTCAACATTGTAAGGCATGTCATCAAGAAATACTGTCTCTTCGGGGTTAAGCTGATACTTTGAAAGTAGAGTTTGGTAGATCTCCGCTTGTGGTTTTAGTAATTGAACTTCAGAAGAGATGATTGCTCCATCAAACAGTGGCCAAAACTCATAAGTAGTACGAAGGTGTTCCACAATTTCGTTGATGTTGTCTGTGAGCGCATATACGCCATATCCGGCTCTTTTTACTCGTTTTAACAGCTCTATACTGCCGTAAAGTAATATTTGAGTGTGTTTTACATAATAAAAGAAGCGGCCCATTTCTTCCGTCGTTACTTGGTGTTCACGTTGATAACGCTGTTTTGCTTCCCTTTCGGAGATCGTCCCTTTATTTAAATCTTTCCAGATTTGTGATGAAAATAGCATCTGAGCCATTTTCTCTGACTCTACGGAACCACCAAATGTTAAGCGAACGATTTCTACTGGAGACCAGCGTACCAATACATTACCTACATCAAAAATGACATTTTTTATCTGGACAGAATTCATAACACATCCCAAGCCAATTGTTCTTCACCACGCTATATGCGGTGAGTACTGTTTTTGAATCGTTGGAAAGTCGTGCCAAAGGCGCGACTTAAGTTTCTTGCACAAAATGAGATTAACATCCAATTGGATACAGAGCGATTATCGCAAAATTGCACTAAACTATATGCAACTTTGTTTATTTGGTTGTAAATCAAGTGTAGCTGTCTTAAAAGATTGAAACTAAAGATAAGTATTGCGAGCTGTTTACGTCATTTCGCGCTGCTTATAAATGATGATTAATATATAATTAGTTAATAATAAAACGATAAAAGTGAATCAAAATCACACTATTGTGCGTCAGGCGGAGTAAGCAAAACAGATTATATGGACTCGATACGTAAGGTTTATCAATATGCAGAACCAAACCTAACTCTCGTTGGCTGGATGGGGTTTCTTGGCTTTCCGCTGTACTACTTTGTCTGGGAGTTTGCCTTTCCACAGGCTTATGAAAATTAACCTCTTAGATTGTTTTGCTCGTTATTGTTTTTCGGCATCATTTTTAGAAACCGCTTATCATCGACTTGGAGAGATTATGTTCCTATTTACTACCAAGTGACGATAACGCTGTGCTTACCGTTTTTCTTTTTTTATATGTTACTGATGAATGACTGGTCCAATGTATGGGTTATGTCGTTTATGTCTGCAATTTTCTTACACATTTTACTGGTTCATGTTACTAGGGTCATGTTTGCTCAAACCTTTGCTGGGATAGGTTTAGCAACATTCTTCGCTTGGGTTGCAAAAGGGTTCCATCTTGACTTGACCATGGATTGGACTCATGTGCCAATCTTTCTGTTTATTTATGTCTTCGGTAATTTGTTCTATTTTCGTAACCAAGTTGAACATGAAGCGAAAGTCTCGCTGGCAAAATCATTCGGGGCAGGGATTGCACATGAAATGCGTAACCCGTTGAGTGGGCTTTGCACTTCAATAGATGTTATCCAGTCGATCTTGCCCAACATGAAAGAGGCAGGAAAAGAGCAGTACGTCATGAGTGTAGAAGATGTCACCTTATTACGTGAAGTGAGTCAGGATGCAATGAACATTATCCAATCGGGTAATGAAACCATCGATTTATTGCTGACTTCGATTGATGAAAATCGAGTTTCTCGTTCTAGCTTCAAAAAATATTCAGCTCACTCGGTCGTTGAACAGGCAATTGAAAGCTTCAGTTATAAACGTGCCACTGATCGATTTGCCATATCGTTGGATGCGAGAAGTGAGTTTGAGTTTCTAGGTAGTGATACGCTGCTTAAATACGTTATGTATAATCTTTTCAAGAATGCCTTCCATCACCGTAAATCTGAAGATTTTCACATACATGTATCCATGATAAGTTCAGAACGCTTTAATCAAATTGTTGTAACCGATAATGGTGCTGGTATTGCTCCTGATGTTCTACGCAATATCTTTCAAGACTTTTACACCACCGGCAAATCAGGAAGTTATGGTTTGGGCCTACCGTTTTGTAAAAAAGTCATGCGTTCATTTGGGGGGAACATTGAGTGTCAATCTCAGTTAGGGGAGTGGTCTCAATTTACGTTAACTTTCCCACTAACGACATCTGATACCGTTACTGAAATCAAAAACGATCTGACTAAACTCAAAACCATTCTAACGGTGACTAGCCAAGATATCTTGGTGTCTAAAGTAACAGATATTAGCCGTTTTATGGGCTTTGACTCGACGATTTTAGATGCCAACCAAGTACTCAAAAAGAAAGAGTACGAGTTCGAATTCGATCTGATTTTTATCGATCTTGAGAGCTTAGATCCAAGAGCAAACCAATTGGATAGATTAGAATCTCTCTTGTCTTTCACTGAAGCACGCATAGTTTATCTTTTTGAGCATCATCCGACTCAGAGAGCACGTAAGGCTGCATATGAACCTATTTGGATCGAAACGCAAGCCTGGTTATTGAATACTAAACCAACTATTGAGCGTCTCTTATATGATTCAAGCTATGTATCGACACCAACGGCCTCGGTGACGTTAGATAATTCAAATAAGCGCACAATTATGGTCGTGGATGATAATGAATCTTTGCGTAAATTCACGGCAATGTTACTTGAAAAGCAAGGCTTTGAAGTGATTCAGAAAGAAGACGGGCAGCAGGCTCTGGATACACTAGAGCAAGAAGATGTTGATCTCATTCTGATGGATATCGAAATGCCAATTATGGATGGTGTAGAAGCGTCTAGGCGAATTCGAAGCTCGGATAAAAACTATGCGTCGGTACCTATTATTGCGCATACAGGGGATAGTTCACCTGTCACGTTGGACAAAATTGGGTCTTCGGGTATGTCTGACTTCATCGTAAAACCGGCGGATAAAAATCGTTTGTTCGATAAAATCGCAAACTGGATCTAATCATTCGCGACTTGTTTTCTTGAGGCGAGTTGCTCACAACGAATAACACGAATAAAGAGCTCAGCAAAACTGTTGAGCTCTTTAGTTTTATCTACACACTAACTTACACAAACTCTAAGTCAGGGTGTGCAAATGCTTGTTGGCAGACAGTGAGTACATGATCAACTTCAGCAGCTGTCATGTCTGCATTGACTGAAAAACGGATGATGTTTTTGTTCCTTCCAGTTGCAGGGCGGCAAAACACTGCGCCGTAAACATTTCGCTCTTCGAGAAAGTCGCGGATTCGCTCAGTGTTTCTCTCGTTACCACATTCTAATGCGATAATTTGTGATTCACTGCGAATAGTAAATCCAATGCGTTTTAAACCAACGGCTAAAGACTTGGCTCTTTCAAACAGAATATCTCGCTTATCATCTGATTTTCTTATGACGTCCAGTGTTTTCTCTAGCCGAATGATCTCTTGCGGTAATACGGTAGAACTAAATATTGCAGGGTACGCCACAAATGGAAGCGTCTTCGCCAGTTTTTCTGGGCCTAAAATCGCGCCAGCACGATAAGCAAATGTCTTGGCAAGACTAACGGTAATAAAATCTACCTTATGAGTTAAGCCAAGACCCTGCAGTATCCCCGCACCTTGTGGACCGTGTGTACCTAAAGAGTGTGATTCATCTACAACCAGGCCGCAGTCAAACTCCTGTGCTATTTCGTAGATATCACGTAGAGGAGCGATGGTCCCGATAGTACTGTAAACCGAATCCACAACAATGATCCCTGAACCGTGACGTGAAATCTGTTTTCTTAGGTGACTGGTGTTGTTATGCATGAACGGATGAATTTGTGCTCCGGCAATACGTGCGCCTTCCCACAAAGACATATGTGCAAAGAAATCAATGTACACAGGTATGTTCGGTGCACAAATAGTCTGCAATAAACCGACATTCGCAGCCCAACCAGATTGAGAAAGTAGACAACTAGGCATACCAACGAAACTGGCTAGTTGCGTTTCAAATACAGGTTTCGATTCATCGTCTTGTAAGAAAATCGCGGACATCACGACGTTGTCATCGTGCTGGGAAATCGCATCACGATGCGCGTTTTGAATCTCCTTATTATGAGACAGTGCAAGGTAATCATTGCTCTGCAGGACAACGGCATTACACGGTGGGCGTTTACCAAGAACAAGGTGTTTTTTGTTCTCATTCGGTTCGATTAGATCTTGAATATAAAAATCTAGGCGTTCCTCGATAAAGGAGGGAAGTGGTTTGCTTTGTATAGTTTCACTCATAATAAATCTCTTCTTCATATGGAAAAACGCCAGCGCTGACACTTATTCATATTGCGGATTTTGGGGAGAGTGTCACTAACCAGGTTGCATAAGTTTGCAGACCCTTGCAAACTCGACATTTGAGGGTTGGATGGTGGCTGTAACTCTATAGGGGCCCGGGGTCTAAACTAGTTTGTGCTTAAAGTTTATACGGCGATTTTGCGGTGTTTTTTCGTGCTTCATATCTGGGATTTTGGATGAGGAATATAAAGTTTGAAAAGTGAAAAAAATGGGCGCATTAGATAACAAAAAAGGCGCGAAAATCGCGCCTTGAAACATGAGTAGATAAGAGACAAGCTTATCGCTTATTACGTAAATAGCGCTTACGACGCTCTTCTTTACGCTTCGCTTTTTCTTCTTCTTTACGGGCGGTCTCAATCTCGACTTCAATCAGCTCTTGAGTGATCATTTCTGGGCGTTCTAATGTAATTTGGCCCAAAGTGCCTTGACGAAGTTCGTGCAATAAGATCTCTGATACTTTGTGCAAGTCAACACGTCCACCTGCACGTAGTGCACCGCGGCGACGACCAATTTCTTCCATGATCTCGATATCTGATTCTGGAAGCTCTTCAATTTGATAACGCTCTTTAAGCTTGTCTGCATAATGAGCTGCTAGGTATTCAATGGTATAGAATGCGACTTCGTCATATTCCATCGCTGTATCTTTTACCGCGCCGGTAGCCGCAAGGCGGAAGCCACTGTGTGGATTTTCCACTTTTGGCCATAAAATTCCTGGAGTATCAGATAATACGATGCCATTTTGCAGGTTGATACGTTGTTGACGACGTGTAACCGCGGGTTGGTTACCTGTTACAGCGATTGTTCGACCTGCGAGGGTGTTAATGATCGTCGACTTTCCAACGTTTGGGATGCCCATGATCATGGTGCGAATGTTTTTACCAATTTCTTCTCGGTGTGGTGCAAGTTTGCGGCAAAGCTCCATGATTCGATGCACTTCTTGTGGTTCAGAAGTCGTGATCGCCATTGCTTTTACATGTTGCTCTTGCTCCAAGTGCTCAATCCACAGTTGAGTTAATTCTGGATCGGCCAAATCACGTTTGTTCAAAACTTTAACGACAGGTTTGTCACCACGGATTTGAGAAATCAAAGGGTTTTCACTACTGAAAGGAATACGAGCATCCAGTACTTCGATGATCACATCCACTTGAGGGATTGCTTCTTCGATCTCTTTACGTGCTTTGTGCATGTGGCCAGGAAACCACTGGATTGAGTTATTAACCATTTGAATTTAATACCTTAATTTTTCTAATGCTCCAGCGGTTGTAAAAGTAGCAATGTGAGTCTTGAGTAATACAATACTAGAACGCATTTTCTAAAACTGTGTTTACTTCAAGCTGCTCGAAACCGCGGAGTTGAGCTTTCTTTCATGTTAATACGCCAGTTTATCATGGAATGATGATGAATCATTCAAGATGAAAGTAAAAAGCTATGGCGTGCAAACCTAAAAGCACACATCCCTTATGTATACCGACTCGCAGTGAATATCCGTCTGGGTGAGAGACCGAACGCAAACGCTGTGTAGTCAAAGGTGGATTGTGTTGTCAGATTGTTCTGACGAATTTTGGTTTTTTACTTTTATATCAGAGTGTTATTTTTATTTCACTATTGAGCTAAGTTTGACTTTTATCTGACAAAAACTAGTCTGAGCTTCCATTCAGAGGAAGCAGTCATGCTCAGTATTCTTAGAAGTATTACGGTATCGTCCGTCGCCTTAATTTTTTTAGCGAGTTCTTTTTGCTCAACTGCCAAACAGAGTCCTAAACCGAAGGTCATCGTTGGTGTTATTGCACAAGACGAAGCTAAAGACTCGTTTGACGGTAGCGTTGGTCCTTCGTACGGAATTAGTCTTGAGTATTTGTCTAACATTACTAAAGCTTTGGATTATGAGTTAGAACTTCGGACTTACAAGCATATTCCGTCTTTACTTGCGGATGTCGAAAGCAAGAAGATTGATGGTGCGGTTGGATTTAGTAAAACAGCAGCAAGAGAAAAGCGTTTCTTGTTTTCGATGCCTTTCTTTTCGAGCACTATCGCTGTTTGGTATCGGAATGCCACTTACCGAGATAGTGATGCGCGTGATCTTAAATGGGTGTGTGTTGAGGGCAGTGTGTATTGTGACAACCTCACTGAACGCGGTATCGATAAGATACATTACGTTAAAACACGTTTAGAGGCGTTTAATGAAGTTAAGCGAGGTAAAGCGAACGCGCTGATTTACACTTATGTTGGTATTACCCAATATTTGGATTTGAATGACATTGTAAAAGGGGTTGTCGATATTCCCAGTTGGTTGAAAAACGAAGAGGTGAGTTTTATCGCTTCGTTGGACAAACAGAGTCTGATCGATGACATCAACAAAATCCTTCAGTGGGAGCAAAATGGAAAAAACATTCGCTCCGTCGCCTCGAAAAATCCTTACCATATCAGTGATAAGTTATTGGTAGATTACCGACGTAATCATCAAAACAAACTAGTGATAACTTACAGCAGCAGTGACGAAGCTTATCCGTTTCTCTACCGAGATTCGCAAACGGGTGAGTTAGACGGTTTCTTTCCAGACTTCATCGACTTATTGCAGTCTCGTACTGGCTTGAGCTTTAAGTATGTGAAACCGACGTCGAGCCTTTCCAATGGATTAACGGCATTTGATGCCGATATAGTCCCCATCTCTTATGTGGGTGAGCTACCTAAGTCAGATTGGTTGTTCACTAAACCATTCATGCACAGTAATTACGTGGCTATCCAAGCGGAGCAGAGCAAGCGCGATAAATCTGCACTGAAAGAAGCGGGTATTCTGCTCACTTTGAAAAAGCAAGGGTTAGTTCATTTGGGCACTTGGCAGCAAGGCCAAGTTGATCATTATGATGATTTGAAGAAGCTGCTTACCGATTTGAAATCGGGCGTTTTGGATGTGGCTTACATTCCTGACGACATCGTTCACAACATGATTGCACAAGATCAAGTCAATGGCTTGGTGATCAATGCGGAGGACGTTTTGACGTTCTCTAATGCATTTGCGGTTGCAAACCACAATACACAACTGCAACACATGTTGAACAGCATCATCGAAACCATTGATTCTAACGAGATCGAAAAACTGCTGCGTTCTCACCGAAGCTTCAAACTGACTTATGGCTATGACTCGGAGCAGATCGCTACATTTGTTGTTGCTGGTTCATTCATATTCTGTCTCATGTTAATTGCGGCGTATTTCATCTTATCTCACATGCGACTTAAAGTGAGGTTAGCCGAATTTAATGCTGACAATGAGGAAGCGGAAAAGCAATGGCTGATGGACATCATCAAAGAGATCAATAGCTTGGTTTTTATCCATAGTGAAAATAACCATATGGAGATGAGTAATTGTGCGAACTACAACAGTAAACAGTGCCAACAATGTAGTTTGAAAAGTGATTCTGCGCACGTTCCTCTAGTGAATAATTTTGATGAACTGACCACTGTTATTGCTGGAAAGCGTATTTCAGAAGAGGTTGCCTCGTCGGGCTGTGAACTTGATATTAAACATGTATATCGAGAACGCAAAGTCATCGCTTCTCCTAGCGGTAAGAACAAGTTTGTACTGACTGTGATTCAAGATATTACCCAGCAAAAAGAACGTGAGCAGGCGTTAATCGATGCGCAAAAAGAAGCGCAAACCGCGGTACGTGCGCGCGAAAACTTTTTGGCAACCATGAGTCACGAATTAAGAACGCCATTGTCGGCAGCACACGGCATCCTCGATTTGCTAAATCACCAAGTGACGACAGATTCAAATCGCGAGTTAATTGACCAAGCCATATGCTCGCTCAATCATTTAAATATGCTAGTAGACGAAGTACTGGATTATTCAAAGTTAGAGGCAGGGCACTTAACCGTCGCCCTAGTTAAGACCGACTTGCTTAAAACCTTGTGCGATGTGTTTCGAAGCTTTGAACCACGAGCGCTCGCGAAAGGTTTGGATTACAAAGTGACAATCAAACCATTTTCGAATGCTTTCATTGAAATCGACGCGCTGCGATTGGTGCAAATTACCACCAATCTACTCTCCAATGCGGTGAAATTCACTGCGGAAGGAGAGGTTGGAATCAGTGTCATTCTTCATGAAAAGCAGCTTATTTTGAAAGTGGCGGATTCAGGTATCGGCATGACGGATGACCAACTCGAAGGTATTCTCAATCCTTTTGTTCAAGCGGATGACACTATTACGCGTAAATATGGCGGCACTGGATTGGGACTGAGCATTGTTGACCGATTGATCGACTGCATGGGCGGCGTGCTCTGCATCGATTCACAATTTGGCTTGGGCACGACGATTACCGTCAGACTGCCAATTGAGCATTGCGACTCTGAGCCAGACGTTTGTTTGAACTGGACGTATAGCGAGAGCTTACCACTTAATATTCGCCAGTGGTGTGACGCGTGGAAAATGCGTCCAGCAACGTTAAAAACAATGGTGGCGAACCTTCACCCTATACACGACAGCGATGCCAGTTTTAATGGCCTAATGCTGCGTGACGAACAAAGAGTACTTGGCAGTCTTACGTTAAGAGAGCTTCAGTATCCAGATACATTGTTCAATTTACTCAGCCAAACGCAGCAAGAAACCAAGCTTAATGACGTAAATCAAGAAGTGGTTTCTTGGGTCCTCGGCACGGTACTGGTCGCAGAAGATAATCCCATTAACCAAAGCGTGATAGCAATGCAGCTTCATGAACTTGGAATCGAACCTGTCATTGTGAACAACGGCCGCGAAGCATGGGAATACATCAACCAAGATGAAAACGTTGTGTTGCTGCTGACCGATTTTCATATGCCAGAAATGGATGGCTATGAGCTTGTTAGGCACGTGAAAAACTCCGAATTTAAAGCAATTCCAATCATCGGTGTGACAGCAGAAGATGCTCGTCTTGCCATTGAACGTACACAGGATATCGGCATTGATGATGTGCTCTACAAGCCCTATGACCTTAATCAATTAAAAACCGTTTTGATTCCATTTATTGGCGAAAAAGAGAGGGGTAGGCTGCCCGGCTGGATTAAACGGTTCAAAGCTCAGGACGCAAAAGAGATTGCGCGCGTGTTTAGTCAATCAATGTCTACAGATATAAAAAACTTAAACGCCGCATCGACTGAGCGAGACAAAAAACGGGTCATTCATGGCATCAAAGGAGCGGTTGGGACGATAGGGGTAAGCATGCTGGCTGAGCTTTGTATTGAGGCAGAACGAGTTACTGCTGCGGAGTTTGACAGGCGAACAGCGGAGCTAATTTTACGAATCGAGCAGGAGATCGAAAACATAAACTATTGGGTAGAGACAAATGAATACACAATTTAATGTGATGGTGATTGATGACCATCCGCTACAAACCACAATACTTACGCAAATATTGGAACGCTATTGCGCGCAAGTCATCCCTTTTAACTGTGTGGATGCCGCTATTCAGAGTGTGCAGGAACAATATTTTGACGTGATTTTTTGTGATATCCAAATGCCCGGAAAAGACGGCATCGATATGATGGAAATGCTCGATAAAGTCCAGTACCAGGGGCAAGTTGTACTGGTCAGTGCAATGGAATTGACCATTATTTCTGCGGTAAGAGCCATGTGCGAGGGATTTAGTTTTGAAGTATTAGGGAAGCTGCCTAAGCCATACGATGAAAATGAAGTCGTTGATTTGTTGGGTAAAATAAAAGATGAAAAAGCGAAACAAGTCAGCTTTGCGCAACCTATTGAAGTGGAAGATCAAGAATTCCTGTTTGCTCTGGCTGAAGGGCGCGTGAAAAATTATTACCAGCCTTTAGTCGATGTGCAAAGTGGGGAAGTGCTTGGGTATGAAGCGCTCGCGCGTTGGAATCATCCTATTTATGGTGTGTTACCCCCTCATTATTTTTTGCCAATTGTAGAGCGTTGCCGCCTTTCTGGAGAGTTGTTTCAAGCTGTATTGAGTAATGTTATCTATGACATGAAACACCGCGGATTGACGCAAAACGTATCCATCAATGTAGACCATGAAAATTTAGAAGATACGGCGTTCTCTCATTACTTTTTACAGCAATGTTTAGAGAGCGAGATTGACCCATCACAAATCACCATTGAAATTACAGAGCGAGATACATTTCAGACTAGCGCGTCCCTGTACAAGAATTTACTCAAGTTGAGGATGAACGGTGTCACTGTCTCAATAGATGATTTTGGCACGGGGTCATCGACGTTTGAAAAACTGGCTCAACTGCCATTCAACGAGTTAAAAATCGATCGTTCGTTTGTACAAGGTGTCGAATGCGATATCAAAAAACGCAACATCGTTGTTGCTATTTGCGCGTTAGCGAAAAGTTTGAATATACGATTGGTCGCGGAAGGTATTGAAGACGAAGTCACACTGCAAGCGATACGTGAGTATGGCATTGATCTTTGCCAAGGCTTCTACATTGATAAACCCATGCCACTAGAAGCCATAACCATACTAAATGAAAGATATGAATAAATTGAATTACTTGATCTTTGACGATCATCCTCTCGTTTGTGTTGCAATCAAGTCGTTGCTGCAAGAGTTAGGTAAAACAAATGGGGTGTTTACTGCAACATCAGCGAAGATGGCATTACAAATATTGAAAAAGGAAGAAATTCAACTGTTGATCTTAGATGTGAACTTGGCAGATTGCGATGGGTTTGATTTCTACAAACGTATCAAATCCCATGGTTATGAAGGCAAAGTCATTTTCTTCTCCGCTGAAACTAGCCAAATGTACAGCCAAATGGCTTTTCGTTCTGGCGCTGATGGCTATGTGTGTAAATCGGAAAATCACGACATTCTTAAAGACGCGATAGAAGCGGTAGAGAAGGGGTATACCTTCTTCAAATTTAAGCAAGTTGTTAATAGCGTTCGAGAAATGCCACAACTTTCAAGCAGAGAAAGCGCAGTAATGAAGTATTTATTACAAGGAAAGTCCAATCGAGAAATCGCTTCAGTGCTATCAATAAGTGACAAAACAGTCAGCACATACAAACGTCGTCTATTGGATAAATTTAACGTAAAGAACATTGTTGAGCTAACAAGAGTGGCGGGGGCGTAAGACCGCATCATGACACTTAAAAGTATCGCGTTGTCTCTTTTCATCGCAACATTACTATTCGTCACTTCTGTCACAATGATTGGTGCGGTGTTAATTTCTTATGAAGTAAAGCAGTTCAACACTTACGCGAATAATTTAGCCAAAATAAAACAAAAAGTGATTCTCATGGGGCTATTGACGGAAGCGCAGCTCGAGCAATACAAAGACATGAGCGTGAGTGAAGTAGAAGCGCAAACAGAGCTAAGCTTTCAAGATGCGATTTACTCCCTGTCACCTTATGAAAAACTCAATTACGTTGAAGTTGTTGCACGGAAATCGCTTCATCAGGCTGAAGCGTATTTATCAAATGCGTTCAATCGACAAAATGCCGTTATGTATTTTCGTTCTTATACTGGAAACAAACTCATCTTAGAGAGACCGATTGAAGCGTTAGAGGGAGTGAAAGCCACATTTGATGTTGATTGGTGTAAAAGTAATTATTCTTGTGTGTTAGCCGCGTGGAAAGAGCAACTAACGGACCGGGTATTGTTTTCCCTACCATTTAAAACGACATACTCCGATGACATGGCGATAAGCATCATGAGTCCGGTTTACTTTCAAGGTGAGTTAGTGGGAGAGTTCTCGGAACAATTATACCTCTCGCCGCTTTATAATGATGGGAAAGCGGTAGATGTTCAAATAGCGAATGGGAACAAGCAAATGGTGATTTATTTCGCTGGCTACCCCTTTCCATCATTCGCGTACACCCAATCATATGTCGCAGACAACAACAATCTTATCGTTTACATGTACCCATTTAGTAAAATTGTATTGGATTACGTGTTCTTGTTTATCATCTTCTTTTTCGTAACCTTAGCGTATTACAACAAAGCTTATGAATCTAAAGAGAGCAAACTTCGCCTTGCGAAAGCACTGACGAACGTGACGAAAGATGATTTAACGGGATTGTTTAACCGCAGAGTCTTTCAAGATAGCGAATTCAAACGTCGTTTGGAAACCGCGCCATATTCTGTCATTGCAATAGATGGCGATAGGATCAAGCGAATCAATGACCATTACGGTCACCATGTAGGGGACGAAGTTATTGGGATTATTGCTGATGCTATGTCTAAAGTGTTTCGAAATAGTGATTATCTAGTTCGAACTGGTGGTGATGAGTTTGTTGCGATTCTGCCGGGTTGCAGTATCAGTCAATCTTCAATATTGGCGAAGAAGCTTCGTAGTGTCGTTAAAGATAACCGACTAAAGACCTTGGATATCGAAGTTAGTGTGAGTACTGGTATCGCGGCGAATGAATTACACGAAACGCTTCAGGACGTTATTGTACGTGCAGATGAAGATCTCTATGAGATGAAAAAACACAGACAAAAGTCCCATTAAGCAGCGCTAGTATTGACTCAATGTTAAGTTACGGAACATAACCATGACATAACTGTTTGATTAATTTGACCAAACAGAATGAGTGGTCTTTTATATTAGAGCAGTCAACAAATAGTGATTGCTCTATTTATTCTCGACCTTACATTTGGTGTAGCACGTGAACAAAGATCTCGACTTAAACTTACTTAAAATACTTGTCTTACTGGATAAGCACCGTCAGCTCAAGCCCGTTGCGAAAGCGATGGGGAAGAGCGAAGCGTCAATTAGCAAATACCTTGCCCGATTGCGACTCCAGCTAAACGATGAATTGTTTATTCGGCATCCTCACCACATGGAACCGACGGACTATTTAAAACGTCAATTACCTAAAATTTCCGATGCACTCGAGAAGCTTGAAACTTGTCTAATTAGAGATGAGTTTGAACCGGAAAATTACGAAAAAGACATCACCATTTGTTTACCGCAAACCGCTCAATACTCATTTGGGCATTTACTTGCAATGGATTTAATGGTGCTGTTTCCCAAGGCGCACATTTCGATAGCAACGATTACAGAGTATACGATAGAAGAGATAATCCTAGGCAAAGTGGATGCGCAGTTACATTACTTCAACGAGGATGTTCCGAAATCTGTTTATCAGAAGTTCATCGGCTATGCGCCTGCTGTGGTAGTTGTCCCTGAAGAGCTGGGAATTACCACCCTAGAAGAAGCAGCCAAACTTCCCTTTATCATGTTAGAGATTATCGGTTGGAAAGAGAAAGAGCAGCTCGTTAAGCGTGCAATGGAAAGCCACGGTATGGTCATCAACCGTATTGCGGCTCTAGACAACGTAAGCAGCGTATTGAAGCTAATTAAGCAAAAAAGCGCCGCAACCGTGTTACTTGAATATCAGGCGCCAATTGATGGATATAAATTTATAAGAGTGCCAGAGCATTTTTACCCAGATGGCTGGCCAAAAGTGGTTGTACAGGTGAAGCAAAGCTTAAGACATGATGCAATGCACCAGTTGTTAATCGGTGCTATTGCAAAATACATGAGCGCTTAGCGGCAAAACTCAATGTTTTCTGACTGAGGAATAGTATGCAGAAGTTCAATCAACGTGTCCGCATGGTACTTTTTCAGAATACGCGTTTTGTAGGTGCTGATTGTTTTAGCGCTGAGTGAAAGTTGTTCAGAAATCTTCTTATTTGAGTAGCCTTGTACAAGATAATGGAACACCATGGCTTCGCGATTTGAGAGTGTTACGTTACCCGACGATGGTGTGTGAGTCGACTTAAACATTGAGTAACCGCGTGAAACACTCACAATTGCGTCGATAATGGTCTCTCTTGTTTCATGTTTGCTTAAGAAGCCGTTTGCACCCATTTCGTACGCTGCTTTAGAAAGACTCGAGTAGTCGCGTGAAGAAACAAATAACAGTCGGCCACGATATCCCGTCGCTAAAATGTTTTTGGCTAAACGCATACCATCGCGATCGCCAAGCACTACATCTAAAATAATCAAATCAATTTTATTACTGCGAACAAGCTCCATGATCTCCGCACTGTCAGTAGTTTGAATTACTTCAGCAGCATTGATTGCATGTTCAACAAGAGAAGCAAGTGCCTCGCTATACAATGGTTGAGCGTCAATAATAAGAACATTACTCAAAGTGAACCTCACCTAATACTTCAACTAGTGTGCCGTCAGACGACAGCGCAATTGGATGAGTAGGATTGTAGGAAAAACCTTGCTAAGAGGAAGGAAAATGACTCTTTCAAAAAATGAAAATCAGTGTCTTGATTATGGGAATAACGATGTCAGGTATTGAAATACCTAGTGATAGGATGATTGCTTAAAACTCACGCTGACAGAAAACTAACAAACTGAAAGTGCTCTTTAAGTGTTCTACGCCCTCAGATTTTCTTGTGTGTTTCTAGCGCTTCGATTTAAACCCGTGTGTTAGCAAGCGCAGTTTTATGCGCAAGCCACTTGAAGAGCTTGTTCTACACCAGGCATGAGTACGCTAGCCAACTTTGTACTGATATCTGTTAGATAGGTTTGGCTATTGACGCTGAACATCACTTCAAATTATTTCTAAACTTTTCATTGACTCTGCCGCTAAAAGTGGAGGTGTTAATTCGCACTTTAGCCACTCATAATGTCGTGTTCAAAAATGAGACAATTTTACATGGTTTGGTATGGAAATGTGCGTTAGCCGTCCTTTTGATGGTTTACAAATTTTGTTGTAACGACTAAAAAGGACTTTTGGATTTTTAGCCAGAGAACGGCTTCTCATGGCGTTTGCATCAAACTTTTCTGATGCGTATTTTTGGTTGGATAATTGGCTTTATGAGTAACGTAACCAGCACCATTTTGACAGAAAGTGGTACCAATGAGCTTGAAATCATCGAGTTTCATTTAGAAAAAACATTGCCAGATGGCAGCACAAAAACTTGTTATTACGGCATTAACGTTGCGAAAGTACGAGAAGTGATTCGCGTGCCAGAAACAACCGATTATCCAAACGCACAACCTCATATGATTGGTGTGTTCTCATCCAGAGATGTACTGACGCCCTTAGTGGATTTAGCTGGTTGGTTAGGTGTGCCAACACGACAAGATCTGGAGCGCAAGTTTGTAATCGTTACGGATTTCAACAAAATGACCAATGGCTTCTTAATTGACAGCATTTCTCGTATTCATCGTATCTCTTGGAATGATGTGGAATCACCAAGTCAGTTTTTGGAAGCGGGCGAACAAGATTGTGTAGTAGCCGTTGTCCGTAAAGAAGGCAACCTGATCATGATTCTCGACTTTGAAAAAATCATCGCAGACATCAACCCAGAACTGAGTATGGAAAAATACGATGTGAAAGGGGACAAGTCGGTGGATCTCAACCAGAGAATGGTCGGTAAGCGTAATGCTAAAACGATCATGGTGGTGGATGACTCAGCATTTATTCGCTCTTTGATCCAAGATACATTAGCTTCTTCAGGTTACAATGTGATCACATGTAAAGACGGTGGTGAGGCGCATGAGAAGTTGATGAGCTTGATCGAGGTCGCGAAAGAAGAAAACTTGCCAGTTAAAGAACTATTAGATGCGGTGGTTACGGACGTAGAAATGCCTCGAATGGATGGTATGCACTTAGTGAAGAGACTACGCGATACCGAAGCGTTTCATGAAATGCCGATCATTATGTTCTCGTCATTGATGAGTGAGGATAACCGAGCGAAAGCACTATCTCTTGGCGCAAATGATACGATTACCAAGCCAGAGATTGGCCGCATGGTGAATATGATGGATAAATACGTGTTTAACTTTGCGTAAAAAACCGATCAGATGAAACAAATAAGGCTGCCGATTGGCAGCCTTATTTTTATTGAGGGCAGGGAAGAATCTCTAAGGTGTAACTCTCGTTTGGAGTCTGCGGCGGCCCATATAAAATTCCGCATTGAGTTAGGCTACTATTTTTATCATCTCTTGCTGAAATGACGACTTTAATGTTGTTAGTCTGAACAATTTTCCAGTCACTATCACCGTGCTGATTCTCAAGTTCCGAGACTAATAGAGCTAAGCTTGTTTCATCTGCATCTGGGTAACCGTACCTAAATGTACAGCTAAGAGAGCCATTTAACTCACAGCTTGAGAAAGGCAGACTTTCTGGGCCCTTACCTGAACCTGCGTCAGTGTGTTTATTTGATATATATGGATAATGTTCCAACCCTGCAATCGCCATTTTCCCATAACCTACGCCTAATGCTGATGCAATAGCGCCTTTCATTCCTTCCAAACGAGCTTCACGTGCATCACTTTGAAGGTTTAAAAAGCGTGGCGCGGCAGTGACAGCAAGAATACCGAGCACGACAATAACTACGACTAACTCTATTAGAGTAAATCCCGTTTGTTTTTTCATATTATTTTCACAGCAAGTCAAAGGTAGAAAAACACTGACCGTACACTTGTTTATTGTGTAAATAAGTACGGTAATGATAAATCGATCAGTAGTATAAAGAGGTGAGTTGTAAAGTGCTATACCGACGCCGCACTAATTGACTTAATCCATTAAATGCAATGGAGAATTCACGGGTTTAATTCTGCTAGATTTTAAGAGGTCATTAACTCCGCTGAAGAAATGCTGCGTGAACAGGCGAGCATGAATCCTCTTCGATGTAAGCAAACATGTACATAAGCGGAATGAAATACAAAATGCAAATGAGGGCGAACCGCACAAATGGATTGTCTTTTTATTCACTTTGATGAATGCTACGCGGAATTCATATCGCAGTATGCCTGAGGTATTCATCATGCGAATGTGCTTTGGTTTTGTGTTTATTTTTCAAATATAAGAATAATCTAAATGGAATTCGATTCGATAAACTTCCTTGCAATAGGTTTGATATTTCTTGGCTCTTATGTCCAGACCGCAATCGGTTTTGGCTTGGCTATTGTTGCCGCACCTTTACTGATTCTTTGGGCACCAGAATATGTTCCTGCGCCAATCTGTTTAGTCGCGTTATTTATTTCGTTGATGAATGCGATGAAGCACCGCAGTAGTGTTGAAATCGGCGGTTTAAAGATGGCGTTGATTGGGCGAGTGCCGGGATCAATTGCTGGTGGCTTGCTACTCTTTTTTGTATCTACACAAACTCTCACGCTTTGGATTGGTTTGTTGGTGCTGTTTGCAGTCGTGGTGAGTGTTTTACCGTTTCGGGTTGAGCCTACGCCTTCGCGTATGACATGTGCTGGTTTCTTTTCTGGGTTGTTTGGTACCAGTTCTGCGATTGGAGGCCCTCCGATGGCGTTATTGTTGCAGCATCAAGAAGCGAATCAGTTACGCGGTAATTTATCGGCTTTTTTTGTTTTCAGTTCGATTGTTTCACTAATAGTACAAATCCCAGTGGGCTTCTTCACATTGCATCATTTGGTCATTACTATTCCTCTATTACCTGCTGCGGCGCTTGGTTACTGGCTAGCAATGAAAACTACCCAGTCGTTACCAAAAGAAAAGATTCGGTTTGGGGCACTTATGTTGTGTTTTGTAAGTGGCTTTACCGCCGTCGTACAAGCGTTGAGCCAATAATGCCATCTGCATCATAAAGTCACTGCGGGATTGCATTCCTTTTTATGTATGGCGGACTTGTTTACTTACGCCAAATTGGTCGTTTAGATGGGCGATAGTTTTATGAATAACACTCGTTATGGCACTTTTATGGCAGCATTCTCCTTTGTGATCTGGGGATTGCTACCAATTTATTATCGTTATTTACCGAATGCTTCTATGGATGAGTTGCTAGCATGGCGAATCATTGGGTCTGTACCTGTCGGGTTTCTAATTGTACTTGGGATAACCCGTCGAGGGCTGAATTGGAAAGAAATCTGGCTTGATAAAAAATCCTTGTGGTACACGTTTGTGGCGAGCAGTTTGATGTGTATTTCTTGGAGTGCGTTCACTTGGGCTTTGACCCATCATCGGGTCATCGATGCCAGCTTAGGCTTCTTTATTGGACCATTAGTATCTGTTGCGCTGGGCGTATTTATTCTTGGGGATAGGCTCTCAAAAGGCAAACTTATTGCAATAGTGTTGGCAACAATTGGTGTTATGTATCAAGTGATTCACTATGGTCAGCTACCCGTTATCGCACTAACGATGGGGTTGTTCTTTGCTTTGTATGGGCTGTACAAGAAGAAGATAAATTATGACTGGAGTACAACCTTGTTTGTTGAGGCGTTGTTACTGACTCCAGTTGCACTCGCATATTTGCTCTATAAACAATGGGCAACTGGTGAACTGGCTTCGGGCATAGATACCACAACATTGCTTTTGTATTTTGGCAGTGCACCTATCACACTTTTACCACTCGTATTTTATTCTATCGCAATACGTATAACTAATTTATCAACCGTCGGTCTAATGCAATACATCGAACCAAGCTTGCAGTTTGTGTTGGCAGTTATGTTTTTTGGCGAGTTGTTTGACGAAGTGAAAGCGGTGACCTTTGCATTTATCTGGGTAGGGCTGTTGTTCACAATTTTTGAAAGTATTATCAAAGGGCATCGGCGCAAAAAGCTGGTCAAACACCCCTTATAGTGGTTTCAATATTCTCACATATTAGCTTCTTTATTCTTATGCCCTCCATTCGAGGGCATTTTTAATGTCATGAAGCATTGGCTTTCGTTTTTTTCCGAGTAGAAATCATAACTTGAGATTATTTGACGCATTATCATAATGATACCGCTATAGTTATAGCCAAGTGACACGCTTATATAAGTGAAAACCAGATCAAGAAGGACGACATATGATCACTGCTCTGTATGCCAACATTCTCGCAATACTCATTATTTGGTTGGCTGTTCAAGTAATTAAGCAACGTCGCTTAAATCAAATTGCTTATGCCGATGGTGGGGTAGAGGCTCTACAAATTGCTCGTAGTGCCCAGAGTAATGCGACAGAATATATCCCCATCACCCTGATTTTAATGGCACTTTTAGAATTTAATAGTGCTTACCCAACATGGATACATCTCACCGGTATTATTTTTATAATTGGTCGAGTTATTCATGCTAAAGGCATATTGAAAAAAGACTTGAAAAAGCGCATTAGAGGGATGCAGGTGACATTTCTGGTGATACTTTCATTGGTTGTGTTAAATATGATTTACCTGCCATACGATAAGTTATGGTAAGTCTGCGACGTTACATTCCACCACCTTGGGTACTCGTTCTGATTGGATTAGTACTGAATATTGGCGCGATCATCGTTACTAGCTTAGTCCTTGATAAGTTGGGTAAACAGCAATCGCAGCTCGCAGAGCAAACAGCAAAAAACTTGTATTCCATCCAACTCGCATGGAACAGTGTGGAAACCCTAGAAAGGAAAAGAGAAGCTTTACTGCTGCATGTGCACATAAGTCAGAGCGTAGCGATACCTTTAGAGCTAGAAGAGGTATTAGCAGGTCATTTATCTTCTTGGGTTCTCAACGAGTCGGATGAAATAAAAATTGATCAACTTCCTCAACTAATGTCAAAGATAAATCAGGCACAAGCTTCGTATAGAGACCGCATCGATAATTACTACATTGAGAATGTAGAGCTCAATGAGGTAATGGCAAAGCAGGATGAAAAGATCGCTTGGTACAAGAATATCGGACTCTTCTTGCAAGTATTCGGACTTGCGTTAATCCTTGCTCGCGACTTAGCTAGGAAACAATAAAAGCAAGAGCTAAAGATCAGGTTTATTGCGAAATGCCAATGGTAGTTTGCAAATTGCAATTTATTCGGTGAGCAAACAGTAGCTATTGGTTAAGTTTTAATGAAAGTGATTAAATAACAACCTGTTTTTGTGCGCTGAAAAGTTGGCACGCCTCATGCTTTAGTATGAATGACCCTTTCTAAGCCGAGGGTCACCTAGCCAACTGACGTTGTTAGTGAACCATCTTGTTCACAAATATATACAGCCAATCACGACTCCTTGTGGTTGGCTTTTTTTTTTATGCAGTCTAGAACTGTGCTTTAATCCAGATCATGCGATGGTCGGAAGATACATCCTTACCATCACCATACTTACCGATACGTGCATCGTTAAATAGTTTACGGCCTTCTTCATAAGACGCTGACCAGTACACACCAGAGTCTATTACATTCAAATTTGCTGAAGGCAAGGCATAGTCTACCCCTAAGCCAAACGTTGAAGTGATGCGATTCGGATATGGGTGAGTTGAACTGCGGTCAACAGCGTGTTCAGCTGCACCAAAGCTTGTTGGGTAAAGCTCACCATTCATCACGGTTTGATTAACCAATGGATCGTTGTGCAGCTCTTGCATTACAGAGCTAATACCGTCACCAGCCACTGGATCAAGGTTTTGATCACCCATCATTACGAATTTAGTGCCGTTCGTTAAGCCACCTGTTTTACCCGCATCGTCGTAAAAATAGTCTTTGCCTTGAATGTAATGATGCCAAAACTCCACTTCTGCTGCGTTTTGCGCTTTGTTTTTACCGGTGTCGAATACTGGTGGAGTAGGATGAGACATCAACAAGTGTACAACTTCCTCGCCATTGCGAGTTGGAATGATGATTGGCGCGTCGACGTGATTTTTCGAAGATAGACGCACTTGATCCCATTCTTCCGCTGAGTACCATTCATCACCACACTTCATGCCGTCTGGAATCTTTTGCGAACCGTCACAGATAGTAATGGTTGGAATTTTCGCACCTTCCATATCTTTCCATTTAAATGCTTGGAATGTACGTGTGTTTGCCGTGTCAATTTTATACTTAGACATAAGGGCAAATGCATATTGACCATGGTACATGCCAAAGCCCCATGCATCACCTGGCATTTGACCTGCGGTTCCGTTGTTGTCAAGATCAAACTCACTCAACAACCCTGTATTGGTTGAATAAGATTCAGCATAAGGGTATTCAATAGGCTCAAGGTTTGCTTCACCGCCCGCGCCATCGATACTTTGCGCGACAGACAAGTAGTTCTTCTGGAATCCTTCAATGGCTGCTTTGTTTTCACCTGTTCCATCGTTGTTGTATTCCGCCATCATGAGAACATCAGGACGATTCTTTTGAATGATTGCTGCAACGTTACGAATTTGAATGACTTTTTCCGCAGTGGTTTTGTCTTCGGCTGCGATTGAACCGTCTAAATAAGAGGTGACCAAAGCAGCTTGCTGCGTTGGTTCAATTTGCATTTCATCTACCAAAGTTTCGAAGGTAGCGCGGTCAAAAGAGAGGTTGTAAGTCGCTATTTTTACTTCTTTAGGCTGAACATTGACGTATTCAGTATCGTCATTACATCCAGATAGTAGAGCGGCGCCAACAAGGACAGCGATAGAGGTTTTGATTGCTTTCATGGGTACGTCATACCTTATAATTAATTCGGCTGAATATTAAAGTCATCAGTCATTGTTTTAAGCGATATTAGTCACACAAACGTTTTCATATTTACATGTTCAATTAGTTTTTGTGTGATTTGTGCAATAAATGCAACACTTTCAACACCAGAAGGTTATATGTAAATTGTTAAAAAACGGTGTCGTTATTGATGCGAAATAGAGAGCCCGCCACCGTTAAAAAGAAAAGCGTAGAATTTAAGCGTGCATGAGATGTTTGAGTTGTATGTTTATCGCCGTGTTTTATTTTTTATGTTCAAATTTCTGTATATAATAAGCAGTCAATCAGAAGTGAGGACGACCTCACCGCTCTATCTTTTCTCGGGGACGACCCCATCTCGTTGGGAAATGTGACATGGCTTGGGGAATTCTCTTCATTGCGGGCTTGTGTGAAATCGCATGGGCTGTCGGTCTTAAATATTCACAAGGGTTTACCAAATTCGGTGCTTCGGCATTCACTATTGTCTTTATGTTATTGAGCTTTTGGTTGCTTGGCATTGCGTTAAGAACCTTGCCTTTAGGCATTGCTTATGGCGTATGGGTAGGGATTGGCGCAATAGGCACGGCAGTCGTGAGTATTTATCTGTTCAATGAGCCAGCAACACTTATCAAAGCCTTAAGCTTGCTAATGATTGTCGCTGGTATCGCAGGGTTAAAAATATCAGCTTAACGTTAGGCTAAACACAAAACAGCCAGAGTCACTCTGGCTGTTTTTCTAAATGTCGTGTTTACGGTTCTAGGTAGGTATATCAAGCGTTGCGCTTAACAAAAGGTAACCGTAAGTGATGACCAAACGCATTAATTAATGCGCCTGTAACAATCAGACCGCCACCGACGTACGTCCAAATGATCGGAACCTCGCCAAAAAAAATGATGCCTAACAACACAGAAAATACGATCTGGATATACGAATAAGCGGAGGCTTTACCCGCTTGTTGAGTTTGCATCGCTTTGGTTAACCCCAATTGCCCAATTTGGGTAAAGACACCAACTAGAACCAACATGAAAGTCAGATATAGATCGGGCATTACAAAATCGTCGCCAATCAGTAAGAGTGAAGCGGGGAGAGCAACCAACGGGAAATAGAAAATGATCACTGAGCTGTCTTCTGTCTGACTCAGTTTTCTGACGATGACGTAGGCAATTGAGCTACCAAATGCGCCTAAGATCGCAATCATGACGCTAAACATTGGTAAAGCGCTATCTGAGCCTTGCCCAGTTTCTGGGCTTACCATGATATAGATGCCGAGTAAGCACAACGCAATACAAAGGAAAGTTGACGGCTGGATGCGCTCTTTCAAGAAAAATACGGCGAGTAGTGCAGTAAATACCGGATGAATATATTGGAATATCGTCGCTTCTGCCAAAGGTAAGGTGGTCACTGAATAATATACACACATCAGAGCCATCGTGCCCACAGCACCGCGTGCAAATAGTAATGGCTTATTATTGCCCCATACAGAAATTCGTTTTCGCTTTACATCGAAATAACTAATGATAAGTGAAACGAGCGCTCTTGCTGCAACGATTTCAAAAACGGGGATACCGTAGTTGCCGACGTGCTTTACTGTAGCCGACATCAGAGCAAAGCCGAACGCGGAAAGCACCATAAAGCGCACACCGATGGGAATCATAGTGTTGAATGAATTGGACATTTTACTGCTCATTTGTTGCGACAGATCTCACTTTAGCATACTTAGTTAGCGATTAAATCCTCTCAACTCAAACACTTCTGTCGACAAGATGAATAAACAGTAGAATACGTAGCAATTAATCTGCCTCTCTTCAGCGTAACAATAAAAACTCGATATTTAAGGAGCTTACATGATCCCGATAAAAGCAACGCATGTTTCAGGCGTTGTCATTTCAAAAATTGATGGCATAGAAAAAATGCTGTTACTCAAACGCGTAAAAGGTGGCTATTGGTGCCATGTTGCAGGTGGTATCGAAGCGGGTGAAGCCGGGTGGCAAACCATTTTAAGAGAGTTAAAAGAAGAGACACTAATTGACCAAGTTGAGTTACATACAGCAGACTTTCTAGAGCAGTTCTACGAAGCAAAAAATAACCGTATCATGGTTATCCCATGTTTTGTGCTATTTTGTCCGCCTAACCAATCAGTTGTTCTTAACGATGAGCATACAGAGTATCGCTGGTGTACGCTTGAAGAAGCTAAGCAGCTGGCTCCGTTTGCCAATCAGCATCACCTCTATGAACATGTATGGAAGCATTATGTAGATGTGGCATCACTAACGCCATTTACGCTGATCGATCAAAAGGGCTAAATGAACGGCAACGGCTTTGATTAGTTTTTATAGAGAGGTTTGTTCTCATAAAATGAAGCGTTAGGATTTGCGCTGAGCGTTCACAATAAAAAGGAATAACATCTATGGATGAAGTCACATGCCAAGAGACGTATCAAGGAAATCACTTACAGAAGCGTTTTTCCGTCTCGCAAAGGATCTCAATTGAGCCCCTCAATACGAAACACGCGTCCGCTTTACTAGAGGTTGTGAACACTCACCGAGAGAGCCTTGAGGGCTATCTACCTTGGACGGATTCTGTCACGAATCATCGAGAGGCCGTGAACTACATTTCCCAGCGAGTGAACAGTAACGCGCTGGATTCCCACTGGTGTGCAATTTATTTTGATGAGCAGCTTACGGGTGTTATTGGCATTAAAGGTGTGGATTCACATACGCGTGTTACTGAAATTGGCTACTGGCTTGCCAACAATGGGCGAGGCCATCGTGTGATTGATCAAGTACTCGCAGTATTGATCCCTTTTTTGAAGCGGAAAGGGCACGCACAATTCATTCAGTTCCATTGTATGGAAGATAACATCGCTAGCATCAATATTGCTGAGCGTGCAGGCGCCACATTAAAAGAATACGTTGATCATGAGTTTGATATGCTTGACCGCTCTCAACGACTAGGCATTTATGAACTACGTTTGATGTAGTATCCACCCCAGAGATATTTTAATCAGAGTTCGAACTCTAACTTCACGAGCGCTACAATAGTAACATTGTTGCGCTCGTGTTAACTTGGAGCGTCATTGGTAGAAACTAGGCTAGGAGAAGCATCATGAACGCAATCACAGAGGTTGAAGTAGATAACTTGTTACAGCAAAGCCTCGAACGCTTAAAAGCGGCATATGCAGCCGAGCCTTATCCTAGTTTGGATGAACGTAAACAGCACCTCGTTTTGTTAAAAAAATCGCTGCTTGAGAACAAACAAGCGCTGGTTGAAGCGTTAAGTGACGATTTTGGCTATCGCTCAGAATTTGATACCGCTATGACCGACGTTTTGCCAACGGTCTCGCATATTAATTATACCCTCAAACGACTAAAAAAATGGTGCAAACCCAGCAAGCGCGAATCCGGCTTATTGCTCGCACCTTCTAAAGTCACCGTTCAGTATCAACCGTTAGGTGTCGTCGGGATCATTTCACCGTGGAACTTTCCTGTGATTTTGAGCCTTGCGCCTTTAGTGACAGCATTGGCTGCTGGCAACCGCGTGATGATGAAGCTCAGCGAATTTACGCCAAAAACCAATAAAGTCATCGTCGATATTTGCCGTGGGTTGTCTGAGTATGTCGAAGTTTTTGAGGGTGAAGCAGACGTCGCACAAGCATTCAGCCAACTGCCATTCGATCACCTTTTGTTCACGGGTTCTACGAGTGTTGGTCGCGCAGTGGCAAAAGCGGCAGCGGAAAACCTTACCCCGGTGACGTTAGAGTTGGGTGGAAAGTCCCCGGTGATCATTGCAAAAGATGCAGACATGAAGAAAGCCGTTGATGCTATCTTGTTTGGTAAATGCATTAATGCAGGCCAGATTTGTGTCGCGCCTGACTACGCATTTGTACCGCAAGAACGTGTCGAAGAGTTCATTTCGCTATTCTTAAAACGTTTTGAAAAGCTCTATTTAAAATCCAACAAGAATCAAAAGCTGACCCATATTGTCAACCAACGACAATATGATCGTTTGACTGCGCTACTTGAGGATGCAAAAGCGCAAGGTGCTAACCTTCACACTGTTGAAGCGTCGCCCCAAGAGGAACGACTTCTGTATCCTCATTTGGTCACGGATGTGTCGCCGAATATGCGAATCATGCAAGAAGAGATCTTCGGGCCATTTCTACCTGTTAAGCCCTACAATGCCGTTGATGAAGCGATTGACTACATTAATCAGCACCAAAGACCACTTGCGCTGTATGTTATGTCGGACGACAAATCGACCATCAAACATATTGTACGCAACACCCACAGTGGTGGCGTCGGCGTTAATGATACGGTTTTACATGTTGGCGCTGAAGATGCGCCTTTTGGTGGCGTTGGTGAATCGGGTATTGGGTATTATCACGGAGAGGAAGGATTCAGAACTTTTAGCCATGCGAAAACCATTCTTCACACACCGAAATGGTTGCCAAGAACGAGCGTATTAATGCGCCGTAGGGCTATGGCGATAAAAGCGATCCAAAAGATCTTTGTTCGATAATAATTATGATTTGATTGATAAAAAAACCGCCCGAATAGGCGGTTTTTTGTTTCTATGTGCTCTGAAACGCTGAACACCAAAGTCCGAGAAACTTCTATCGCGTGCTACCAACAAAACAAAGAAAGGCTCTTGTTGAAAGAGCCTTGTTCAGGAAATGTCGAGAGATCTTGGCAAGTTTAATGCAGAACTTCACTGCTGAATCTTAGATATCTACAGTCGTTCATCAGTTCTTTAAACGCCTTTCTGTCCAGCTTAATCAGAGTTTCATGATCGCCAGCTTCAAGGTAGACATGTTCCAAGTTTGCTAGTCTTTCATCGCAAACTGTCGACATGTGGTAAGGACTACCAATCGGTGGAATAGCGCCGTGTTCACAATCGGTGAAGAGTCGGTAAACCATACGCTCTTTCACCAAGTGGAAGGTGGCATTAAATTCGTCGTTTAATCTCGACAAACTGATTTTGTTGTTGGCAGGTAAGACCGCCATCATATGACGCCCTTCATGATCCTCTAGAATCACACCTTTTGCGATATTCATTAAAGGCACACCTGCTGCAACACCACTTTGTAGCGAGCTATGACTGTGGCTGTGATTCACGGTTTGAAAGTGAATGTTATGCTCAGTCAAATATTCATCTAATCGGGTTGCAATAGTCATATAGCCTCCACGTGTATGAGACCCATAAAAAGTATAGGTTAGTCGGGCGACAATCGCGCATTTTACTCGGCGACACTGACGCTCTTTACGCTCCTGTTCTACGCTTATTGCAAGCCAGCGAGAAAGCATGGTTAACAATAATAAATAGGGGGCAACATGAGCAAGCCAATCATCGCTGATAACAAGCCGATCAAAGTAGAGTTGAAAGCTGGGCAAGAATATTACTTCTGCCGATGTGGGCGTTCTAAAAATCAACCTTACTGCGATGGGTCTCATTCGGGGACCGGCTTAAAGCCAATGAGCTTTAGTGCGGAAAAAGACGAAGATGCCTATCTCTGCCAATGTAAGCATACCGCCAATGCTCCTTTTTGTGATGGTACACACAAGCGGTTTACCGCAGAGCAAGTCGGTAAAGAGGGACCGGAACAAAAGCGAGAGAAAAGAGACAAACCAACAGCGTCTGCTTCACGAGAAGAACCAACCCTCGAGTTTATCCACCAATTAGCGAGAGAAGGACTCTCTAAACTCGGTCATCATGGTCCGATGGCTGCAATGGGGGTTCCTAGGCATTTGCTACCACATTGGGATGCTATACAAATCATGGTGGCGCAAATGGCGACACAACCGTTGTTGGAAGACGTTCCTGTGTCTACCGAATTGATTGTGGGGCCAAACGCGCGTAAGCCGCTCAGACTCGCTATTCCTTTGTTGGTGTCGGACATGAGTTTTGGCGCACTTTCTGAAGAGGCGAAAATTGCACTAGCAAAAGGTGCAGAGTTGGCGGGGACTGGGATTTGCTCTGGTGAGGGTGGCATGTTACCGGAAGAGCAGGCCGTTAATTCACGGTATTTCTATGAGCTTGCTAGTGCTCAATTTGGCTACGACGAATCTAAGCTTCTTAATGTTCAGGCGTTTCACTTCAAAGGCGGGCAAGGAGCAAAAACGGGCACGGGTGGTCATCTGCCTGCAAATAAAAATGTAGGTAAGATCTCTCAGGTGAGAGGCATCCCCGAGGGACAACCAGCGATATCACCACCAACGTTCAAAGATCTTCACACTACTCACGATTTCAGAAAGTTTGCTGACAGAGTTCGTGGCATCACAGGCGGTATTCCAATTGGATTTAAACTCAGTGCCAACCATATTGAGCAAGACATTCAGTTTGCGCTTGATGCTGGAGCTGATTATATCATCTTAGATGGTCGCGGTGGTGGCACGGGTGCGGCGCCAACTATGTTCCGTGATCATATTAGTGTACCCACCATCCCTGCTTTAGCTCGTGCACGTAAATACTTAGATGAAAAAGGCGTAAGTGACCGTGTCACATTAATCATCACCGGTGGGTTGAGAGTTCCTACGGATTTTGTCAAAGCGTTGGCACTTGGAGCAGACGGAGTAGCGATAGCAAACAGTGCGATGCAATCGATCGGTTGTGTCGCGGCTCGCATCTGCAACACCAATAATTGCCCGGCAGGCATTGCGACACAAAATGCCGATTTGAGGCAGCGTCTCGACGTTGAAAAGTCATCCCAGCAACTGAAAAATTTCTTCGAATCTTCTGTTGAGCTCATGAAAGTCATGGCGAGGGCGTGTGGTCATCACGCTCTGAATGAATTTAGTCATCATGATTTAGCGACCTGGGATCACAACATGGCGAGGCTGTCTGGGATTAAGTATTCAGGTATGGACTTAAACTGATCTCTATCCATATTTTCTGCATATAGGTACATGTTTGATAACAATTATTTATTCGCTGAAATGTTTGAAATTTTGACTTGGCGTTAACTAAAAAAACAGTGTATGAACTACGCTGTTTGAGGTGGATATTCGATTTATTGAATAACAAAGAGTGGTTACCACAACCACGACACGAAGGAGCATTATATGAGCAAAGCAAACGGCGGTTCGGTAGGTAAATGTCCAGTTATGCATGGTGGGCAAACATCTACAGATAAGTCGGTGATGGATTGGTGGCCGAATGCCTTGAACTTAGACATCCTGCATCAACACGACTCCAAAACCAACCCATTTGGTCAGGACTTTAATTACAAAGAAGAACTGGAAAAGCTAGATGTCGAAGCACTTAAAAAAGATTTAAAAGATTTAATGACTGATAGCCAAGACTGGTGGCCTGCCGACTGGGGACACTACGGTGGTTTAATGATCCGAATGGCATGGCATGCAGCGGGTAGTTATCGTATTGCGGATGGCCGTGGCGGTGCTGCTACAGGCAACCAACGCTTTGCTCCTCTCAACTCTTGGCCAGACAACGCCAACCTCGATAAGGCTCGACGCCTTTTATGGCCAATCAAGAAAAAATATGGCAACAAACTAAGTTGGGCAGACCTGATTGTCCTTGCCGGTAACATGGCGTACGAATCCATGGGCTTTAAGACCTTTGGCTTTGCGTTTGGACGAGAGGACATTTGGCACCCAGAAAAAGACACTTACTGGGGGTCTGAGCAAGAATGGTTAGCCACAAGTGACGCTGATAACAGCCGCTACTCTGGTGAGCGAGATTTAGAAAACCCGCTTGCTGCGGTAATGATGGGTCTTATCTATGTGAACCCTGAAGGGGTAGACGGTAACCCAGATCCTCTCAAAACAGCACATGACATGCGAGTGACCTTTGCGCGAATGGCAATGAACGATGAAGAAACCGTCGCGCTCACAGCTGGTGGTCACACGGTGGGTAAGTGTCATGGTAATGGTGATGCCGCAAACCTTGGCCCAGAGCCCGAAGCAGCAGACGTTCATGAGCAAGGTCTTGGCTGGATTAACCACAAAACACGTGGCATTGGCCGTGACGCGGTAACGAGTGGCATTGAAGGTGCTTGGACAACACACCCTACACAATGGGACTACGGATACTTCCACCTACTATTTAAGTATGACTGGGAACTGAAAAAGAGCCCAGCAGGTGCATGGCAATGGGAGCCAATCGACATTGAAGAAGAAGACAAGCCTGTCGATGTTGAAGACGGTTCTAAGCGCTACAATCCAATCATGACCGACGCCGATATGGCGCTCAAAATGGACCCTGAATATCGTAAGATTGCAGAAAAGTTCCAAAATGACCCTGCGTACTTTGATGACGTTTTTGCTCGTGCCTGGTTTAAGTTGACACACCGCGATCTAGGACCAAAATCATGTTATTTCGGCCCTGATGTGCCAAGCGAAGATCTTATTTGGCAAGACCCAACGCCCGCAGGTAAGACAGACTACGATGTCGATTTAGTGAAAACAAAAATTGAAGCAAGTGGCCTATCCATTAGTGAGTTAGTAAGTACGGCGTGGGATAGTGCGCGTACTTACCGTGGCTCTGACCGCCGAGGCGGTGCAAATGGCGCGAGAATTCGCTTGGCTCCGCAAAAAGATTGGCAAGGGAACGAACCTGAACGTCTAAGACGTGTTCTTGCGGTGTTAGAAAAAATAGCAGCAGAAGAGGGCTGTAGTGTTGCAGATGCTATCGTGCTTGCTGGTAACGTAGGTATTGAACTGGCTGCGCGTGCCGCAGGTCATGATGTTTCCGTACCATTCGCGCCAGGCCGAGGTGATGCCACCCAAGAGATGACGGATGTGGAATCGTTCGAAGTACTTGAGCCTGTTGCTGACGGTTTCCGAAATTGGTTGAAGAAAGACTACGCGGTTAAGCCAGAAGAGCTTTTATTAGATCGTGCTCAGCTTATGGGGCTAACGGCGCCAGAAATGACGGTACTTATCGGTGGTATGCGCGTTCTAGGCAGTAACTACGGCGGTGGAAAAGAGGGCGTATTTACTGACCGAGTAGGCACTTTGTCGAATGATTTCTTCGTGAACCTTACTGACATGGCATATACGTGGAAACCAGTGAGTGCTAATCAATATGAAATCCGTGATCGTAAAACCGATGCTGTGAAGTGGACGGCTACTCGAGTGGATCTTGTCTTTGGTTCAAACTCGATCCTGCGTTCGTATGCGGAAGTGTATGCGCAAGATGATAATCAGGAAAAATTCATCCATGACTTCATCGCCGCATGGACGAAAGTCATGAACGCGGATCGTTTTGACTTGCAATAAGTGAAACGATGCCCGTCGGTAAATGGGTTGATGAATAAGTAAGAGAGGCGGGCGAAAAGCTCGCCTTTTTCTTTACCTATCTTTTTACTTTGATTGTTACTTTGATTGAAAGTTAAGCTCATTTGAACCATAATAACTGGACCATATGAACCATAGGAGCTTGATATGGCAACTGCAGCATTAAAAAGCTTCAAACCGAAACAACCTCATAAAGCCAATTTCTGGTTTATGTTGGGTATTGAAGACGCTGAAACAGGTCGCACTGATGCGGTTCACAAAGGCTTTGAGCCAAAGGTGTATCGCAATATTGTTGAGCGTGTGAAGCTTTCTCAGAGTGAGTTTCAAAACGTCACATTGATACCTGTTAGCACGATCAAGCGTCGTCTAAAAAACGATGAGCGCTTCAATACGCAAGAAAGTGATGCAATCTATCGATTAGCGATGTTATTGAAACTCGCGACAGAACTGTTTGACGACGAAGAGCGCGCGTTAAAATGGATGAGAGAGAATGTGTACGGCTTAGGTGGAAAACGTCCACTTGATATGGTCTCGACCACGGTGGATTTTGAAATCGTAAAAGATTTGATCGGCCGTTTAGAGCACGGGGTATTCTCGTAATATGAAGCTCTATCGTCTCACACAAAAGAAATTTGCTGACACGCCATTCAGCCCCGTTGGCGCAAAGTTGTTTGGAGGGCGATGGAACTCAAAAGGAACCGAAGCCCTCTACTTCTCTGAATCGGAATCCCTTTGCTCGTTGGAAGTATTTGTTCACGTAAACAACGATCCTGCTATCACCAAACTTTACGATTTATATCGTATTGAAATGCCAGAATACCTCATCGCCACCTTAGATGAAGAAGATCTCCCTGTGACGTGGCGGGCAATACCGGCGAGCGAGTCTACGCAGTACATTGGTGATCAGTTTCTCAATGATCCTCATCCAGAGTTTGCCGCGCTGCAAGTGCCTTCAACGATTTCACCTCGTGATAAAAACTACGTGGTGAATCCAAATCATCCCAAAATGAAAGAGATCATCAAGAAAGCCGAAAAGCTCGATTTCGCGTTTGATCCGCGCATTTTCAAATAGACGCCTAGCTTTGTCTTGCTTTAAAGCATTCAGCGCTTACCTGAGATAAGCGCTGAAGCATAAAAGTTTATTCCCTTGGTTATTCGGTCGTAAGTGAACTGTTGCGCTTCATTTGTACTGTTGTGGTAATGCCCAAGCACCAACTCAGCACCTTTGTAAGATAAATGGCTGTCATCCGTATACATCGCATTGTTTGCTCCAACTCTCATTCGACATACGCCATTTCTGCAAATGGCATCGGTCAAGTCGACAAACTCAACGTGCTCAAATTGCTCAAAGTAGTTCACTAACTTCGCCACGTTTTGAGGGTGATGTTGTTTGGGAGAAAAGTCGCAGGCAGACTCTTCTGTCTCGCCAAACAAACGCGCTTTCCAAAGGCATTCTCCTACCGCAAACGGTGCAGAAGGGGTTGGACCGAAAACGACCACTTCCTTTCCTTTCAGTTCATTCAATAATTTGGTTAATGATGCTTCATAATCGGCTTGTGAAAGCTCTTTATTGAAATTAGAAGAGATAACAACGCGACGAATGGAAGGGGTACTTAGAATGGTATCGACAGCCTCATTGAAGAACTGTCGGCAAGAAATTGAGCCAGCAGCTTCTAGGATGTCGACATAACCGACCGCACAGGAATCTTGAGTAAGTTGCACCACGCCAGTTGGTGTTACTTCGGATAGACGCTTCACGTAAACCATGCTGTGACTATTGCCTAACACAGCGATGGCGGGCTGCGGCGCAGACGAACACACATCGTTAACGTTGGTGTTGCCGTTGCAATCTAAACCATAACCGTTGTTAACGCGCATGGCCTCGAAAAATGCGCTTCTTTCTGGAAAACCACCGTTCTGATGACCGATAACGCCGAGCGTTAGCAAGGGCAACGTCAACAACACAATAACCGCGGACACAGTGCGCATGCTCATGGCTTTTCGGCTACGGAACGGCTTTTCAATAAAGCGCCAAGTGAAGTAAGAAAGTACAAAAAGAGTGACAACGTAAAGTGGGATATTGATGTCTTGTGTTGTGTCCAACACGTAGCGGTAAAAGACAAATAATGGAATGTGCCACAAGTATAAGCTGTAGCTGATTAAGCCGACGAACACGACCCACTTTAGGCTCAGTAATCTACCGCAGACATTGTCTTTAGAGGCAAACAAAATCACCAACGCGCTACCGATGACTGGCACCAGCAGCGTAATGCCCGCGCCATCTTGCGATTTTTCAAACAAAAGCGCGGAAGCCAATATCAAAACGATGCCAATGGTTGCTAGAGTATCGTTAGATTGAACTTGGACTTTTCTCATCACTAATGCGAGTAATGAACCGGTTGCCAGCTCCCAAGCGCGAGAGAAGATCATGTAAAAAGCGAAATCAGGATCGTTGCTCGCGTAGACAATAGTCATCAAACTCAGCGCAAATACCGCGATGAAAAAAGTCAGGTAAAACGCGTTTTTACCACGAGCGAGTAGCATGAGTAGTAAAGGAATGACAATGTAGTATTGTTCTTCAACGCCCAAGCTCCAAGTGTGAAACAGCGGATTGGCTTGATCTTCTAAACCGAAGTAATTGTGGCCTTTTAGATACAGAAGAATGTTGGATGAAGAAAGAATAGAAGACACTGCAAACTGACCAACGTCTTTGTGTGCTTGCGGCAAAAATAGCCACCAAGACATCAAATAGCTGACGGCGATCACCACCAGTAAGAGGGGGAGTATGCGACGAATGCGTCGCTCATAAAAATCACCAAGGCTGAACTTCTGGTTTTCTAAGTCGTTAATCACGATGGCAGTGATCAAATAGCCGCTGATCACAAAGAACACGTCGACGCCAATAAAGCCACCAGCGAATTGCTCAACTCCTGCATGAAACAAAATCACCAACGTGACAGCAATCGCCCTTAATCCGTCTACTTCTGCTCTGTAAGTCATATCGTGTTGCTCCAACATTCCGTTTAATGAAGTAGAGCAAAATATGAACCAGAAATAATGTTTATTTAAATCAGTGCCTTAAAATGATCATCAAAATGAAAATGCTAGGTGGGTTAACGAATTCCCAAATTGAATTTCAATATGGAAACCCCATAAAGAATGATCTTAAGAAGTGCTAAATCAAAGAACGTAAAGCGCGAGGCACTTAGACTTCATTGAAAATGATTACGCTAAAGAAACGATGACAGAGAATACGATTCAGGAAAAAATTGCCAGCTTTACTTGTATCGAAGAGGCTTTGAATTACTTCGACATCGAGTTTGATAGCCGATTTATCGAAAACAATCGAACCGAGTTGGTTAAGAGGTTTAACGGCTACCTAATCCTCACTAAACCGGATGATTGGTTTTCAGGTCGTCGTGCTTTAAAGAATGCTTACTGTAAAGTACAACGCAGTTTGCTCAGTAAAACGACGCGCTCTGCGTGTCGAGGTTGTACATCTTGTCAAAGACGTTAATTCTGGTGGCTTGCCTAAAAAGAACCCTGCATCTTGGTGTCACAGGGGGAAGAGCAAGGTTCTTTTGGTTTCGCTATTGGTTTGTCGCGAGTTACGAATCAGCTTTACGTAGATGAATTAACCCGCGTGATACGCAGGGTAGTCCACCAAGCCTTTTTCACCGCCGCCGAACAATGTGGCAGGGTCATGTTCTGCCAGCGGATAGCCATGCTTGATGCGGCTTGGTAAGTCTGGGTTTGCAACAAACGGACGGCCAAAGCCAATCATGTCGGCTAAACCACTTTCAATCGCGTGTTGCGCCTTTTCTGCGTTGTAACGACCGGCATAGATCAGTGTGCCTTTATACGCCTCACGAACTGCGGTTTTAAAGTCGTGCGGAGTGTCTGGCGCGTCGTCCCAATCCACTTCAGCAATGTGAATGTAAACCACATTGAGTTTATCAAGCAGCGCTGCAGCGGCGGTGTAGGTTTCGACTGGCGTACTATCAACGGTGCCATTTAACGAAGTGAATGGTGCAAGACGAACACCAACACGCTCAGCGCCAATAGCTTGCGTCATCGCCTCTACCACTTCACCAAGAAAACGCAGACGGTTTTCAATTGAGCCGCCGTATTCATCGGTGCGGTTATTCGCTTCAGAATCGATAAACTGGTTAACCAAGTAGCCATTCGCTGCATGAAGCTCGATACCATCGAATCCGGCTTCTATCGCGTTTAGGGCGGCTTGGCGGTACTCTTCAATAACGTTCTTGATGTCTTGTTTGGTCATTTCACGTGGCTCAACCACGTCGACAAAACCCGGTTCGTCTGTGCCGTTATCGACAAATACTTTCACGTTTTCTGCTTTTAGCGCAGAAGAAGAAATAGGCTGCTCACCGCCAATGTTATCAGGGTGAGTCACGCGACCAACGTGCCACAATTGCGCGAAGATAGTGCCGCCATTCTCGTGCACCGCATTGGTTACCTTTTTCCAGCCAGCAATTTGCTCTGGGCTGTAAATGCCTGGTGTCCATGCATAGCCTTGACCCATTGGCGAAATTTGTGTGCCTTCAGCAACGATTAGGCCCGCTTCAGCACGTTGAGCATAGTAGGTCGCCATCATGTCGTTAGCGATATTACCTGGTTGAGAAGCACGAGAGCGCGTCATCGGAGGCATAACGATACGGTTTTTTAATGAGAGAGAGCCAAGTTGAATGGGTTGAAATAATGCGTCTGTCATAGGAAACCTCGTTATTTTTGAGTTTGGATGAGTTCGATTTGGTAACCATCGGGATCTTTAATGAACGCGATGTGAGTTTCTCCGCCTTTCATTGGACCTGGCTCGCGAGTAACGTTGCCACCAAGCGCTTTAATTTTTTCGCAAGCGGCGTAAATATCTTCAGACCCCAGTGCCATGTGTCCGAATGCGTTACCCAAGTCGTAACTGTCGGTATCCCAGTTATAAGTTAGCTCGATGGTCGCGCCATCTGGTTGATCAGGGTTACCAACAAACACCAGTGAGTAACGCTATTCTTGGTTTTCAAAACGATCCAAAACACTCATTCCCAGAACTTTTGTATAAAATTCGATAGATTTGTCTAGGTCAGCAACACGGATCATCGTGTGGAGAAACTTCATAAGTCGCCTTTTCATAACGTTGCGTAATCACTATGCAAACCATATCGCCACTCTAAATAAACTGGAAATTATCGTTAATTATCAAAATGATTATTTAGTGTTATGAAAAGCGAGGTTGCTGGCCCTGCAACATGCAAACAAAGATTACTCGCCGTTTCTTTTTAATTGTTGGCATATGCTAATTACTCTTTTGAGAAACCGAGTAACTATCATGTCCACAAACAGCTACTGTCATTACACTCACGAGTCTCATCATCAATGTGCGGTTTGTTCTTCAATTAATGTGAATCCGAACTCTTTGGCCGTGAACTATCAATACCTAGCCGATGGCTCTGTTGTCGGAGAGTTTCACGTTTTACCGCGTCATCAAGGTTACACAGACCTGTTGCATGGTGGTATTGCCAGTTCGCTTCTCGATGGTGCAATGACGCATTGTTTGTTATCTAGAGACATTCAAGCCCTTACGGCGCAGTTGGATGTGCGCTACCATGCACCTATTCAGTTAGATGATCGAGTCACGATTACTGCACACTGTGAAGGTGAACGACGCGGTATATATCAACTGGTGGCTCAATTGCGGGTCGAAAGCGAAGTTAGAGTGACGGCTAAAGGGAAGTTTATTCGTCCTAAAAAGGCATAAATAAAAACGTGTTCTACGGAGAGGCAATGAAGAAATTTGATGAGCTGTATGCAATTGCGACGAGAAAATCTCAATATGACCAAACCAATACTTGGTTTAAAGGCGTAGAGACTTATCTGGAGGCCATTGGCAAAGAAGTTGATGAAGTCCGCGAAGAGATTCGCGAGGATCGCCTTTGTCATTTGGAAGACGAGTTAGGCGATGTGTTGTGGAACTACCTTAACGTATTAAAAGCGCTGGAAAGAGAAAAGGGTATAGATCCTGAGAAAGTACTCGAAAGAGCCTGCACTAAATACGAGCAGCGTGTATCTGCGATTGAATCGGGACGCAGTTGGGATGAGATAAAACAGCAGCAGAAACAAGCCTTGAACGCGGAACATGAAGCCGCGCAGTTAGAAGATGTAAAGAGCCAATAACTGCGCTTGGTATTGAAAGGATAGGTTAATAGGGAATACCTAGTCAGCCCTTGGAGCTGTTGACCAACAGTAGGTCACAAGGTGGTTGATCAAGTAACGTGTCTACAGTGCTGCCAGACCAAAATTGAGATGACATGCTTCGTTTACATGCCCCCATAATCAAAATCGCTGCTTGTGATTGCTTAACTGCTTTTGGTAACGCCGTTTCAGGGTTTCCTTCTGGCAGCAGTAGTGGTACTCGAGTTAACCTTTGCGCACTAATAAAATCTGTAATGCCTGCTTTTTGGTTGCTTAATATCTCTGCACGATAGCGAGAGAGGTATGGCGCGACGTATCGGCAGTAAACGAGCGTCATTTTCCCGCTTAAGGTTTGTTCTAATTTTGAGCCTCGCGAGACGATGGCTTTATCTACTATCGACTTTTCATCCCCTCGATGAAGTGGGTCGATTGCACAAAGCATGTTGGCGTGAGAAGGCCATGAACGCTCACTCAGTAGCAACAAGTCGCAATCTTGTTGTGCTAGTTCTGTGAGCATCGTTTGAATCTCGTGTTTGTTAAAGTGTCCCACGAGCAGTAAGTCAGTGTGGTCAACAAGTCGTTTCGCAACTTGCTCAACCCAATGACTCCCTTTGAAATGCTCGTAAGAGAGCGTTGGCGTTTCAAGCTCTTCTTCTTCACAAAGTTCGACAATTAATGCGTTGAACTTTAAGGTCCAAGCTTCAAACTCAGCTTGTCTTTTTTCTATATGGTCAGAGTTGAAACTGAGAAAATGAGCGAATGCGTGATCTTCACTTCGGCGATGGTCTTCCACTAAAACCACAATAGGCTGAGCCAACGCTGTCGAAAATTGAATCACTTTACGAAGCACCTTACGACTTGGTAAGGCGGCCTGCTGAGTCAGAAAAAATACAGGTGCCATTGATTACTCCATTATCAAACAAGGCGAATGAGCCTGACACACATTCAAGTCTATACCATGAACTGATGCAGAGGCGTTTTGTTTCTGCGAGCGAAATATAAATTCCGCAATTAAGTCAACTATCGCCTAGAATTTTAACATCAAGAATTCATGCCTTCGGATAGCACATATCGTCAATGCGGCGAATGTGGTACTGAAAGCTATAGGTAAAAGTAATGATAGATTCCAACCAATTGCAAATTAACCGCAAAGTGCCACATTTGCTTGCTGAGATCATTAAAGCGATAGAATCGACCGAAGACTTGAGCTTTTTGAAAGACTATCAAGAAGCACAGATTGCGAACATTTTGGAATCGGTCAACATTGCTTACCGTAAGCGTGTCATAGAAGCAGTGCCGCCTGAGAAGTATTGGACGGTATTAAATTTGCTCCGATACGACACCGCCAAGCACATTCATCAATCACTCAATAAAGACTTACAACATGAACGCTTGGCGTACATAACGGATTCAGAACTGATCATCTTTGCGGACTTTCTACCGACCGAATTTGTAGATGAATACCTTATTGATCAAAGTGAAGAGTCTGTCGCGCATATCCAACAAGCATTGTCGTATGAAGACAACAAAGTTGGACGTTATGCCGAGCCTCACTTTCTGGTCGCAAACCCTAAAAACAGCGTAGGAGGCATCAAAACCGAGCTGCTAAAACGTGGGCAAAGTCCAGTGCGGTTGATTATTGTGCGTGATGCAAGTGGTGTGATTGGTACGATAGAGCCGCAAACCCTGTTGCTGCATGAGAACCATACCAAACTCACAGACTTGACCGTAGTCACGCCAATTCTGGAAGATATCCAAACGATTCAAAGCGTCAGTAAACAGGTCTCGATTGATGGTGGAGCGCATTGGTTTCCTATCATGGCTGGTGGCAAAATTATGGGCGTTTTGTCGATGGCGACCATCGCGATTACCTTGCGTGAACTCAGCCTACAAGCTGTAGTGGCAGAAAACGTACGAAGTGAAGAAGATTTGTTCACACCATTAACTGTGGCGACAAGGCTAAGAGCACTTTGGTTGGTGATTAACTTGCTGACCGCTTTTGTTGCCTCTGCCATCATTGGTATTTTTGATAATGTGGTCGAGCAAGTTGTAGCGCTTGCTATCTTAATGCCCGTTGTGGCGAGTATGGGCGGCATCGCAGGTAGCCAAACCTTAGCGGTGGCCATTCGGGGTATCGCACTAAACCACTTGCACCAAAGTAACTTGAAGCTATTGGTGAATAAGGAATTAAAAATCGCCACCATTAATGGTTTAATTATGGGATTGGTGATCGCGGGTGTCGTTTACATGGTGTTTGACTCTTTGCCATTGGCGCTTATTATTTGCTGTGCCATTTTCCTCAATAGTTTGGCGGCCGCGGCATCGGGTACGTTGATACCATTCACGTTGAAAAAGTTTAACATTGACCCCGCCGTGGCTGGCTCGGTAGTATTGACGACCGTTACCGATGTCGTTGGTTTCTTTGCGTTCTTAGGCTTAGGTGCCATTTTCTTGATATAGATATCCAATTGACGCGTTAACTAGCAGAACCAATCGCACCATTTCCCAACCCAGTATTTTGGGCGAGCTTGCTTCACTCAGCATTCCTCCGTTTTCCATAACCGATGAACACGTCGTTTCGGTTCTTACTTTGTATATCTCTTTACTGCCCAGTTCTATTCCCCAAATTTCCCACTACCGATCTCGCTTAACGCTGGCGTGCCAAATGCCAATTTCAAACGCCAGATGATGCCCATTTTCTTGGCTGTACACGCATTACTTCACTCAAACAAAAAATAAGGAAACAATTTTGAATAAACTCATCGTATTCACTGGTGGTCCCGGTGCAGGGAAAACTTCGGTAATCGAACAGCTAAAAACACAAGGCTTTATCTGCGCGCCAGAAACCGGTCGTCACGTGATACAAACGCAGGTTGCCAATCACGGTTCAGCATTACCTTGGAATGACAAACAAGCTTTTCGAGACGAAATTATGAAGGCAGAAGTGAGCAATTACCGAGCTTTCAATGTCCACCAAGGGAATGTGTTTTTTGATCGCAGTATTGTGGACGTATATGGCTACAGTAAGTTGGAACAACTGCCAATCTCGCATGAGCTCATCACGCATTGCCAGACGCTTCGTTATCATTCTCAAGTGTTCATTTTTCCACCTTGGGCATCGATATTCAGCAATGACGAAGAGCGAAAGCAAGATTTTTCTGAAGCGGTGGCTACGTATCAACAGATGGTCAACGCTTATCACAAATTTGGTTATCAATTGATCGAAGTGCCCAAAATGTCAGTCGAAGACAGAGTAGCGTTTATTCTCGGCTCAGTCATCGAACAAGGCTGAAAGATGATTGATGCAAACAAATGAGTAAGGCTATTGTGAGCACGACAACAATATGCGTAAAGGGAGTTATTTATACTGGATAAAATTCAATAACTTAATTGAGTGTTATGTCTTTTAAATATCTTACCTTATTGCTCGCAACGACGAGCATGAGCAGCTTTGCTGATGTAGGCCTGCCTTCGGGGGATGATTGGTTAAACCATGTGACGAATGGCCTAGCCCCATATTGGATGATGGAAAGCGCGCATGGACAACCTGAGGGGAATTTTCCGACTTTTCGTTGTGATAACGGTGTCATTCTCGATCCACAAAAGCCGTGTGGAGAATTAAACAAAGGGTGGATTAGCCCGCACTTCGATCGCGAATACACCCGCATGAAATCGCGCCAAACTTACGCTTATGGCGTACTTTTTCATCTTACGGGTGACAAGCAAGCATTAGAGCTGGCAAAGAAAGGGGCTTATTACCTGATTGATCATCTACAAGATGAGAAAAACGGCGGCTTCGTGAGCTTTACGCGTAGTGGAAAACCGGGGATGGAGTGGCAACAACGAACTTCTCAAGACCAAGCTTACGCCTTGGTGGGGTTGGCGATGTACTACTACTTAACGCAAGATCCAAAGGTTGAACAAGCACTTATCGACCAGCAAGCGTTTATATTTAAACAATACCGACGAAGCGATGATCGCGGTCTGGCGTGGGTTTTGAAAGATGGTGATGGGGAAAGTGAGAAGCAGCAAGAGTTAGTCGCTCAACTTGACCAAATTAATGGCTACCTGTTGTTAACGGCGCCACTTTTACCAGAACCAGCGCAAGCCAAGTGGAAGCAAGATCTGCAATGGCTGATGCAAGTGATGCTAGATAACTACCATTCCGTCAAAGAGCAGCGTTTTTATGGCGCGATACACCACAAAGCGGTAATGATGCCAGATGCGAAACACAATGATTTTGGACACACCATCAAAGCGTATTGGATGACGTATCTCACTGGTCAGTTGTTGGAGAATTCCAATTGGACAGAGTTTGGTTTCAAAGGAATGAAACACACGCTTAAACAAGCGCAATACCAGCAAAACTTTGAGCAAGTCAAAGCGCTTTTCTCACCAGAATGGCAGAGTAAATGGACGCAAGAGAGCATTCCTGCTTGGCAATCAAGACCATACAAGCACTATAGCTCGTCTTGGGAATGGGCAGAGCTCGATCAAGCGGCAATGACAGTTTCCCTTGTTGATGGTTCGATGAAAGAAACGCTTCAATACACGTTACCCACTTTTATGGATGCATGGGTGGATCATCAATATGGAGGCGTCGGTCTAAGCCCTAAATCAACCAAAGCGTTCCATTGGGGAAATGGTTACCACCAGTTTGAACATGCGTTGGTCGGGTATTTGTACGCGCAACAAATGGCAAAACAGCCTGCCAAGCTTTACTACGCGCGACCAGCAGAGAATAAAATGCCACTTAATCCATATTACTTTAGCGCAGACGTAAAATCGTTGTCGTCACAAAGTGATGGAGTCACCACCGCGACATTCACCAATATTCGACCTTAGGTTGGTCGATGGTGATGTGTTAATTAAAGTCCGCGTAAAAGCCAAAGCAAAATTGTAGCAGTAATATCAATAAAGGCTAACCAACTGGTTAGCCTTTATTTTTAATAATCTTACATGTAATGGTGACAACACATATAGTTAACGAATGTTTATTTGTAATGACCGCTGAGTGTTTCTAACAAATATCTAACTATAAATTAACTTTCATTGATTAGGGTATATCTCACAACTAGGACAACTTAGAGCTTGGAACTTTATGCAATCCTGTTCATAATAATGGTTTTGAGAGAATCATTATGTACATTTCTATACTAACGCACGAGAGAGATACGCCGTTATCAATCAACTACATTAATTGCATGTATCCAGCTGACAAACTATTTAGCTCTTGTGTCGAACTAAGAAGCAAATTAGATAATGAGAAAATTCCCGTTAATACCATAAAAGATACTTCTCTTGCGGGACCATTACGTAAGCTTCCAAATGATATTACAGGTGAGAAAAGGTTACAAAAGCTTAAGGAACAGATAGATCGCAACATGGCGGTTAAGTCTGGTATGTTAACCGATCGAATGCACTGGAAAAACAAAGCTGTTATTCCTTCACGTAAATTTTCGTCTCTAGCTCCAATACAGTCGTCAACTCTAGCTTCTACTGCAATGAAAGCAAATAGTGGAAGGGCCATGGCCTTAGGGATGGTATTACAGAAAGGCAGAGCTATGCTTCTCTTTGATATTATCCGACAAAACGTTAGAGTACTAGCTAATCGAGTACACAATGCAAATCTAGAATCATCTGGCTGCATTTTGATTGTTAATGTGAAGTATTTGAAAGTCGAAAGGGAATATGGGAAAGCTCCTCAACTATCTAGAGTTTCATTAGCAAGTATAATTCCTCAAGAAGACAAGTATAACTTTGATTCGAGTGCTTATGTTCGTGGTCAAATTGCCAATATGTGTGAAGCTAGTGCTAAAGCTCCGATCAATACAAAGTTTCAAATTGTAAGCGGTCAGTATGACGATTCATACTCGACAGCAGTCTTGTTTATCAAATGCACATGGGAATAACATGAGAATTGTTAACGTTTTATTAGTAGTGCTCCTTGTTACGGCATGTAACGATACTACGTCAAAGTTTGAGGCAACTAAAACGACAGAAAGCCTCCTAACTAAGAACCGAGAAGCTCCAGAGCAGTTGTACAGCGAAGCAAATAAATTTTATGAACAAGGTGATGTGCAAGGAGCAAAGTCTTTATTGATCAAAGCTATCGAAGTGGATGATGTTCATAGTAAAGAGCTTTTAGGGATAATCCTTCTGAAAGAGCCAAAAGTCATGGATGTTAAGCGGGGCTTTTCTTTAATCTCAGAGGCTGCTGATGATGGGTTGGCGAGTGCACAATTTTATTTAGGATCATGTTTGTATGATGATGGCTGTGGTTTACCTGAAAATAAGGTGCTTTCAGCCTATTACTTGACGCAAGCGTTAAATAATGGTGAAGGTGGTGCACAAATGCTACTTGGATTTCTAGATGAAGAAATAGGTGACACTGCGATTGATCAAAAAACATATGCGGTAGAGCTGAATCGCTATATAGAACAGCTCAATTAATATTGCGGCTTAATGTTTTATAGGGTTTTAATCGAACCTCAAACAGAGAGTGCTGGACTTCTACAAAGCAGTAGAAGCCACAGCGAAGCTGCAACAATAATCGAGTGTGTAATAGAAAATAAAAAGCCGTCAGAACCACTGGTTTTGACGGCTTTTTATTCTATGACAGGTAGAGACTTCAATTTTCAGCGTGATAGGTCCATGAAAACTTAAGTGAGATTCCAATCACGTCGCATGATCTCACTAGTGTCATTGGAAATAAATGAATTGTTTCTGATACATAGAACGTATTAACATGGTTGCACTGGGCCCTTATGAGTAAATTCATTGAATATACCATTTGAGAGAGAGGGTTTAATTTTAAAAATAACAGTTAGTTGGAATCTAGGTTAAATGAAAATAAAACTATTTAAAAAGCTACAAGTTGTATTTCTTGTGGTGTTGTTTCTCTAGGTTGTCCAAGCGGAAGCATGATCTAAAACGCTTATTTTATTCAAATAAATGGAAAGAAATGAAAGTGGAATTAAAAAATAACTATTCAGAATCAGAAATAAACCAGCCACCATCGGTACTTCTTGTTACGTCTCTGTTGTGTCTGGCGTCCGTTTGTTGGGCTGCATTGCTGTTGGCCATTGAATATATTGTTGGGATAGAAATGAGTGGTACAGGCTTTCTTAGCACGTTAATCCCAGCCATGAGTGTTGGTTATTACTTCGGCTACAAGACTGGAGATGTAATGCCATCAAAAACAAGATGGTATGCTGTTTTACTGTGGACTTTAGCAAGTTTGGTAGTGTTCTCTCTTATCTTAATGTCGTTAGATATTTCTCCGTTTTATTTATTATCTGAGCTCGGTGGGGTAAGTATTTTTATTGCTATCATAATGCTAATAACGATTGGCATCGCCTACTTAATTTTAAAAAGTGGTGAGAAAATGGCGATTAGAGTATTACTCAAAGCCAAGGAAAGTCAGTAGATAAAATACAACAAACGATTCAATTAGGATCATGACAAGACGCCAGCCATAATGTGCTGGCGTTTTAGTTTCCTGTTTGTAGGATTTTTTGTCTAAAAGGCAAACCCATTGATTGTGTTGTAGTTTGAGTTAATGGTTTATGCCTTGTGCGCAAGATAGCTTAGCAGGTTTATGTATCGAGAAACGTGTGTATAATTCGCCACGAATTACGATTTATAGATATGAAAGGTAAGTATGGCAGTCCTCGAAATTCTCTCCATTCCAGACCCAAGGCTTAAAGTAAAAGCAGAAAAAGTCACTGATGTATCGACACTACAAACGCTGATAGACGATATGCTAGAAACACTTTACGCAACGGGCAATGGTATCGGTTTAGCTTCAACCCAAGTAGGCAGAAAAGAGGCGGTTGTTGTCATCGATATCTCTGACGAACGCAATGACCCTTTAATCTTGGTTAACCCAGAAGTGGTGAGCGGAGAAAACAAAGCACTTGGTCAAGAGGGATGTCTCTCTGTTCCTGAGTACTACGCAGATGTAGAGCGTTACACGTCAGTTGTTGTTTCTGCACTAGACCGTGATGGCAACCCGATTACAATCGAGAGCGATGAGTTCTTGGCGATTGTGATGCAGCACGAAATTGATCACCTATCTGGTAACTTGTTCATTGATTACCTTTCACCGCTGAAGCAAAAAATGGCGATGAAAAAAGTGAAGAAGTACGTAAAAGCGAAAGCTAAGTAATATGAGAGGAAGTAACCCTCCATGTCGAGTTACTTCCTTTTAAATCAAGAATAGGAAGGTAGTGAGAGCGGTTTATCTCTGTTTTTGGGGGACATAACGCTTTACGACCTTCATAAGCCTTTGAAATGAAGAACAGTCCATATGTGACTCATGAGGGCAGGTGGCAACATGGTTTAGGCTGTCTCGCACCGCTTTCAAACGTTTTATTTGCTCATCAATCTCAAGTGCCTTTTTCGTTAGTAAGTCACGATCGATATATGGCTTTGAAACTTCTGATTGATTCAACATTTCTGCCATTTCGTTAAGCGATATTCCAGCGATACGCCCCAAACTAATTAAATTGAGTGTATTGAGTACCTCTGGTGAATATTGGCGTCTCAATCCATTCCTTCCTATCGAGCGAATTAACCCCAGCTGTTCGTAATACCTGAGCGTTGAAGTCGGCAATCCTGATTTTCTAACCACTTCTGCAATATCCATATTATTCCCCATTGACTTCAAGTTGGCTTTAAGTTGTAGCATGCAACTAAGACCTTAACAAATCAAAAACTTGAGGAGAGAAAAATGCTGCTTTTAATGGGATTGCAAGCGGTGCTAATAGGGATTGGTGCCACTTTGATAATGGATTTATGGGCATGGTTACAAAGGAGAGTGTTTGGTATTCCTTCATTAAACTATGCGTTGGTTGCGCGCTGGGTTTTGTACATGCCCCAAGGAAAGTTTATGCATGCGCCAATTATGGCGTCAGAGGCGATGCCGGGAGAAAAGTCACTTGGCTGGTTTTTGCATTATGCCATCGGCGTTACTTTCGCTTTGGCTCACGTTACTGTTTTTGGTCATCATTGGTTGGTAGAGCCCAGTCTAATGCCCAGCTTAATTACAGGCGTGGTAACGTTGATCTTCCCATTTTTGGTCATTCAACCTTGTCTAGGATTTGGTTTTGCTGCGAGTAAAACCCCAACACCTTGGAAAGCCCGTTTTCTTAGCACATTGGCGCATTTGGGTTTTGGTTTGGGTTTATTCATAGCCGGGTTTGCAATCAAAGTTACGAGCCAGTATTTTGCATAGAGAACATGAGCATCATGCAAACGAGTGGTTTTTATCTATGATGCTCAACTCTTGGTTGTTTTTTGCGCTTTGATCATAGTTGACCGATATGTCTAAAGTCTGTTGCATTTATCCAAGACGTAAAGTCGGCGGACATTTAACATTGCCTTAACGTCAGAATGGCAAGCGGTTTACCAAGAAAAACTAAAATTATCTGGTTTGACATAAAGAATATTAAGGGTTTCAGATGGCTTCAAAAGTGGCAGGGATATCAATACTGAGTTTATTGGCAGCGCCAGTTGCGATGGGAGAAACAGCCAGTGCTTATGATTTATGTTTGCTAGACAAAATAAAGCAAAGCAAAGGTGAAGAAACCATAAAGAGCATTCGCGCGCAGTGTGAGCTTGACACAGTAACCAGCACAGTGCCCGCTGATCCAGAAATTGAAGAGCCTGAAGAACTTCAGGAAAGTTTGGTCGACAAGCGTTTGGAATCAGAACGAGAAAACGCGTTCGAACCGTTTAGTCTGGTCGCGCATCGCGTTAACTATATTCTTCCGTTTACATACAGTGATCGTGTAAATAAACGCGCGTATGCCGACACCAAATACGGCGATGAACTGCGTAAGGAAGAGGCGGAGTTCCAAATCAGTTTTAAAGTACCAATGAACTATGATGACTTGTTGTTTGATGGCGATGGTCTGTTTTTTGGAATGACTCTTAAATCATTTTGGCAGGTATATACGGGTGCAGCATCTCGTCCATTCCGTGAAACCAATTATCGTCCAGAGCTTTTTTACTACACCCCAACTGACTGGAAACCACTTGATGGTTCGACTTGGTTAGGTTTTGGTATTGAACATGAGTCTAACGGTCAGAGACAGGAGCTATCGCGCAGTTGGAACCGTGTCTATGCCAACGTAACCTTTGCAAAAGACAATTTTGCGGTTTCTATCCAGCCTTGGTGGCGTATACCTGAAGATGAAAAGACATCGCCTAATGATCCCAAAGGTGATGATAACCCGGATATCGAAGACTATATGGGACACTTTGAGCTATCGAGTGCTTACAAGTGGAATGGTTACGAGTTTACCTTTTTAGGTCGCCAGAACTTTCAAACACATAAGGGTTTTGCAGAACTGGGTGTGTCATTTCCGATTTGGGGCAAAGTTCAGGGGTACGCACAATACTCAGCGGGTTATGGTAAGAGCTTGATCGACTATGATCATAATCAGCAGCGGATTGGTGTTGGTATTGCAATCAACGGTGTTTTGTAGTTTTTCGTAGATGGATAGAAATTAACACTGGCAATTGAAATTTCAATATTTAGAATGCGAGGCTGAAATTGATTTCTAACCTAGAGTGATTTTATGCTTCGTGATTACACCTTCGATTGTCTTGTAACTATGCCTCGCCATGAGCTGGAAGAGTTTAGTGCTCGTATGATCAGTAAAATGGTGCCAGAAGACGTGATGAATGAGCTGTTCACTTTTGAACAAGAAGAAGTGGATAGTGAAGACCGCATGTTGTCTGCACGTCTTGATGCAATGCTACGCATGACAGCAATCGCACTGAGTGAAATTCAACAAGCGTTTGATGACTCAGACAACGCAAAGCAAAATAGCGAGCGAATGACGCGATTGGTGCTTTGGCATTTCTACGCGATCTCATTCCGTTTGGAAGAGGCCATCACGCTAGAAACACACTGTGCTCTAGTGGAAAAACTAATCGAAAATGTACCTTCGGATGTTTTTGCGTGGGTAAAAACATTGACGGAGCTGCTACACACTTACGCTGAAATCAACGCGAAAGAGAATCCTCAAGACTAAACACCTGTCGTTTATCGTTCAGTAAATTAGAAACAAGGCGAGCCATTTGGTTCGCCTTGTTTTTTCGCGTCAGATAAACCTTCGGGTTTGAAATACCAAACAAGCCTAGACTCAGATTTGTTCGTTCACTAGCGAACGGCGTGATTCCTTCTTACACTAAATCAAGGTATTTGTTGCTAAACAAGCAAATGCATGACTAAGTCGTGTATTGTTTTCCACTAAAATGCGGATAACTTATGTCGAAGAACCTTCTGGTTTTTAAATTGGAACCGACTATTGAGCATGTACGCTTTCCAGCTGAGCTTCATCTATCTAAAGGAAGTGAACGATGGATCCGTTAACGCAAGGTTTATTGGGTGCAGCTTTGCCACTGGCCGTGAGCAACAAGCGAAACCTTGCAGTTGTTGGCGTGTTGGGCGTGGTCTCTGGGATGGCGCCGGATTTAGATGTGCTCATCCGTTCTTCAACTGATCCTTTGCTGTATTTGGAATACCATCGCCAATTTACTCACTCGCTCTTGTTTATCCCGTTTGGTAGTTTCATTTGTGCTTTGTTGTTATATCCATTGTTCGCAAAAAAGCGAGGACTAAGCTTCCGGCAGAGTTGGTTTTACTGTGCGCTTGGTTATAGTACCCATGCGTTATTAGACGCATGCACCAGTTATGGAACACAGCTTCTATGGCCGATAAGTAACACGCGTTATGCTTGGAACACTATTTCGGTAATCGACCCCGCGTTCACACTCCCTATTTTAATATTGCTTTTGTTTGTTGCACTGAATCGAAGCCCAAACTATGCCCGCATTGCATTTTTATGGTGCCTGGCTTACCTAAGTCTTGGAATGATCCAGCGAGATAGAGCAGAAGTAGCTGGTTGGGAAATCGTCAAAGAGCGACAACACAACGCTATACAATTAAAAGCCAAACCAAGTTTCAGCAATCTTTTGGTTTGGAAACTAATTTATGAAACGGAAGAGAGCTACTATGTAGATGCCGTAAGGGTGGGGCGTTCAATAAAAATTTACCCTGGCGAATCAACTCCAAAGTTAAATATAAAAGAGCAATTTCCGTGGCTAAACCCGCAATCGCAACAAGCAAGAGACATCGAACGTTTCCGTTGGTTTTCAAACGGTTTTGTAGCGACGGATCCGAATAATGAAATGCGAATTGTTGATATGCGTTATTCCATCGTACCAAACCAAATTAATGCGTTATGGGGCATCAATCTATCCCCAAAAGCCAGCGCAGACGCGCACGTTGAATACACTGCTCATCGAGGAAGTACTGCAGAAGATCGCCAAGTTTTTTTCAACATGCTTACGGATTTTGAGTGATGGTTTTACTTTGGATGTCGATGCGGTTTCGTAATAACTATTACGCAGACTGAAAGTCCTTTACTAGGGTCGGCTTGCTAGCGAAGAAAATCTTGCCAAACAGGGACTTGTACTTCCAGCCAAGAGACAAAAGCCGTTTAGCTAAGTTCTTGTTTTCAATGATTGCAACCTCAACACCTTGGTAGTGGTAAGGATTGCTTTTGATGTAGTCGATAAATGCAGTAAGCACGCCTTGCCCGCGAACGGAGGGTGCAAAGTTGACTGCTACAATAGAAAAGCGTTGGCTACCTGCTGGGCAACGGACTAAACAGTGCCCAAGAGGATGAGTAATAGTCTCAGAAAATTCAGGAAAAGGGCGAGACTCAAGCTCTTGAGAAAGCGCATCGTATCGCTGACATAGATAAGAAAATAGTTGTTTCGCTTCGCTGTTCATATCGGTGCCGCTTTTGTGTTGCTTGGTTTGAAGGCATTGATGTCTCAAACATTGTAACCATAGATAGCAACACAAAACGCGGTAAACTTTTTCAGTAATGATTTCCTATTTTTGAAACCTGAATTGTTACAAATGAAGTTGATTGGGTTTTATATGGTAGTTGTGAACGAGTATTTCTAGTTGAAGGGAGAATACGTTGGTTACTGGATTCTTACTGGAATTCCTTTGTTAAAAGGCGAGCTGCTTGGTTTAATGCCGCTCGTTTAACTGCGAGTGGCATCTTTTGTATTTCGTCACCTTGTACAGCGACGATCGGACATGATGTGGGATCTTCTATCCTAGCTCTTCATGGTCTAAATTATCTCATTAACCACTCAGAGCTAGATTCTTAGTCTCGCCAAGGCTCGCTGGACTGACACAAAAACATCGTTAAACTCCTGTTATTAAATTATTTGGTCCGCCTTTGCTTACTTTTGAACGCTTAACTAGGCGTTACTCCAAGTGCTTAAATTGCAATGCCACAAGTCGCTGATACAACTCACAGCTTTGCATTAATGATTGGTGGTTACCAACATCGACTAACTCGCCATTGTCGAGCACCGCAATTTTATCCGCATGTTGGATAGTCGAAAGACGATGAGCAATAATCAGCGTTGTGCGTCCTTTCATTAGAGCTTCAAGTGCTTGCTGAACGTGATGTTCACTTTCACTATCAAGGGCGCTGGTAGCTTCGTCTAGCAGTAAGATTTTTGGATCTTTTAGAATCGCGCGAGCAATCGCAATACGCTGCTTTTGTCCGCCCGATAGCCTAACGCCGCGCTCGCCTAAAAAGCTGTGATAGCCTTCGGGAAGCTTCTCAATAAACTCATGGGCATGGGCTTTTTTCGCGGCTTCGATAACTTGTTCATCCGTCGCTTCAGGATTACCGTAGCGAATATTATGGAAAACATCATGGCTAAACAGCGCTGGTTGTTGTGGTACGAGCGCCATTTGACGTCGAAGCTCGTTTGGATCGAACTGTCGAATATCTTCACCACCAAACAACACTTGCCCTTTTTGCGGATCATAAAAGCGTTGCAGCAGTTCGAATAGTGTTGTTTTACCGGCACCAGAAGGGCCGACCAACGCCAACACTTTTCCTTGTTCAGCAGTTAGATTTAACTCTTTGATAGCTGGTTGATTTGGGCGAGAAGGGTAGTTGAAACTCACCGAATTAAAGTTAACCTCAGCAGGCATGTCGGCACGGACAGGCAAATGGTTGCTTGGCGCTTTAATATCACTGGCTACTTGAAGGATCTCAATCAGCCGTTCGGTAGCACCTGCGGCTCTTTGCAATTCACCCATGACTTCGGAAATGGTTGCAGTCGATGAGGCAACCATAATGGCATAAAACACAAATGCGGCTAGGTCACCCGCAGACATTTTTCCGTGAATCACATCGCTGCCGCCTATCCAAAGCATGCCTGAAATCGCGCTGAACACAATCACAATAACGCCTGATATCAGGATCGCTCGCTGCTTTACTCTCTGTCTGCCTACTTCATAAGCTTTTTCCACCTCGACAGCGAAAGCCGCTCGTTCATGCGACTCTGAGCTAAAACTTTGCACGGTTTTAATATGTTCTATCGCTTCTCCAGCGTAGCTTCCGACATCGGCCATTGAGTCCTGACTTTGGCGAGAGAGAGCACGCACGCGTCGTCCATAAAACAAAATTGGCACCAAAACCAAAGGCACAGAAGCAAGCACAATCAGCGTGAGCTTAACGTTGGTAGCGAATAACATAATGATGGCACCAAAACACATCAAAGCGCTACGCATCGCCATCGAGAACGATGAACCAATAATGCTTTGCAGCAATGTGGTATCGGTAGTCAGGCGCGACATTATGTCGCCGCTACTGTTGGTCTCAAAATAGCTCGGATGCAGCGTAATCACATGATTAAACACCGCAAGGCGAATATCCGCACTAACGCGCTCACCTACGGCAGAGACAAGGTAAAAGCGAAAGAAAGTCCCAATGGCAATACACAATGTGACACCGACAATAAACTGAATCGCATTGGTGAGCTCTTGCAATGATTGCTGAGCAAAGCCTTGGTCGATAAGAATGCGCACTCCATAGCCAACGGATAACGTCAAACTTGCTGTCGCGACAAGGGCAACCAAGGCTGCCGCAACCCGCCATTTATAAGGTGCAATAAAGGTGCTGAGTTTAAGAAGAATGCTGAGATTTTTGTTATTTTTTCTGCTCATGAGTGACTCACAAAGCGTTTTAGGTACCTGGCATAGTAAGCCAGTTTGGTTGGTGAGACCAGCGAACTACCGCTTTCGGATTAGGAAGTTGAGGAGTTTGATAGAGTAAACATTACTCTATCTGTTTACTTTTAAGTAATCACTTAAGTCACATTGACTACTTACGGAATCCCCATGGGATTGAAATTCAAACTTTCTGATGGGGTTGGTGGCTTCGCAGTTTAAATTAGACATATTTACTCTTTCCTTCATACCGATGACATGATGCCTGAAAACTCCTTTCCAAATAACAACCTTTTGATTGGCAACGGTTGTGGTCACTTCTACACTGCATATTGTTTGAAATAGACCGTCGAAAATACTTAGAACTTTATTCCTTTTTCTGAAAACAGGATCAAACTTGAATTCCCCATTTGTATTCGTGGTGAAGCTACGTTCGAAAGAACGATTTTCTGACCGAATGGTAAGTACTACATTTGCATTCTTTATGGGGGTATCGTTCTTCGTAATACGTCCTTTTATGCTTGGTGTAAACTCTTGAGCTTCCTTACCAAAAAATAAAAAGCCAACAGCAAAAACAGAAATCAGTACGAGTATGAGTAAAGCTGCAAACTGTTCTAAGAACAGAAAAACATTGTTGATCATCGCTTACAAATCAGTAGTCAGTGAATACACCTCGAATTGTTGCGTATTGTCTCGAGTGACTATAGCGAGTATCTAAATCGGTGAGACATAATTCACGATTTTTTTAGAAGTTTTGGAGGATAGAGTGACCCAGGCGATCTTTGTTTTGAATAAGAAGCACTGCGATATTGACAGATATAGCCAATATCGCATGTATATCGAAAATCACTTAAACGTCGAAGAGACTAGAATCAGCTTTTAGTTCGGAGGGGGTTACGCACGGCTTTTGGCGAGTAGCAGGTCGACTTTTCCTTTGGCTGTTTTACTGACCGTTTGCATCAACTGAAAACTTGGTTTTTCGACGCCTGAGTTTTCTATCCCTTCGACCATTAAGAGCCAAAGCTTGGCTGTCATTTGCGCATCGGCTAGTGCTCGGTGGAAAACACCGTCGTTGTCGATATTTTTATAGCGAACAAGTTCACCTAGCTTATGTGATGGGGCTTCTTGAATGAGCCGTCTTGCCACTAGTAAGGAGCAAGCAAACTCACCCGAATAACCACAGTTGATTCGTTCAAGCTCCGCATCTAAAAATCGTTTATCGAAGGACGCGTTGTGAGCGATAAGGTTTTCGCCTGCAATGAACTCACTAAATGACGCCATTACCTCTTCGCAGCTTGGTGCCGATCGCAACATATTGTTGGTAATGCCGGTGTAGTTCTCAATGAAAGAACTCACTCTGAAACCGGGATTCATGAGTTGCTGAAAACTATCGACAACCTCGCCATTGACTAACTTTACTGCACCAATTTCTATTGCGCGATCACCTAAAGTAGGAGAGAGACCTGTGGTTTCAAAGTCGAGTACGACCACAGAGTTTGCTTGAGGCATAAAATTTTCCAGCTGAGTAATATTGCGCAAGAGTATTATCGAAAGCGACAGAAAAAGAAAGGCGAACACAATGGTGAATATCTGTCTATCTTTACTCCACAAAGTCAGTGTTCGTCGTCCACTGTTTATGGACAGGTACGTTCTGGCTTACCCATCGCGGCTTGTGCGGTAGCCTTATATTTCAAATGTTTTTCGGCTTTTCGATTCATTTCAATTAAGCATTAACTTTCGATACAACATACTGATTATAAATTGATTTTATAAATCAACTTCGGCATCATTCACGGCTTGATTTTGAGTATGAATATCATCACGGCAAAAAATTAGAACAACTTATAATGAGAGGCTAGGGAACGATGGAACCAATGAAGAATCATTATTTAGAGATACCTGAAGAAAGAAAATTGCGTATTTTTCGTGAAGAAGATGAAGATTTCTACAGCTTCTGGGAAAGAATGCTTGATGAAAAACAATCTTTTTATAAGCAACCTCTTAAAAGAATGAAAGGCGATGCTTGGGATTCGCTTGAGGCATTCTTCACCGCTTCCGAATTCGGACAACATCAGGCCTCGCCAGCTTACATAAAAAGGGCGCTTGAGTTACTGAATAACGTGTACTTGCTGGCCAATCATTCAGACCAAGTGGTTGAATTTTCCGTTGGGCACCGACACTTTTCGGAAGTGGGTAACCGTTCTGTTGCAGAAGGAACAATGGATGCTTGGTTGGATGAAATCTGTTTAGCAATGGCAGCGAGAGATTGGCGCTGCGTAGAGCTGATGACCATCATGGATGAGTCGTTAGTTTCTATAAAGACGCCGTTTAATGTTGCACTAGTCGAGTTCGTTAACGGTGTATTTAGCAATTCATCAGCGTTACCTGAGTTATTGCAAACTGTGATGGAGAAATCTTCTCCGCAATACTTAGAATCAACCAGAGTGCCATATGTACACTCTTTGTTTATTCCATTTGTGAATGTGTTTGTTGCCATTATCGATGGCGATGAGGCACATTATCAAGAGGCACTGAGGGATGCGTTAGAGGCGCATTACCAGTTCTACATGAATGAAGATGTTCGCTATTCGCCAAAAGGAAATGTTTCTCTGAAACTGACTGGTCTTGCTGCATTAGCATACGATAAGTATGGCTGGACGATTCCAGAAGCCGCATATTTACCTAAATGGCTTGTTTACGGTGAGCATGATCTTTGTTCTGCGTAAATCACTCTTAAGTTAAATCTATGTCCAACCGGAGGTTCAGCACGGAGGCATACGCAGAAAATACATCGCGAAAATGCAGTTTACGCCTCCGTTTTAACAAGTTACATTGTTGAAGCTTTGATTCAAAGGACAGAACAATGAGTGCCCACCTAAAACAGCTTTGTCATATCCATCTCTCTGGTAATAAAGAAGATTCTCCAGCCGAACACTTTGCGAAAATGACAAAGTGGTGCGAAGAGAACAACGTAAATCACGATGTCTACGGTGAGGGAGAAACGATTCAAGCGTTCGAGCAAAAGGTTGCCGATCTGCTGGGTTACGAGGCAGGGCTTTTTGTTGTAACAGGGACGATGACGCAGCCAACGGTGCTTGAAATTGTCACAAGACAAAAGCGTAATCCTATTGTCGCCATGCACGCATCTAGCCATATTCCGGTGCATGAAAAACAAGGCTATCAGCTTCAACATCGCTTTAGTATTTTGCCAGTAGGGAACCCTTATCAAACATGGAAGCTTGAGGATCTCACTGCTTGGCCGGATGAAATCGCAGCCGTTCTTTATGAACTCCCGATGCGAGAAATTGGTGGTCAGCTACCTTCATGGCAAGAACTGGAAGAAATCAAAGCGTACTGCGCCGAAAACAAAATTCATCTCCATATGGATGGCGCAAGACTTTGGGAAACCGCAGCTTACTATCAGAAAGAATACCGCGAGATCGCCGCTGGTTTTGATACGACCTATGTTTCACTTTACAAAGGCATCAACGGCATGGGCGGATCTATGTTGCTTGGCTCAAAGTCGTTCATTGAACTGGCTTCAATGTGGATGAAGCGGCAAGGTGGCAACCTCTATCACAGAACACCTTATGTGGTGTCTGCGGCAATGCAGTTTGATGAAAGGTTGTCACAAATGCCGGCTCTGTTTGAGCGGACAAAACAGATCTACAAGATCATTGAAGAGTTCCCATCTTTGGCGGTGAGACCAACCCAGCCTCAAGCAAACATGTTGCACCTTATCCTGCCATTTAGCTGCGAAGAGTTGAAAGAACTCCAACACACGTTTGCCACGGAAAAGGGCATTTGGTTTGGTAACCCGCAAGTCACGGCACATCCAAATCAATCGATTGTTGAATGGTATATTGGTGACTACCTGCTCAATCTTGGTGATGACGAATTAAGGTCGTTTTTCAATCAGTTACTCGGTAAGAAGGCATAAACTTATCAATATGCGAGCTTACTAACACGCCATACGCGACACTTCATGTATTCTTAATTGAAGCGAAGAAGAGGATTTATCAATGTCAAAAAGCTCCAAACTTCACAATGAAGACAAACTGGTTAAGAAGGCACTAGAGATTGGTGGGAAGATGGCGAAGCTACAAGGCTTTGACCTTCCTCAGTCACCACAACCTCTAAGAGTAAAAGCGATTTACCTATTCTTGGTTGATGCCAAACAGATCACCCCATTACCGGAAAGCAAGCTAGACGGCGCAAGCATCAAACACCGACTGGCAGTCTGGATACACAGTGCATTGCCAGACAACGACCCTCTAAAGTAGAAAACCTCATAAGTCATATAGGTCATTAATTAACAAGGCGAGCCAAATGGTTCGCCTTGTTTGATCTTGGCGAGTGCACCGAGGTCTTCTAATGTTTCGTTATCATTGATTTACAAAACAGTATCAAAAGGGCTAAAGATAAAGCCAGAGAAGCGCTACAATGCTCGCGTTGCAAGAGTGCAACCAAGAATACTCATTTACAGAAGCCTTGAAGTAACCATACATGTCTAAAGATTTCGAATTCACTACAGAATACACACTCGACAAGCCATTTTTTGCTGAGTGTTATGATCAAACTAGCCAGCCAGTTAAGTTCCCGCAAGCGTATTTGAAAGGGATCCTCTTTCTAATTTTTGGTGTGGTTTTATTGGAGTTTGAACTGCTACCTAACGGTTACGTCGGTTGGTTCTTTATCGTATTGAGTGTGATTGAAGCGTGCAGCGTTTACTTCAAAAGAACTTGGTGGCTGTGGCGTCAAACCATCAGCTCAAGTCGCGGCAGTAAAGTGGTGTTTGAAGTGAATGCAGATGGCGTACGCTACAAAAGCGGTAAAGTTGACCGCAGCCTCGCTTGGAATGATATCGACCAACTCGAACAAACTGATTTGGGCTTTATCCTTCACCTTGGTAAACAACGCCAATACATCAGCAAATCTTGCTTAAACGAAGAAGTGATCGCGTTTATGGTAGAGCAGCACGCGGCATCAAAAGCGAGCTAACAAAAAAGCGAGTCCGTGGGTTTGCTTTTTTGATCTTAGAGTTTGATGCTTATGGGGTAGCTCTGATTCAGGCTCAAAATCTGAACCACTACACTCGGTGTTTCTGGTTGCGTCTTTCCAGTATATGGACTCCTTAAGTGTGCTGCGGAGTTAGTGTGTAAACTGAACCAAAAAAGTGACAATGAGATAGTTTATTGTGAGCCTACAGTGATGACGCCAACTTCTAGAGCATTTTTGCTCGATTACTATGTTCGGCAAAGGTTTGACATTCGTTAGTTTGTTGGGTTTTCCCTAATAAAGTTCATGTGGCCAGTGTTGGACTTATGCGTCTAAAGGTAACTTCTATGCGGAAGAAACTTATTCGATTTGAGGGGGCTATCCATGGAATTGCGATTCGAGCCCCATGGGAGGCGTTCGAAGCTTTAGGTAAAGTAGCCTATGAGAATGGAGTGTACAGCGAGAATCGAACCTACATCATCATCAGCTTGGAAGGGGGCGCAGTTCGGGTTTTGTAAGAGCCATTTCCCATTAAATCTATTTAATGTCAATTGTTTAAGTTACTTTTCCAACAGAAATCCAAAAACAGTTGAAACTGTAAACCTACATTTTGGCTCCTAATCACGAATTTGAAAATAGTGAAAAATTCATTATTTTCAAATTCGTTTTGATAAATCGCGACCCGATTTGGTTAGAAAGTTTCATCTAAAAAGTGCTTAATAAGAATCCCATTTAGCGGCGTTATGTCAATGTCACCAGTTAACTTATGAGGTGACGAGTTCACCTCTAACTAAGCATTCACGTTACTATGCCATTGCAATGGTTAGGTTAACTTAGCAACGATATCGCTTGTTTAGATACTCTGACTAGTCGTCCAATGGTTCTTTCGAAAACCCATCTAATGAATCGGGCGGATAGATCCTCAACGATGGTCCCATAGTGACCGGCAAAAACAAGCATATGGCCTAATAAGCCTTTTAGTTGCTCTTCATTGCGCTTAGATGATTTAGCAACGGCTTCTAGCTTTCTTGAAAGCCAATCATAAAAGGTCAAGCCAGCAATCACGCCTGCTTGAATCGTTACCGTTGACAAAAGAGCCACATCTTTCAAATAGGTGATAAGTGCGCCCTGTATTCTATCGGCCCAATACTCCGAAAAAGAAGCTTGATTTCGTTGCTCATACTTTAGACGGATAGGGGTAAATAAGTGGTCATTCGATTTCCTCTTCAACGCTCCCCAAGAATCCGAGGAAGCAGTGTTTAAGTAACCCGGATTTTTGTTTCTTGCCATCAAATGGGCTGATATGCTTAACCCAGTGCCAGAGTCCAAGCGGTACTCGCCTGTTGAGATTGGAGCATGAATAAATGGCCAAAGCGGTATTTTGGGTACAGGATCAGCACCATGCGTACATCGATAAACACCATCGTTTAGCTTTTCCGATGAGCGTGCGTATGCTTCCAGACCAACTCTAGGAGCGCCAAAGGTGTATAAGGTGGTTCTGACCTTCATCTCATTACGCACCCAATCAGCGCAAAGTGATGCGAGTGCTCCACCTAAGCTGTGCCCAACGCAATGTATACGTTTTGGTTTAGGATTCATCTGCATAATATACTGCTTCAACTTGGGGCTAAGACTTTGAAAACAATTGTTGAAACCAGCATGAGCGGGCGAACCGTTTGGTGATCCTTTCACCCCTATATTCGCATTTGTGATCCAGTCATTAGCATTTTGTGTTCCTCGAATTGAAATGACAATTTCATTCTCAAATGTAGAACCTTTACCAGTGCCAACCACTGCAAACGCCTCTGAAGTTCTCATCAAGCCAGGGATAACTTTACGCAATACCGGTACATTGGATAAACCCGCTACACCGCCTGTAAAACCATCAAATACATCATCTTCAGAAAAAGAAAAGTGATTTGAAAAACTGTTTTTGCCCGGCATGATAAAACGGCCATTATTTTCATAAGCTTTGTAAGGAATATCCGCTATTTCTGAAGCCATTTTTGGTGTTAACTTTGCCATTACGTGTCCTTATTTAGTAATATTTTTTCAGAAAATCCTTTCAAATCACACCTACTAATAATTTCAAGATCGAGGCCATTCTCAACAAATTTATTTTTAAAAAAGTAACGATATTCGTCCGAATTAATCTCACAACTTAAATCAAGAAGATTATCTGAAATAAATTCATAGGGTTTCACGTCAGAAAAGCGAGCCTCTAGTAAGTAGTATTTTTTGCCATCTACAAAAATGTAAATACCAATGTAGCTAGAGGATTCATGAAGGGCAGGTTCTTTAAACGTCTGATAGTGATATGTAGGTTGGAAATGAAAATAACCATTTTCTGACGTAATTGTCTCGGTGATATAACGGTTTTTAGAAAAAGCCGTGTGTAGATAAACTACCTCGCTAGTAAACGCTTTCCCGTCTAAGTATAAGCGACCAGTGATCTCTGAGCTAAGTATGTATTGAAACTTTTTTAATTTGAAGAAATTAAACATATCTGCGTTACAACCTGTTGAGAGCAATAATATTGTGGCACTCATAAGGGAAACCAGTATTTTAGTCATTTGTTTACCAATATTGTACATAGGTCAACCCATATCCACGCGTGAGACGATACTATGTCCTAATGCTCTCAAGTGCTAGCCTAGGACCGCCCCAATTCTCAAAAATAAGTCATGTCAAAGCTTATATCTAGGCATACTTTAAAAAATAATGTAAATGACATGTCTATTACTTTCATGGGGTAAACATAAGTAGACTCCCTCTGGCAAAAAAATACCGAGCTATTCGTTAAAGTACCTATCCACGTCCATTTCGTAAGCTTGCATACTCATTGTCTCATTCTGAATTCTTATCATGAAGACCAGTTAACAATAGCTACCGCGAAAATGGTTGTTTTTTTATAACCGATAAAACATGGCGCCATCTCAACTTTTTCAGCACCATTGCTATATCACAGCGAAAATACCTCGAGTTCACTATAAAGCTCATCGATGTGCCTGGGCAGGTTGGAGTGGTGTCAAAGATGAGCTTCCGAAAGCGAATGTTACTCTCGACTGGTTCCATATTGTGCAGTTATTACACTGGCTGTTGATGACGCTCGAAAAACAATGACATGCAAAAAGCTCTTCGTTGGGCGGTGTTAAAGGATGCTGAGAGTCCGATGACAGATAGGCAAGTACAAGCTTTAGTTGACTAGAGCCAGTAAGAAAAGTCCTAACAACCTTAGAAAAGCACCCAGAGAGAATACTTCAACGTTGGAGCTCGACCTATGCTAATACCGAGAATTTGACTGACCGAGGCACTGAATACTGTGGCCGTGTTGAACAGCATGATTACCAACTCTACCTAGCTATCAATGATATCGACCAATTCGAACAAACTGATTTGGGCTTTATCCTTCACCTTGGTAAACAACGCCAATACATCAGCAAATCTTGCTTAAATGAAGAAGCGATCGCGTTTATGGTAGAGCGGCACGCGGCATCAAAAGCGAGCTAACCAACTCACATCAAGCTGGAATGAGCGATCGAAAAAGTAGGTGATATATGATCGAACATTGTAACAAGTATATGGTCGATTCTGAATCAATTGGGTTTGATGTAGAAAGCTAATAAGGTTTAGAGGTTTCTCTTTCGGACATACTGCTTCGGTGTCATGCGCGCAATCTGCTTACACTCTCTAGTCATGTGTGCTTGATCGGAAAAACCTTGCTCTAGCGCCAACTCCGATAAAGTAAGATCGGGTTGCGCTCGGAGTTGCTCTAAAGTGTGCTTAACTCGTTTAATGCGTTGGTAATGTTTAGGAGTAATCCCCAACCATTTCTGAAAATTGCGCTCTCTCTGGCGCTGACTGATGGTCCCTGTAGGTTGGTCAATAATGTGGCCGACATACCGCGGTTCATATTCGTCAATCAGTGTTTGAACCCAGCGATATAACGTAGAAATCCTTGCATATGGCGAACGCGCTGTTTGCAGAGACTCAAATGTTGCTAGCGCAGAAGAAGCCAAAGGGTGGTCGTCTTGAATCCGCAATAGCTGTTCTAGACGTTTACCAAATAGTTGATAACTAACAGCAGGATGAAAGCGTACGCCAGTCATCACCGCACCTGGCGGTAGGCAGACCTGATGTGCCAGAATGCTTATAGGTAGTAGGACAACCCCTGGCGTTTGCCACTCACCATCCATTTGTACTTCATTCTGTAAAATGAATACCACACCTGTACCAGCATCACTGAGTAATTGTTTACGTACGGTTTGCGTCGTATCAGGTTTGACGGATGCTGACCAAATGGCTTGAACATAGCCAGCTAAAGCCTTTTGAGGTTTTAAAATATCAAATTCTAAGTTCAAATGAATCATCCTATTTAACCTCAACTTAAATGAGAAAGTGATACACATGTACTTTTCATCCTATTAAGTTGAGGTATAAGCAGTGGCTTACAAGTAAGAACCGTCAAATAGAATTATCGAGGTTTATAGACTCCAACCTTTGGCTTAAATGCCTTAACTATTCGGTTCCAACTATTGATCGCGTTGATTGCAATTGTTAGGTTGACCATAGCTTCTTCTCCGAAGGTATTCAAGGTCAGCTGATAGGTATCATCATCTACTGGTAGGCCAGCAGTTAGTAATTCAGCCCAACCTAGTGCAACGTGTTCTGCATCGCTGTAGAATGGCATATCTTTCCATGCACTAAGCCCCCATATGCGTTCCGGCTTTTCACCTAACTTAAGCGCATCTTTACTATGCATGTCGATACAAAATGCACATTGATTGATTTGCGATATGCGTAACTTAACCAGTTCCCATATGATCATGTTCATAGTTTCTGATTGGCTAAATTGTTCATGGAAGTAAGCTTCCTGAGCGTATAGGATTTCTATTGCTTTTGGCGCTACTTCAATATATTTGAGTCGTTTTTTCATGGTCATTCTCCTTTGTTTTTTACATAGTAAAAAACGCTCTTAGCAAAAGATTGAAGATTTTCGACATGCACTCAATAAAGTTAGATAAAAGAGTGAACGACGAAAGCGAAAAAATGTACCTATTGGAAACCAAGAAAACTTATGCCAATTAACAAAGTATTGCTCTAAATAATGCGACTTAAGGTTGGCGTCTATTTTTACTCCACCACCTTCCGTAAACGAGCAAAAGGTGCTGAGTTACCTATATACACACCAGCCGCAACGATAAAGACGCCTAAAACATTTTCCCATTGAGCCTGATCACCAGAAATGGACGAAATCAGTAGAGTGAATACCGGCATAATATTAAATAATGGAGACATTTTATCTGGACCAAGAACGATAGCGCCTTTCATCCAAAAGTAATAAGCAATCAAAGTTCCAAACAGGCTCATGTAAGCTATTAATGCTAGGTCTTTAAATGTTATGGCATTTAAGCTACGGCTAAAGTCGCCGTGGTACATCGCTATAGCGACCATTTGAATGGCACCAATACTTAACACCCAACGTAACTGCTGAGTTACTGGGATATGAGATGTTAAACGCTTCGCTAGAATTGTGTATAAACACCCACTAATTAAAGCAAATAACATGTATAGATCACCAATATTACTATTGCTGCTAATAGAATGAATATTTCCCCCTGTAATGACGATTACCACTCCACAAAAACTGATTAGTGCACCTAAAATAGTTTTAACCGAAATGGAAGTTTTGAGAATAAAGCCCGACAACAAGATAGTGACAAGTGGTAGATTTGCCTGAACAACCGCTGCGTTCACTGGGGTAGTAAAGCTCATTGCAGAGAAAATAGAGAAGTTTTGGATAGTTACACCCACGGTTGCTATAACAAACAACGACAACATACTTTTTCGTGTGAGCTTGGCTCCATATGGAGAGCGTTTAGTACCTCTTATCAACAAGAGTATTAAAGCTGCAACGGAAAACCGTAACGTCGCTGAATCCAAAGGAGAGACATCGCTATTAATAGCCTTTATTACGTTAAAATTACTAGACCAAAAAAAGATAGCGACAACAACACCGCACCAAATTGATAAATGCTTAGACATAGATCTTCCTGATAAAAATTAACTTGACGCGATAATGCTATATATTTCATATTTGATTTTTAATAGCCAAATTTAAGAGGGTTAATCCCAAATATGGAACGTCACTCTTTGGATGACCTTTTGTTATTCGTTTCTGTTGCTCGTTATCAAAGCCTAACACAAGCATCTGAGCGTCTTAATGTCCCGTTAGCCACGCTAAGCCGGAAGTTAAAAAGGCTGGAAACAAACTTAAATTGCAGACTATTTAACCGCAGTGCACACCACTTTGCGTTAACAACTGATGGCGAAAAATATTATCAACTCTGTGAGCCATTACTTCTTAGCTTAAATAATGTGACATCGAGAATTGCGACTGAGCGTCAGTCTTTAAGCGGAACGATAAAACTATCAGCGCCAATTAACATGACACAGATGTGGTTAAAGCGGTGCGTTTATGAATTTGCAGAGCAACATCCGAAGATATGTATCGATTTAGATGTACAGAATGAAAAAATCAATCTTGTATCTAACCGTGTCGATGTTAGTTTTCGTCTTGGTGATCTTATTGAACAAGACTGGATTGCTCAGAAATTATGGTCGATTCCATTTGCGCTTTGTGCATCACGAAGCTATTTAGAACAACACCAACCGATTACCCATCCAGAACAACTTGTTCATCATCGCCTAATTACGGTAAACAACGACAGCCAATGGAAATTAGTTAATCAAATCACCAATGAAACATTTGATCATCCGCTAAAGTTTCAATTCACTTCAAATGATGTACTACTAGTTAGAGACGCCGTCATCCATGGTTTAGGAATTGCGTGGATTCCAACCTATTACTTTCATGAGCTAAATCATGATCAACATAACCTGCTGCCTTTGTTGCCGGAATGGCAATGCTCGGGTAAAGAAGTATTCATTATGTATCGAGACCGCGATAAAAGGCCTGCAAGAGTTGATGCATTTATTGAACATGTCTTAAATTGGAAAAATCGCATTCAAATGTTTGCTTGAAAGAGGTTTATCACATTGTGCTGTGCCGGTAACCTCAAGTGAAGCTTCATGACTCTGCTTCAATTGAGTTCATTTATTTAACCTCTAAAAGAATCATGAATACATAGGCAGTTAATGGGATTCGAGTTTACAAGTGATTCGGTCAGCTAAAACTCAAGCTAAGTAGAAAGTATTTGCAGTTGTATTTGCCTCTGAAAATCGTTTAGAGCTTTCTCATCCGCGAAGTTCTATAAGAAATTATTAAGGATATATTTGTGTGCGATTTCGTGAAAAAAATTATTGTAGGTTTACTTTTCAGTGCTTCGTCTTTTGCTTCCTTAAGTCAATATGTTCCAGCAATGAATGATAAGAACGGTTATGTAGAACCATTTCAGATGTTTGATAATGTCTATTATGTAGGAGACAAGTGGGTCTCATCATATGCCATTGCTACAGAAGACGGACTTGTTATCATTGATACGCTTGACTTCCCTTACTCTGAGTGGATACCTATCAACCTAGAGAAGCTAGGGCTAAAAGATAAGCCAATAACGCACATATTGGTAACTCATGGGCATTCTGACCACGTTGGGGGCGCCCAGTTACTTCAAGAGAAGTATGGTTCCAAAGTCGTGATGACCAAAAGCGCTCATGAACTATCTATACAGCAATCAAACAAAAGCGAAGGTGAGAACAAGTTCCTTCCTCCAAATTTAGACATAGAGATAAAAAGCGATAGCTCCATGGTTATTGGTGGACATGAGTTTAAGTTCTATCTCACACCTGGCCACACGGAAGGTGATTATTCCTTAGACTTCGCTGTTGAAGATAATGGCGAACAATATCGTGCTTTTATCGTTGGTGGGCATAGCGTAAGTAGCAATGATCCAGAAGTTATTGGCCAGTTCCTGACTAGCATGGAGAAAATTAGAAAAATTTCACTACAGGCACCTATTGTGAACGTTAACCTTTCGAACCATCCACATAAAAATTTCCTTTTTGAAAATAGGAAGAAGCTCGGCACAAGCGGTAACCCGTTTATCAGTGAGGCAAACTTCTTCATGTTCCTTAAGCAACAAGAAGATTTAGCTAAGGGAAAACTAGAAGAACTATAATACCATGGTATACGAGCAGCCTTCGTTATTAGGTTAGAGGTTTACTCTTGAGTTATAGCTAAGGCTTTAATAAGTTGCTCAATCAAGATTCGACACTGGTGGCAGCTATATTGTTTGTCGGTTCTAGTGACAAAGGCGCTGTGCGTAAACATTCGTATTGTGTGCCTTAAACCTTTGCAAGGCGTTACGTGCTTTCTGGAAAAGTCTCAAAATAGCGTACAATTAGCGTTTTGACACAGCGGAAATCATCATGGCCAAAACTGTTCAGCAGCAAATCGGAAACATTGCTCTAGTCGTTGAAAATTACGACGATGCTATCGAGTTCTATACTCAAAAACTTCAATTCACTCTGGTTGAAGATACCAACCTAGGTGGTGGTAAACGCTGGGTTCAAGTTTCTCCTCCAAACTCCAATGGTACAAACCTACTTTTAGCTCAAGCGAGTACACCGGAGCAAACGCATGCAGTAGGAAATCAAACAGGTGGTCGTGTTTTCCTGTTTCTGCAAACTAATGATTTTTGGCGTGACTACGAGTTGATGAAGAAAAATGGTGTTGTATTTAATGAAGAGCCTCGTGTGGAAGAATACGGGACAGTGGTGGTGTTCCAAGATCTCTATGGTAATAAATGGGACTTACTGCAACTGAACTAGAAACTACATAGCACCTGCATAGCATAGTGTTCATGAGGAGTTTCCAACAAGCCTTTAAGGCTCTGAGATATTAGTGCTAATTCATAGGTTCTCAGAAGTTACTGTATTTCTAAATCACTTTTGTGCAAACAATAACTAGCCATCATTCCTTCTCGATGTATCAACAAGTGTTAGGGCGGCACACCAAAAACAAAAAGGCGAACCAAACGGTTCGCCTTTGTCGATTTAGAGACTACAAAAATTAATCTTCGTAGTTATCGATGCTTGGGCATGAACAGATTAGGTTACGGTCGCCGTATACGTTATCTACGCGGTTTACCGTTGGCCAGTACTTCCAAGATTTGGTCGCTTTAGACGGGAAGCAGCCAATCTCGCGAGAGTAAGGGCGGTCCCAATCTTCAGCTGAAAGATCAACTTGTGTGTGTGGCGCGTTAACAAGTGGGTTGTTATCCAGTGGCCATTCACCGTTTTTCACTTTCTCCATTTCTTCGCGGATAGCGATCATCGCATCACAGAAGCGGTCCAGCTCTTCTAGATCTTCCGATTCCGTTGGCTCAACCATTAGCGTGCCCGCTACAGGGAACGACATAGTTGGTGCGTGGAAACCGTAGTCCATTAGACGCTTCGCGATGTCTTCTTCGCTGATACCTGTTTCTTCTTTCAGCGGACGAATGTCGATAATACATTCGTGCGCTACGCGGCCATTTTTGCCACGGTAAAGAACAGGGTAGTGTTGGCGAAGTGTTTCCATCACGTAGTTTGCGTTCAGAATTGCTACTTTTGTAGCATCTGTTAGGCCAGCTTCGCCCATCATTGCGATGTAAGCCCAAGAGATAGGCAGGATAGAAGCGCTACCCATATCTGCTGCTGATACTGCGAAATCTGCGCCTTCTACACCGTCTTCAATATGCCCTGGTAAGAAAGGAGCTAGGTGAGATTTCACACCGATAGGACCCATACCCGGACCGCCACCACCGTGCGGGATGCAGAAGGTTTTGTGTAGGTTTAGGTGAGAAACGTCTGAACCGATGAAGCCTGGTGATGTTAGACCAACCTGCGCGTTCATGTTAGCGCCGTCTAGGTAAACCTGACCACCAGCGGCATGAACCATTTCACACACTTCTTTCACTTTCTCTTCGTAAACGCCGTGCGTAGAAGGGTAAGTGATCATAATGCTTGATAGGTTGTCTTTGTGTTTCTCGATTTTCGCTGCTAGGTCGTCGATGTCGATGTTGCCTTCTTCATCACACTTAACCACAACCACTTTCATTGACACCATAGATGCTGTCGCAGGGTTAGTACCGTGCGCAGAGCTTGGGATCAAACATACGTTGCGGTGACCTTCGCCACGGCTTTCGTGGTAGCGTTGAATCGCGATAAGACCTGCGTACTCACCCGATGCACCAGAGTTTGGTTGTAGTGAGAATGCGTCATAGCCAGTGATTTCACATAGCTTTTCTTTAAGGTCTTTTGCGAGTGCAGCGTAACCAGCTGCTTGTTCTGCTGGTGCGAACGGGTGGATCGAACCAAACTCAGGCCAAGTTACTGGAATCATCTCTGCTGCTGCGTTCAGCTTCATCGTACAGCTGCCCAGTGGGATCATGCCGTGCGTGAGTGAGAAGTCTTTGTTCTCTAGCTGTTTTAGGTAACGCATCATCTGTGTTTCGCTGTGGTGCGTGTTAAACACAGGGTGTGTTAGATATTCTGTTGTGCGGCGCAATGCTTCTGGAATGGCTGCAAACTCGTTGCCTGCGATTTCAGTTGATAGTGCTGCGACTTCTTCTTTCACACCGAATACTGCGAATAGGGCTTCTACATCTGCCACGGTTGTGGTTTCGTCGAAGCTCACACCTAGCTGAGTACCCAACTTACGTAGGTTGATGTCTGCGGCTAGTGCTTTCGCGTATAGGTCTTCAGTTTGTGCACCTGTGTTGATAGTGATGGTGTCGAAGAAGCTGTTGTGAGCAAGCTCGAAGCCGCCTTTAGTTAGGCCAGCGGCTAGGATGGCTGTCATGTGGTGCGTACGACGAGCAATCGTGCGTAGACCTTCTGCGCCGTGGTAAACCGCGTAGAAAGACGCCATGTTCGCTAGCAGTGCTTGAGCAGTACAGATGTTTGAAGTCGCTTTTTCACGACGGATGTGCTGTTCACGCGTTTGCATTGCCATACGCAGTGCTTGGTTACCGTTGGTATCGATAGAAACACCGATAACGCGACCAGGCATTGTACGCTTGTGCTTATCACGCGTTGCCATGAAAGCAGCGTGTGGACCGCCGTAACCCATCGGCACGCCAAAACGTTGTGCTGAACCGATTGCTACGTCTGCGCCCATTTCACCTGCAGGTTTAAGTAGGGTAGAAGCAAGAAGGTCCGTTGCTACAGTCACTAGTGTTTTGTTTGCTTGCGCTTTAGCGATGATGTCCGTTAGGTCACGAACTTCACCTGTTGTACTTGGGTATTGAACTAGTGCGCCGAACACGTCTTGCTCTGGTAGTGATTCTAAAGAACCAACCAAGACTTCAAAGCCGATGAATTTCGCACGAGTTTTTACCACTTCGATGGTTTGTGGGTGAACGTCGTCAGCAACGAAGAATACGTTGCTCTTGCTTTTACCCGCACGCTTACAAAGTGTCATCGCTTCTGCGGCTGCCGTTGCTTCATCAAGCAATGACGCGTTCGCGATTTCCATACCAGTAAGATCCATCACCATTTGTTGGTAGTTTAGAAGTGCTTCTAAACGACCTTGTGAGATCTCTGGTTGGTAAGGGGTGTAAGCGGTGTACCAGCCCGGGTTTTCCATCACGTTGCGTAGAATCACGTTCGGCGTGAAGGTGTTGTAGTAACCCTGACCAATGAATGTACGTTTAACTTGGTTCTGATCGGCGAACTTACGCATTGCTGCCAGCATGTCTGCTTCGCTTTTCGCTTCTGCCAAGCTCATTGGTTGCTCTAGGCGAATTTGTGCTGGTACGGTTTCGTCGATAAGCGAATCTAGGCTAACTGCGTTGATCGCTTCCAACATTTTCTGTTGGTCAGATTTGTTTGGTCCATTGTGGCGAGCAACGAACTCGTTTTGTGTGCTGAGGCTTTGAAGTAATTCAGTCATTGTCCTTTACCTACTCCTTGGTTCGGGTAACGGATTTGCGTTACTAATAAATTAAATTATACGTCCGAACCTAGAAAAAAAGCTGTTCTCTAAACAGGCTAGGGAACAGCTTTCGTCACATCCTAATTACTCTTCTTCGATAGAGTTTAGGTATTCGTCTGCGTCTTTCAGGTTATCTAGTTCAGATACATCAGACATCTTCACTTTTACGATCCAGCCACCTTCGTACGGCTCTTCGTTAATTAGCTCTGGGCTGTCTTCTAGTTCTTCATTGATTTCTACGATTTCACCAGTGATTGGTGCGTAGATGTCTGACGCTGCTTTTACAGATTCAACGAGAGAGAAGCTTTCACCTGCTTCAACTTCGTCTTCTACGTCTGGTAGGTCAACGAATACCACGTCACCTAGCATTTCTTGTGCATGCTCAGAAATACCAATTGTTACTGTGCCGTCACCGTTGTCACGTACCCACTCGTGGCTATCTGCAAACTTCAGTGTTTTGTCCATTGCTTAATCTCCGAATAACTTGTCAGGAATTATTATGATTTCAAAAAAATCGTTTACTGGTATAGAGGAAAGCGACTGCAAAGTTCTTTTACTTCTTTGCGAACGCGTTTTTCAACTTCTGCGTCACCTTCAGGGTTGTTCACTAAACCGTCCAGTACGTCACCAATCCAATTACCGATGAGTTTGAATTCTTCAGCGCCAAAGCCGCGGCTTGTACCCGCAGGCGTTCCTAAACGGATGCCCGATGTAATCATAGGCTTCTCTGTATCGAATGGGATGCCATTTTTGTTACATGTGATCCCAGCACGCTCTAGAGCTTCTTCTGCTTTATTGCCTTTCAACCCTTTCGGACGAAGGTCAACCAGCATTAGGTGCGTGTCTGTGCCACCAGTTACGATGTCGCAACCGCGAGTTTGCAATACTTCCGCTAGGACTTTTGCGTTATTGATCACCGAATCAATATAAGTTTTAAATTCAGGGCCAAGCGCTTCACCAAATGCGACCGCTTTGGCTGCGATAACGTGCATCAGTGGGCCACCTTGTAGGCCAGGGAATACGGCTGAGTTGATTTTCTTAATGATGTCTTCGTGGTTAGTAAGAATCATACCGCCGCGAGGGCCACGCAATGTTTTGTGTGTTGTAGTCGTAACAACGTGTGCGTGTGGCAGTGGGCTAGGGTGCGCGCCTGTTGCGATAAGACCGGCGATGTGTGCCATGTCGACCATAAGAATTGCATTTACTTCGTCTGCGATTTCACGGAATTTTGCAAAGTCGATAGTACGTGGAATAGCGCTACCACCTGCGATGATCATTTTAGGTTGGTGCTCAAGTGCTAGCTCACGAACATCTTCGTAGTTGATTTCCAGTGTTTCGCGATCAACACCGTATTGAACTGCATTAAACCATTTACCAGAAAGTGCAGGGCGTGCACCGTGCGTCAGGTGACCACCTGCGTCTAAAGACATACCAAGAATGGTGTCACCAGGTTGAAGCAGTGCTAGTTTTACTGCGCCGTTTGCTTGTGCGCCTGAGTGTGGTTGAACGTTTGCGTATTCACAATTGAAAAGTTTTTTTGCGCGTTCGATAGCAATGGCTTCCACTGTATCTACGTGCTCACAACCACCATAGTAACGACGACCTGGGTAGCCTTCAGCGTATTTGTTTGTTAGGCATGTGCCTTGAGCTTGCATTACCGCTTTAGAAACAATGTTCTCAGAAGCGATAAGTTCGATTTGTTCGTTTTGGCGAGCGGATTCCGCTTGAATTCCAGCAAAGACAGCATCATCTGTCGCAGAGAGGTTGGTAGAGAAAAAGTTTTCCAAGCTGTGGTTAGGGTAACTCTTATTCATGGTAGTTGACCTTCCAAATCTGAAAATGAACCCGCAATAGATGAGTTATGATTTGCGGTTGTGGTTCATTTGTCCTCAAAAACAGCTGAACTGCGTAGCAGAACAGAGTGAACATCCGGCCCTAAATTTGGGCAAAAACTCCGTTGGATTGCGTGTTTCCTTTACCAATCTCTTACGGAAATATGCATCTCTACATCTAACAAGTTGGTAACATAGCGCCTGTGACGGGAACAATCAACCAAAAATTTCCTATAGGAAACAAGATTTCAAAATTTGTTAACAAGAGCACGGTTTAATTCACTTGGTGGACTTCTATCCACTATGTGCTTCATGCACAATGCGAGTAAGACAAAAAATATGGATATCTATAGAGGGATTTATGGCAGAAAGTATTTACGATGAATACCCATCGATGACGTTGGCAAAAGAGCAACATGACCAAAATATCGAGCCGTTAAAACTGGGCCAGCGTATTAAGGATATCCGCTCGAAACTCGGTATCACATTAGAAGAGGCCAGTCAGCGAACCGGGCTTGCTCGATCTACACTGAGCAAAATAGAAAATGAGCAGATCTCCCCGACGTTTCAAGCGATGCAAAAATTGGCACTTGGCTTACAAATTGACATGCCACAACTATTTGAGCCACCTAGAAAAAAGGTAGCGACAGGGCGTAGGGATGTTACCAAGAAGAATGAAGGTAAACCACACCCAACACAAACTTATGAACATGAACTGCTCGCGACACAACTTTCCAATAAGAAAATGATGCCGTTTAAGAGCCAAATTCGAGCTCGTAGTTTTGATGAATATAAAGACTGGGTTCGTCATGATGGCGAAGAATTTCTGCTTATCTTATCTGGTGAGGTCATGTTCTATTCTGAGTTTTACGAACCTGTTGTTTTAAGCGAGGGAGACAGCGTTTATTACGATGCAAATATGGGACATATGTTGACCAGTGTTAGCGAGGAAGATGCGCTCATTTTGTGGGTGACAGCCAAATAGTGATAAATACTTGTAAATTTCCTATAGTGAAAGCAAACGATTGCTGTTGGTGGTCGTTATGATGAAAAGGCGCTTTTTTGATGAGAACTTGCTCATTAAAGCGCTTTTTTTGTACGATTTGTTGTGATTAAAATGTTAAGAGTCACACTTTTGCAAGTCGATCTACGTCTTGTTCGTGCAAAATAGAATGAGCCATGTTTATTATTGGAAACACATCGAATGCCGATAGCATTCTCGGGTCTATCTAAATGGAGACGAAAATGACTCAAGAACTACTGAAAACACCACTACACGCACTTCACGTTGAAGTTGGTGCCAAAATGGTCCCGTTCGCGGGTTACGATATGCCTGTTCAGTATCCTCTAGGCGTAAAGAAGGAACACTTACATACTCGTGATGCGGCAGGTCTGTTTGATGTTTCTCACATGGGACAGCTTCGCCTAATTGGTGACGGTGCAGCTGCGTTCCTAGAAACATTAGTCCCAGTGGATATTGTGGATCTTGAGTCTGGTAAACAGCGTTACGCTTTTTTCACTAATGAAGAGGGCGGCATCATGGACGACTTGATGGTGGCTAACCTAGGCGATCATCTGTTTGTGGTTGTGAACGCAGCATGTAAAGCGCAAGATATCGCACACCTACAAGCGCATTTACCATCTGGTGTTGAGCTAGAAATTATCGAAGACCGAGCTCTACTTGCAATTCAAGGCCCTAAAGCGGCGGCTGTATTGGCGCGTTTTGCACCAGAAGTTTCTGAAATGCTGTTCATGGATATTCGTAAAGTCGATATTTTAGGCGCCGAGTGCATTGTTTCTCGTAGTGGTTATACAGGCGAAGACGGTTACGAAATTTCGGTTCCTGCTGACAAAGCGGAAGAGCTAGCACGGAAACTGACTGCGGAAGATGAAGTTGAATGGATTGGCCTTGGTGCTCGTGATTCGCTTCGTCTTGAGTGTGGCCTTTGTCTATACGGTCATGACCTAGACACAACAACAACACCTGTTGAAGCGAGCTTGCTATGGGGTATCCAAAAAGTTCGTCGTATTGGTGGTGAACGTGAAGGTGGTTTCCCTGGCGCAGACATTATTCTTAAGCAGATTGAGACTAAAGATGTGGCGCGTAAGCGTGTGGGTCTAGTAGGTCAAACCAAAGCGCCAGTGCGTGAAGGTGTTGAACTGTTTGATGCTGACGGCGTTAAAATTGGCGTTGTAACCAGTGGTACGGCGGGCCCGAATGCAGGTAAGCCAGTCTCAATGGGGTATGTTCGTGCGGATTTGGCGGCGATTGGTACTGAAGTGTTCGCTGAAGTGCGTAGCAAAATGCTACCAATGACAGTTGAAAAAATGCCGTTCGTACCACAACGCTACTACCGTGGTTAAAACGAATTGAAACAAAAATGCCGAGCTTTGTAGCTCGGCATTTTTATGTCTTCTTTTCGCTTGTTTGCTTTTAGTTTACTGCTTCATCAATAGTACAGCACATATCAATAACGATATCTTCAAGCTTTTCCGGATGAATCATCTCTTCTTTTGGGATCCCAAATTGAGAGGCCATAATGGTATTAAACAATTCCCAATGCTTGAGCAGCAGTTTTTCGCGATTATCTGCAATATCCGGCCATGTTTCTTGCATCATTGGTGCGAGACTGACAGCACCATGTGCGAAGATCAACATTTGCCACTTTGATTCCCACTGATCAAACTGTGCATTAGGGTTTTCGCTGTTGTACTGCTCGAAAATTCCGGTAAATATCGCAGCGAACTCATCTTTTGACTTTAAGAAATACTGCAGCAGAGCACCGTCATCGCCTTGTCGAATAGCATCGGCGATCATCTGTACTGGGTGAGGGTTGACAAGAGCAAATGCTAGCATGCGAACCATAAACAGATAAATTTTTCTATTCGAAGGTGTGTTCTCCGGCATTTCATTGATGAGTTCAGCCATATAGCACTGCATGAACTCGTCCATTGCATCGCTAACCGCTTGCCAGATTTTCTCTTTGCTGCCGAAGTGGTGACGGATCAAACTATGTGAAACACCAGCCTTTTCACTGATATTGCGCAGCGAGACACGCTCGTAACCAAGTTCACAAAACATATCTGCTGCCACTTTAAGGATCAGACACTTAGTTTGTTCTGCTGCTTCAGCACTTCTACGCCCCTGCTTTCTTTCATTCATAGTTCGAATTTTCCCGAATATTAATCACGCGCTTACTTTTACCAGAAACCGAACGCTTTGACTAATTAATTTGCTATCCACCTGGAAAATATGTTGATCAATTTCAAATTCTGCTTATACTGCACGGCTGTGTAATATATAAAACCTACGGAGAAAGCGGGTGCGAAAACAATATTTAAAGCGCACTTTAGTTGGCGCAGTGGTGACATTAAGTCTTTCTGGGATGCTAACTGGGTGTAATAAAGCCATTTCTGAGCCGTCTGAACCTTTAATCAAACCTGTTAAATTACTGGCGGTGAAAGACCTAGAACTTGAAGACTCGCACGCCTTTTTAGCGCGTATTGATGCAACACATCGCGCGCAGCTTTCTTTTCAGGTTGGTGGAGAGGTTGATGAATTACGTGTACGCATGGGTCAAAAAGTCCAAAAAGGTGAAGTGCTCGCAACGTTAGACCCTAAAGATCTTCAGCTTGCGTTAGATGCCGCTCAAGCGCAGTACGCGTTAGCGAAAACACAATGGGACCGCGCGAAAAACCTTTACGGAAAAAAACTCATTAGTACTGATGAGTACGATCAGAAAGAAACTCAATATAAAGCGGCATTGGCGAACTACGAACAAGCTAAAACCGATTTGAGCTATACCAAAATTCACGCACCGTTTGATGGCATTGTGTCATATACCTATGTCAACCCGTTTCAAGTAGTAGCAGAGAAGCAGGAGATCTTGAATCTCATTGATAACACGACGTTGGATGTGTCGTTCACCTTGCCTGTAAGTTATGCGGAATCCGTATCACTTGAGTCACTGCAAAACTCCGATATGTGGGTGACGATGGATAGCGAGCCAGGAAAACGTATTCCTGGGCAATTTAAAGAAATTTCGACGCAGCCAAACATCGATACCAATAGTTATGAGGCGATCGTGACCATCACTCGACCAGAAGATCGCAATTTGCTGACAGGTATGACAGGGCAGGTACACATTGCTAAACAACATGTATCGGACGCGATGACGTTACCTCAGTCTGCTTGGGTTAACAAAAATGGGACGCAAGGTGAAGTTTGGGTAATGGACAGAAACACGCAGCAGGTCAATAAAGTCACAGTTTCACTTGATGCAGCAGGTGGTGTGAAAGCCGGGCTTGATAACAATGATTACGTTGTTATTGCTGGTGTTGAGAGACTGGTTGAAGGACAAGTGGTGAAAGCTTGGGTTCGTGAGGGAGGCATTTAATGAAACATTCTCTACTTACGATCTCTGCGATTGCACTTGCAGTTTTAACAGGGTGCAAAAATGAAAACCAAGCTATCGTCGAGCAGCCACTTTTTGTGTCGACTATCTCGGTGGATGCACCAGTACAAAGTCAACATCGCGCGTTCAAAGGCATAGTAGTGCCTGCAGAGCAAACGCCAATGGCATTTCGCCGCGCTGGGGAAGTTCAGCACGTATTGGTTAAAGCGGGTGACGTTGTTAAGCAGGGGCAAATGATCGCAAAGCTAGATGATAGCAAAGAGAAGCAAGCCGTGAATGACGCAGAAGCACAATACACACTTGCAATTCGTCAGCTTAAACGCGGTGAAGACTTGCATGCACGTCAAATGATTTCAAAAGCGGAACTTGATGAGCTAACCGCCAATAAAGAGCTAGCTGAGGCTACTTTCTATAACGCGACCAATCAATTGAATTACACCCGTTTATTCGCCCCTTTCGCCGGCAAAGTATCTGATGTTTTCAAAGAACGTTTTGAGCGTGTGGCAATTGGTGAACCCGTGTTAAACCTATACCAAAACGATTTGGTTTACGTGCGTATTGAGCTTTCCGACAATGTTTTAGCGATGGTAGACCCAAACTCAGACAGCATGAGCTACAAGCCTAGAGCAACCTTTTCCGGCATCGATGGCAGATTTGCTTTGGACTATTTAGAGCACACAAGTGAACCCAACGCTGAAACTCAAACCTACGAAATGTACTTGACGATGCCACAGCCAAAAACAGAGATATTGCCGGGAACCAGCGTAAGCGTTTTGGTCGATATGGTGAAGGCGGGCATTACCTCTATTGATGGTTACAGTGTTCCTGTCACGGCGCTTCAAGCAGGCAGTGAAGGGAATGAGTTCTTTGTGTGGAAAAAAGAAGGTGACATTGTCACACGAGTGCCTGTCATGATTTCTCAAGTGAATGGCAATGGAGCCATTGTGTCGTCAGGTGTTAGCCAGGGCGATATTCTGATTAATTCAAATCTGCGTAAATTACGCGAAGGTAAACATGTGGATGTTGTGGAGAATAACCAATAATGAACATTGCTGAGTATTCAATAAAAAACAAAGTCATCAGCTGGTTGTTCATTATTATCCTTGCTGTTGGTGGTTTAACGTCATTTTTGGAGCTTGGACGATTAGAAGACCCGGCATTTACGATCAAAGATGCCATGATCATCTCAACATACCCTGGCGCGACGTCAAAAGAAGTTGAAGAAGAGCTGACGTATCCTCTAGAAAAAGAGATTCGAAAACTCCCTTATATCGACAAAATTACCTCTACGTCTTCTAATGGTATGTCTCAAATAACGGTGAGCATGGAAATGGACTATGGTCCTGATGAACTGCCGCAAATTTGGGATGAAATGCGCCGTAAAATTAATGATTTACGACCATCATTGCCTCAAGGTGTTCAGTCTTTACAGATCATTGATGATTTCGGTGACGTTTATGGCGTGATGTTAATGCTCACTGGTGACGATTACGACTATGTAGAGCTGAAACGTTATGCGGATTACCTGACCCGTGAAATCGAGCTTGTTGATGGTGTTGGTAAGGTAGACATCACGGGCGATCAGCAAGAAATGCTATTCGTTGAGATCTCACTTGATCGCCTTGCTGCACTGAACTTAGACATGAATGTGGTTTCGAGCTTGTTGAACCAGCAAAACAATGTGGTTTCAGCAGGTGAAGTGATGGTCAATGGCGAAAGCCTTGTTATTCGCCCAAGCGGCACCTTAAACACAGTAGAAGCACTAGAAAATCTGATCATTCATGGCCGTGACACAGGAAATCTAATTCGTCTAAAAGACGTAGCAACGATTTCTCGCGGTATTCAAGAGAAGCCAAGCAACGTCGTACTCTTTAACGGTCAAAAAGCGATTAATATCGGTATCTCGTTTGCATCGGGTGTGAATGTGGTTGAGGTTGGTGAACGTTTGGATGCGGAGCTCGCGAGCCTTGAGTCTATCAAGCCTGCTGGCATCGATATGAACTACTTTTACAACCAAGCCAATGAGGTGGATGAATCTGTTAAAGCGTTTGTAATTAGTCTAGCGGAGGCAGTGGCGATCGTAATCATTGTGTTGCTGTTTACTATGGGTTTACGCAGTGGTGTCATCATTGGAGTTGTGTTGTTATTGACGGTATTTGGTACCTTCATCTTGATGAATTACAACAACATCGAACTGCATCGTATTTCTCTTGGCGCGTTAATTATTGCCTTGGGTATGCTGGTTGATAACGCGATTGTTGTCGTGGAAGGCATATTGGTTGGCCTAAAGAAAGGGCGTACCAAAGTTCAAGCGGCTGTCGATATTGTAAAGCAAACACAATGGCCTTTGCTGGGCGCAACTGTTATTGCAATTACGGCTTTTGCACCTATCGGTTTGTCGCAAGATGCGACAGGTGAGTTCATGGGCTCTCTATTCTGGGTGCTGTGTTTCTCACTATTTTTAAGCTGGATTACCGCCATTACACTGACGCCTTTCCTTGCCGATCTTTTGTTGAAAGAGGAAAACAAAGAGCAGGGTACTAGCGAAGATGATCCTTATAAAGGCTGGTTGTTTGTCGTATTTGGGGCATCGCTGAAATTTGCATTGCGATTCCGCTGGCTTACCGTTGCTGGCATGGTGGCGCTATTAGTGGGTGCTGTCGTGGCATTTGGTAATGTAAAACAGCAGTTCTTCCCACCATCGAATACGCCGATGTTCTACGTGGATATGTGGATGCCAGAGGGTACTGACATCCGTGAAACGATTAAAAAAGCTGAAGAGGTCGAAAGCTACATTCGTCAGCAAGATGATATTGACTTTGTTTCTGCTTCGATTGGGCAGGGCCTACAGCGTTTTGCTTTAACCTATCAACCAGAAAAAAGTTACGAAGCGTACGCGCAGTTCCAAGTTCGCGCGACTGATCGTGAGAAAATGTTTGGTTTACTGCATAAGTTAGATGAGAATCTGGCGAAAACATTTGATGCGCCTACGTTCCAGTTTAAATTGATGGAATTTGGTCCATCACCAGCGTCTAAGATCGAAGCGCGTATTACTGGCCCTGATCCACAAGTTTTACGTGACTTGGCGGTGCAAGTTGAAGACATCCTTCATACCGATCCTGGTGCCCGAAACATTCGTCACGATTGGCGAGAGCGCACCAAGGAACTTGTACCCGTTTTCAATGAGTCTAAAGCTCGTCGCTTAGGTATTTCGAAAGAAGATCTTTCAAGCACTCTGCAAATGGCGTTTGGTGGTAGCACCTTAGGTTACTTGCGTGATGGTACACATACGTTGCCAATTATGACACGCCTTCCTGAAGAAGAACGCGTAGATTTTGAATCACTACAAAACGTGACCATTTGGAGTCCTTCGTTGCAAACGTATATTCCGGTTGATCAAGTGATTGATGGCGTTCAACTGGATTGGAGTGAGCCGCTAATTCAGCGTCGTGACCGTAAGCGTACGTTAACCGTTCTCGCGGACCATGATGTGTTGAGTGACGACACGGCAGCAAGCTTATTTGCTCGTGTACAGCCTAAAGTGATGGCATTGCATGTTCCAGAAGGGTACGAAATCACATGGGGTGGTGAGTACGAATCATCCAAAGATGCACAAGAAGGCCTATTCGGTTCATTGCCGATGGGTTACTTGTTGATGTTCATCATTACTATTTTACTGTTTAACTCAATCAAAAAGCCGTTGGTCATTTGGTTCACCGTTCCGTTAGCGATCATTGGCGTTGCTTTTGGTTTGCTTACCACGAACATGCCGTTCAGTTTTACAGCATTCCTTGGTTTGTTAAGCCTAAGTGGCATGATTCTGAAAAACGGTATTGTGTTGCTTGACCAAATTAACCTTGAGTTGGAGTCAGGTAAAGATCCTTACCTCGCGATTGTCGATAGTGCGATAAGCCGCGTTCGTCCGGTAAGTATGGCTGCCCTAACAACTATCTTGGGGATGATTCCACTGGTCTTCGACGCCTTCTTTGGCTCGATGGCAATAACGATTATGGCAGGTCTTGGTTTTGCTACTGTACTGACACTGATAGTGGTGCCAGTGATGTTTGCAATTCTGTTTAGGGTAAAACCGACCACTGCATAGGGACTCCTGGCTATTTGCCAGCTTCCTGCCTAGCCCTGAAGGTTTTCTTCGGGGCTTTTTTGATCTTACTAATATATACCAAACCATTCATTTGCTTGATTTTAATGATTTTCTTACGATTACAATGCAAATCATGCGTATACTGATGTAACGACACATCAAAGATTGAGATTACATGAATAAGCGCATATTAAACGGACTCTTCTTCGTTGGTTCTTTCACCTTGGTTGGCTGCACCGCGACGGATAGCATGCCGACAGAAACCAAACAACCTGCCCCTAAAATTAACAGTGTTAGTGCTGAAGTAATTTCCAGTTGGATTGATAGTAAGGTTTTAGCCCCTGAAGGGCTGTCGCTCGAGCAAGACAATCTACGTTATCTATCGGGTAGCGCCGACCTAAACAGCGACGGAAAGGCAGAACACATAGTGTTGCTTCAAGATCGCTATTTCTGTGGTAGTGGTGGCTGCTCTGCATATATGTTTGATAATGAGGGAAACGTTATTAATCGAATGTCGGTAACTCGCACGCCTATTGTACTAGCCGACAGTTACAGTAATGGTTGGCAGGACTTTATCGTTTGGAGTAATGGCTCATATCGACTCATGAGTTACAACGGTGAGTCTTATCCAAGTAACCCGTCACTAGAGCCAAAGGTGGATCGAGACGCTAACCAGCAGGCGGCAATCGCAAATGTAATGGCGACAGAGCTTTATCAGCAAGACGGCTATGACATTCTGCCCGCAGAATCAAAAACCTTGTGGACGCCAGCTAACGTTTACCACTTTACCTTCAAGCACTACGGTGACCCGCATAGCGCTTATCAAGCAACGGTGGATATGAGCAGTGGGGAAGTAGACATTGTAGCCGTTCCGGCTGCGGAATAAAAAACACCTCCCTTAACCGGAATTAAAGGGAGGTGCTAAATGCCAAATTCGAGGGTGGCATTGTTAACCGGAGTCGCTCTAATTAAGCTGCGACTTCTTGTTTCGCTTCTGCTTTGCTTTTTAAGAATGCGTAAGCAAAGCCAGTTACCGCTGTACCTGCTGCAATAGCCACTAAATACATTAATACTGGTGAAATTGCGTTAGGAATTAGCAGCACGAATAGACCGCCGTGTGGTGCCATTAATTTCGCACCGAATAGCATCGATAGGGCACCAGTAAGCGCGCCACCTGCCATACAAGATGGAATCACGCGCATTGGATCTTTCGCAGCAAATGGAATTGCGCCTTCAGAGATGAAACAAAGGCCCAAGACAAATGATGCTTTACCTGCCTCACGTTCATTTTGTTCAAATTTGTTCTTCGCAATGAAGGTCGCTAAACCCATACCTAGCGCAGGAACCATACCTGCGGCCATGATTGCCGCCATTGGTGCGTAAGTTTGTGAAGCCAGAAGGCCAACACCAAATGCGTAAGCGGCTTTGTTTACCGGGCCTCCTAGGTCGAAACACATCATAGCGCCAAGGATAATACCCAGTAGTACTGCACTGTCAGAACCCATGTTGTTTAGGAAGTCAGTCAGGCCGTTCATGATGCCTGAAACTGGGCCGCCTACGATGTAGATCATGACAAGTCCGGTGAACAATGTTGCCACAAATGGAATGATCAGAATCGGTTTTAGCGCCTCCATCGATTGTGGCAGTTTCACCTTATCTGCGAGGAGTTTCGCTGCGTAACCAGCAATGAAACCAGCCGCGATACCGCCAAGGAAACCTGCGCCAGTAGAACTTGCTAGCATACCGCCAACAAGACCAGGAGCGAGACCAGGACGGTCAGCGATTGAAAACGCAATATAGCCAGCAAGTACAGGAATCATCAATGCGAATGCAGAGCCACCACCAATGTTCATCAAGGCTGCTGCTAGTGTGCCTTCTTCTTTAAATGCTTCAATACCAAACACGAACGATAGGGCGATGATCAAACCACCAGCGACAACCACAGGCAGCATGTGCGATACCCCTGTCATCAAGTGTTTGTAAGCGCCTTTCTTCTCGTCTGCTGCCGAAGCAGAATTTGCAGAACCTGAATGTTGGTAAATCGTGGCTTGCTCGAATGCTTTGTCCATCTCTTCGGCTGTTTTCTTCAGAGCTGGACCTGTTTTCGTGCGGTACATCTTTTTGCCGTTAAAGCGATCAAGTGGCACTTCAATATCCGCAGCAATGATCACCAGATCGGCGTCTGCAATTTCTTGCTCAGTCAGTTGGTTTTTAGCGCCAACTGAACCACGAGTTTCCACCTTGATTTGATGGCCACGACGCTTGCCTTCTTCTTCTAAAGCTTCTGCCGCCATAAAGGTATGCGCAACGCCAGTAGGGCAAGCGGTGATTGCAACAATTTTCTTCGCTGCTGATGTTGTATCTGCAGTGATAGGGGCTGCAAGTGTGGTTGCTTTTTCAAGTAAAGTGGCGTTTTCAACCGCTTGCTGGAGAAACGCAGTTGCGTCTTTTGCTATTTCGCTAATTTCCGCTTGGTAAACCTTTTTTCCTACAAAACGAGAAGTGTCGACGCTAGTATTTGCCGCAATGACAATGACTTCGGCTTGTTCAACGTCAGCTTCCGTCAATAGTGTTGGTTCAACCACACTTGATTGACATTCTATTTTGGCATTCCAGTTTAATTTTGCGGCGGCTTGTTCTAGTAATCCTGCCGCAAGGATGCTATTTGCTACACCGCTCGGACAGGCAGTAATAATGGCAATATTCATACGATAACCTTCTGTTCCTTAGTTTTGTTCTAAGTTTGTAATAGGGTAAAGCGCGCTAACTTCAGTTTGTCGCTTGATATTTTCCAGTTCTTCCTGACTGGTTAGCCCTACGCCAACTTGACTAACTGCCAAAGCAGAAAGTGCCGTAGCGAAGCGCAATAAATCGTTTTTAGGCATCAGTTGCATGTGGCCCCAACACAAGCCAGCGACCAGCGTATCGCCTGCGCCAACGGTGCTCACTACATTCATTCGAGGCGGTTTTGCACTAAGCCATTCGCCTTGGTTGAGCCACATAACACCGTCAGGTCCCATAGAAACCACGATGTTTTCTATGCCCTTGTCGCTCAGTGTTTGCGCAGCAGCTTGGCATTGTTCAGGCGTTTCTAGATGTTCGCCAACAAAATCACCAAGTTCTTCATCGTTAGGTTTAATTAACCATGGGTGAGCTTCAATACCTGACTTCAATGCGGCTTTGCTACTGTCGAACAACACCTTTTTGCCTTGTTGATGCAGTGCTTCTATCCATGCAGCGCATTGTTCGGCGGTTACGCCTCTAGGTAAGCTACCTGCAAGTACAAAGTAATCATGCGTCTCCGCTAGACGAAATAGTATCTCCTCAAAGCGAGTAATTTCGTTGGTCGTTACTTGAACGCCAGGGAAGTTGATATCACTGACGTTGCCATTGGCCTCAACCAGCTTAACGTTGATACGAGTGGCACCCTCTACTTCCACAAATTCATTCTTAACGTTGATGTCATTGAAAAGCTGATGGAATAGCTCAGGGTTATCTTTACCAAGAAAGCCGGTAACCGTGACATCTGCGCCTAAATCGCTCAACACTTTTGCTACGTTGACACCTTTACCAGCAGCGTGGAGATTGCTTTGCTGTACTAAGCTCACGGAACCAACGTTTAGTTCATTTACTGAACCTGTTAAATCCAATGCTGGGTTGAGCGTAATAGTGACAACCTTATTTGTTTTTTTTGTCATATCGGATCCTTAACCTTCACCAAGGCCAGAAGCGATTGCATTTCCGATAGACTCCAAGGCTTGCGGGGCATCAGGGCCTTCTGCTGTAAATTGAAGTTGGTGACCGTGCTTAACGCCCAGCGCGATGACTTTCATTAGGCTCTTCGCGTTTACTGCTTTTCCATCTCCGTTTAAGTTGGCAACACGTATAGTGGATTCAAACTTTTTCGCTTCTGCGACTAACATTGCCCCCGGACGAGCATGTAGGCCGTGAGAGTTTTTGATTTTAAATACAGCGGTATTGCCTTCTTCTGAAGATGCGGCTGTGACTTCTTCACCTTTGAACAAAGCAAGAATCTGTTCTACTGATGCATCTAAAAGCTTGCCGTGTTCATTGTTAAACACAATATTAGAAAGCGTTTTTAGGATAGGTTGGTGAGCATTGTTACATGCTGCGAACGCGACAAGTGCACGCACTTTTTGACCTTCATATTCGCAGTCGTTTGCCGTCGAGACAAATGACACACCTGTGCGAGTGACATGTTTGTCACTGCCAATTAACCACAGGCCATTACCTAAGTGAGTTGGTTGTTTGGTAACGAGATCTGCAACGAACTCGTTATCAGCACATCCAGTATTTTTTAACAGACCACCAGCAACAGCACTCATCTGTAGCATGTCGCTCGCAGGGAACATGAGTTGAATTAAAGAAGCGTCAAAGTCTGCTTCAAGCTGAACATCACCGTGCAGTAGGGCGATGATCTCGTCTTCGTTTTTTGCATTACGCAGACGCTCTTCTACGCCATCTGCGCCTAGCACTTTGGTGAGCTGTTTAAGAATGCCAAGGTGTTCATCAGATTTAGCTGCGATACCGATAGCGACGAACACAGTATTGCCATCACCCCAGTCGACACCTTGTGGGAAGTGATGCACAGCAACACCCGTTGTTTTCACCATTGCACGAGTGTCGGTTGTACCGTGCGGGATGGCGATACCGTTCCCCAAAAACGTAGAGTTTTGGTTTTCACGGTTTAGCATGCCTTCAACGTAACCGCGTTCAACTAGGCCTTTATCAGTCAGGCTATGAGCAATACTCTTTATTGCTTCAAACTTATTTGTCGCTGATTGCGAGAGGGTAATGTCGTTCTTATTTAGCTTAAGCATGGTGCTTCTCCAGCCTTAAGGTATCAATTTAAAAATGTATTCTGTGTGGGAAGTTGAACGCCGCTTCTTCTGAGCGCTTATCACTCCTCAAACCTTTTATCTTTCAAGCTAAATCGATTCAGCTTGTTGGTAAATTTTTTAAAAGACTCAGAAAAACTGTTTTAAAAACTGACGTTAACAAACGAGCCTTTGCCGCTGTCCTATAGCCTAGCTCACAAATTGGTTTGTTGCGTGTTCGGGTGATTTACGTCAATTTTTAAGTTTTGCTGAATCCTTTCAGCTTTTATACTGAATCGGTTCAGCTTATAATTCAACTTATCGAAAGATCGTTGATGTATTAATATGATCGCGCGCACAGAATAAGGTTTAGAATATGACACTGGATGAAATAGCCAAATTAGCGGGTGTTTCTAAGACAACTGCAAGCTATGTGATTAACGGAAAAGCGCAGAAATACCGCATCAGCGAGAAGACTCAGAAAAAGGTGATGGCCGTTGTAGAAGAGTACAATTATAAGCCAGATCATGCGGCGTCTTCCTTGCGGGCAGGTAATTCACGCTCATTTGGGCTTATCATCCCAGACTTAGAGAACACCAGTTATGCGCGTCTTGCAAAGCTGATAGAGCAAAACTCTCGGAAAGCGGGGTACCAAATTTTGATTGGCTGCTCTGATGATGATCCTGATACAGAGCAAAAGGTGGCGGAAGCATTAGTCAGTCGTCGTATTGATGCGTTGTTTGTGGCAAGTGGTATGCCCACTGCAAACGAGTATTATCTTAAGTTGCAAAATTCAGGTACGCCAGTTATCGCGCTAGACCGTCCAATGGATGATGAGCACTTTTGTTGTGTCATCAGCGAAGATTTTGACGCCGCACTTGAACTCACTCAGTCAGTACTGTCCGAAGATATTAAGTCCATTGGCTTAATCGGTGCATTGCAAGATCTTCAAGTCTCAAAAGAGCGTGAGCTCGGTTTTCTATCTGCTTCTCAACAAGGTGGCAAAACGGCAACAGTGGGTTATGGACAACACTTCTCTCGGGAAGAAGGCAAGAAAGTCTTAGAGAGATGGTTAACAGAGAACGCATTGCCAGATGCCATTGTTACAACGTCATACACACTGTTAGAAGGTGTGTTGGATGTAATGCTAGAAAAACCAGAACTGATGGGAAAGGTGCGTTTAGCGACATTTGGTGATAATCGACTGCTGGACTTCTTGCCTGTGAAAATCAACTCTTTGCCTCAACAGTTTGAGTTGATCGCGGACAGCGCAATGGAGTTAGCACTCAACGCTTCCGCCAAGCGTTACAAGCCTGGCGTAGAACTTATCCCGCGTAAAATTGTGAAACGTCACTAAGTAACTAAATAGGTTGCTCAAAGCTTTACTTCAACCGTCAGCGCCACAAATGCGTGGTCGCTGGCGTTTTTATCTCTGTTATAAATCGGGTTGATCAGATGTTGGTTAGACACCTGATAGTCAACAACCTCGGCAACCGATATATCTGATAAGGTATCAAACTCTTGTGAGAGCAAGATATAGTCGAGTACATTCCCAGTGGAAAAATGATAGTGCGTGGCTGGGCGTTCATCCTTCAGGGTGTCACTTTGCAATAACCAACCATCTTTGAGTTGTAATTCAGTGACGCTGTCACCAGTGTTGGATACCAATGAGCTGTTAACGCTGATAGGAGTGATAGGTTCATTCATATCGCCCATTAACACTGTCGGCATTGGTTCTTTTCGATACCTCTTTTGCATCGCGTCTCTTAACATCGCTGCTTCCCAGCCTCTTTGCTGGGTGGATAACCAGCGCCCAATAATCGTGCTAGACGTTTCTGGTTGTTCTGAGTCGGCTGGGCGTTGAGATTTCAGGTGCGTTACGTAAACGGCGATATGACCAAGTACAGGATGTATTACTTGGGCATAGATAGGTTTGCGACTGAACTCTGGAACAACACTTACTCCAAAAGGCTCAAGCGTTGCTAAGTCAAACTCTACCGCTTGTACTTTTTCTATTGGAAACCGAGATGCGATTGCCACAACAGGGCTTGAGTAAATGTACTCATCTTCAACATGTGGGGTGTCAACGGTCGCAAAGTAGGGGTAGCCGATGGTTGAAAAGAATGCCTGGGTCTTCTCGATACTGAATACTTCTTGTAAGCCAATCACGTCGCCTTCCAGTTTTTCAACTTGACGTTGTGTCCACGAAAGTTTGTCTCGCCATTGCTCTAACGAGTATATGTTCTCGAAATCATAGTAGGCGTTAGGCGGTGCGACAAAATTAAACAAGTTCGCAGTGACAAAGGTAATTCTACTTGGTTGAGACAAAGTATTCGCTCTTTTCAACAATAACTTAGAGAGTATATACCTTCAGGTTGCGTAATTGCAGCTTCGTTTGAGCTACGCATCGGTATACAAGTTAACAAGCGACAAGTTAAATGGGTTAAGAGGTGCTCAAATGCCAAGGCGAATCGGTGATTGAACATCGGCAGAGGTTTCTATTTTTAAGCATTGCGTTTAAACTTCAGGGCATCAAATAGTAAGAGTAAGTAACATGACCCAAGATTACGACCACGAAGAGTATTTAGAAGGCGAAGAGATTGAGATCGAAGCGATTGGCATCGATGTTGATGCGCATCCAATCGAACTGTACAAGCTTTTTAAAATCGCAAACTTGGTCAGCGGTGGCGGCGAAGCAAAACATATCATCGAGGAAGGCTACGTCGCGGTGAATGGTGAACTAGAAACACGTAAGCGCCGCAAGATGTATGATGGTGACTTTTTCGAGTTTAACCAGGAATATTATGTTGTGGTTTGCGATGCGCCAGTAACCGAACCTGAAACGGCAGAGCAAAAAGCAGAAAAGAAAGCGAAAAAAGAAGCGCAGTCTTCTCGTAAAGATAAGTCTCGTCAAAGTAAGTCACCTAAAGCCTCTGGGCCTAAATCAACAGGCCGCAAAGCGGCACATAAAGAGCGTAAAGCGCAGAAAGAAGCGTTGTCTCAGTCTGCTAAGAAAGGCAAAAAAGAAGACAAACCACAAGCCACTCGTGATCCGAAGAGCGGTCGTAATTCTATTGATTTTTTCTAGGGAAATGAACGCTTAACTAAATAAGTGACATCTGAGTAAAACTAAAAAGCGCCGAGCATATTATATCGGCGCTTTTTTGGTTTCACTGTGCTGTAAGTGGGCAGTGTTAATGCACTGTCGTCTCGATGTTTAGGCGATCTGTCCAGTGATGAATGGCGCAAGGCTTTCCTAAGTAAAAGCCTTGGTAATAATCCAAATTAAGTTGATACATAGCTTGTAGCTGCACGTCTTCTTCAACCCCTTCTATAATGACTTTTGCTCCCATATGATCCGCTAGATCAACGGCGCTATGTATGGAAAAGGTTTCTCCGGCGCAGTAGTCTAGCAAATAGGAACGATCGATTTTGATGATGTCAGGGCAGAGCTGCTGAACACGTGCGATATCAGAATGTTGGGCGCCAAAATCATCGATAGCAAAGATAAAACCATTTGCTTTCATTAACTGTACGGCTTTGATTAATAAATCCGTATCTCCGCATGACTCTTCGACTACTTCAAAAACTACGTCTGATGGGCTCATACCAAGTTCGGAAAGGCGTTTGTAAAGCAGGCCGTTATCTTTAAAGCCCATGTCTTTGGTTAGTGTGAGTAGCGTTTGAGGCATGACGTTAAGAAACAGTTTGATCGGCGTCCCTGCGAAATAGCGTGCGAAATTTCGAATGTGCATTGCTCTAGATAAAAACTCTACACATAAGCGAAAGTAGGGATCAAGACCATTATTGGCCAGAAACACGTCAGGACGAATTAGGGAACCATCAATGCCACGAATACGCAGTAAGGCTTCCATACCAATAATACGTTGGCGTCTATCAAAAATTGGCTGATAAACACTGTGAAAAGTGAATTGATTGAGAACTACGTAATATTCACCAAGATTATCTTGTTTTATGTATCGCTCGTAGTCGGATTGATTCTTTAACTCCATGAAAAACGCCGAAAATTTAGCATCTTGCCAATGTAACAGGGTGCAATTCTGATTTGAAGAATCAAATGTGCCTAATTACATATGCGGTTGAGTTAATTTGAAATGGCTTCCGATTTTGCTTCAATATGGCGAAAAATAAGTGACAGACCAAAACAAATTAAGAAGTAAGCGAGGCCGACAATCAACCAAATTTCAAATATATACCCTGATGAATTTGCCATCTCTGTCCCAACAAACGTCATTTCTTGTATCGAAATCAGTGAAACAATAGAGGTGTCTTTCACCAAAGAGATGGTTTGACCGGCAAGTGCAGGTGTTATTGATTTAAGCACCTGTGGCGCGATAACAAATCGGTATTTCACCCATCGAGACAAGCCCAATGAGTCAGCCGCTTCCCACTGACCTTGGTCGATACTTAGTAAGCCACCGCGCACAACTTCTGCAATGTAGGCAGAAGAAAGTAAGCCGACACATAACACGCCAGAGGCAAGGTTTTCCCAAAGGTTCGAAGGCCCAAACAGAAAGTGCTGTAGCGTATTTGGTTCGCCGTTGTAGTTTCGTAGAAGATCTTCCAAACCGAGTAACGGGATCAATTGGTTAGATATGAAAAAGTAGAAAATAAAAACAAACACCAACGGAGGGATGTTTCTCACTAACTGGATAAACGCATTGGCAGGTGTGCGCAACCAAACGGAACGAGAGAAGCGTGCTAAGCCTAACAAAGTGCCAAACACTAATGCGAAGCTGATGCCCCAAATACTGAGCCTTAACGTCGAAATCAAACCTTGGAAGAAGTAGGGCAAACCACCATCTGCTCTAGGCGTGAAAAGTAATTCAAGCGCCTCTTTCCACTGCCACAAATAATGCACACCAATAGTGGACCGATGGTACAGCCAAACACCACCGATACCGCACATAACAAGTAGTACCCAGTCTAGTGTGTTTAATTGCGGTAAAAGGTAGCCTGTGCTGGATTTCGCGGGTGCAGTGCGAGTGGTAGTGTGTTCGCCCAAAAATTTAACTCCGATAGATGATGGAAAAGTAAAATAGATGATTCAAAAGTATAGGCTCGCGGCGTCCACGAGCCATTTAGATTACTGGCCTTGCGCGACTTGATCTTGCCAATCTAATGTCGAGAACCAGTATTCATAACGTTGTTTTAACCATCCATCTTGGGTTCTTGCTTCAATCCATTTATTGAAAAAGGCTTTTTTATCTTCTTCCCCCAAGCGAACAGCAAAGGCTTCGTTACCTTTTGATAGTCGCTCAGAGAATGGAAGGAATAGTTTGTCGCTGTGTTTCACTGTCTCATGTTCAGGTTTTGGGCTAGAAGCAATGACCGCGTGGGCGTTACCATTCAGCACCTCTTGGAACGCTTGCGCGTCGTCATCAAATTGCAGGATCTTCGCTTTCGGGAAGGTTTCTCTGGCTACTTGAACGGTGAATGCGCCGCGACGAGCCGCAATTTTTACGCGTCGTGAGTCAAAATCCGAAAATTCGCTAAAACCAGAGGCGAGTTCTTTGTTTGCTGCTACTTGAACGCCTGAGTGCGAGTAGGGCGCAGTAAACAAGACGCTTTTGGAACGTTCAGGCGTAACAGACATGCCACCAATGATCACGTCGAACTTTTTCGCCAGTAGTGCGGGAATAATGCCATCCCACGCAGTCGGTACGAATTCCACTTTCAAACCTGAATCTTGTGCTAAGCGTTTGGCAACATCGATTTCAAAACCGATTAACTCACCTTGCTTGTTACGCATTGCCCAAGGTACAAATGTTGACATACCAACGCGCAAAGTTCCTCGTTCTTTGATTTGATCTACATTGGGTGTGGCGACATCTTCTTTCGCGATTGTAGGCATAGCTATGGCTAGCCCTAATAATGCAGTAATGGTCGCTTTGAATAACTTCATGTTATCTCCTTATAATTTGCGCCAACTGGCTCCGAGTTTGTGTTCTAGCCATGCAGACAAGCCAGAAAGTGACAGAGTGAGAGCAAGATAAATTGCTGCCACGGTAAACCAAATTTCGAACGGCATCGCCGTCTCTGAGACGATGTTGCGTGCCTGTGTTGTTAAATCAAAAATCGCCATCACGCTTACAATGGAAGAGTTTTTGATCAAAGAAACCACTTCATTGGTCAATGGCGGTAATGTGCGCTGTAAAACCTGGGGCAAAATTACGTCTTTGTAAGTGTAAAACGGTGATAACCCGAGTGTTTGTGCTGCTTCGAATTGCCCTTTAGGAATACTGTTTAAACCTGCGCGGAATATTTCTGCAGTGTAAGCACCTTGGAAAAGGGACAATGCCAAAACGGCGGTACTGAATCGGTCCAAACCAATCACGGGGCCAAACACGAAGTAGAGCAAATAGATTTGCACCAACAACGGCGTGTTGCGTATTACCTCGACATAAGTGGTGCCAATAACATTGCCGACTTTCGAATCGCTAAGCCTTAGTAACGCGGTGACCAACCCCAACACTAAGGTGAAGAATAGACTAATACCCGAGATGTTTAGCGTGACCAATAACCCATCGATAAGTTCTGCTGGCCACCATTCCCCATCTTCATAAAAAGCGATGTAATCAGGTACGCGTTCCCATTGCCATTGATAGCCCATAGCAGCGGCACCAGAGTCCAACACCCACACAATCGCGATGAAGAGGAGCATCATTTGCAGCAAAGCTTGAAGGACGGGTTTGATTACGCGAACTATCATCAGTAACTTAAAATTTGGTTCAAAAATGCTTGGGTTCGTGGATGCTGTGGTGTTTCAAATAAGGCGATCGGTGAGTTCATTTCCACGATTTGGCCTTCATCCATAAATACCACGCGGTTCGCTACTTTTTTGGCAAATCCCATTTCGTGCGTGACGCAAATCATCGTCATTCCACTTTGAGCCAGTTCAACCATGACATCCAACACTTCGTTGATCATTTCCGGGTCAAGCGCCGAAGTCGGTTCGTCAAACAGGAGTAAATCCGGTTCCATACACAAGGAGCGGGCAATCGCGACGCGTTGCTGCTGACCGCCAGAAAGCTGGATAGGATACTTACTCGCTTGCTCTTCAATATTGACTCGCTTTAGGTAATGTCTTGCGCGTTTTTCAGCTTCTTGTTTTGATAATTTGTGTGTGCGAATCGGCGCTAAGGTGAGGTTTTCCAGTACAGTCAAATGAGGAAAAAGGTGAAAGTGTTGGAACACCATGCCGATTTTACCGGGCTTGAGAGATTTTGCGTGAGAAGGCTGGCCGAACACATGAAGCTGGCCTTCTTGAATCGATTCAAGATGATTGATGCAACGAATGAGCGTTGATTTTCCGGAACCTGAAGGGCCACACACCACGACGATCTCGCCAGAATGCACGGAGAAGTTGATGTCTTTTAGAGCGTGGTAATCGCCATACCACTTATTTACGTCGCTAAACTCAACGACGGGAGTATTCTCTTTCAAAGGGGCACGCTATAACGGAAAAATATCCTTTTACAATAGCAAGTTGTGCGCGTAATTTCATTAAGAATAAGCTAATGTTTAGGCGATGATTTTAAGACTCTATTCAGATCGCTTACAAGATACATCCATGTTTCTTTAATGTTGGTGCAGTCTAGAGTATGACTAACTCAGTTCAACGAGATACGGATAACGAACAACAATCGCAACAACAGACATAACCATTAGTGTCTGTGCAGAATAGTAGGTCACCATGACAACTTGTCGTGAAAATATTGACCGTCCTCCAAAGCGTTCGAAAGCCAATACGATGCCAGAGATAATAAAGATAAAGCTTCCGAGCACTGCAAAAGAGGAGGATTGTGTTTTCCCACTCAAATAATACTCGATCGAAGCCCAGCACATAGTCATCAGTACCAATATATAACTAGCAACTGGCCGTTTTTCTTTACCGAGATCCGGTCGGAACAACCAGTAGACGCATATACCGAGTCCGAACGAGGCAATTGGGAGCCAAGGTGTAAAATGCCACGCTGACATGATGGCAAAACCATAACTATAGGAGAGATGGGCAGAGCAAAAGAGCACTAATCCTGTAATGAACTTGTCTCTAGGGAGCATTAATAACACGTCACCAAGCAACGAGAGCGATAAGCCAATCAAAATCCAATGCGCATATGGCATTGGGTAAGCCGGGGACTGAATTAAAATACCAAGCATACAGAGCACTGGTAATGGTTTAGAAACGTAAAAGAGCCATTTAGAGCCTTTACGGATACTGATGATATGTATGAATGCTAATACGACAACAACTAGCCACATAAAGTGTTTTCTCGAACAGACAAAATTATGTAGTACATCACTACAACAAATCAAAACTTAATTAACGAGTTAACTCGTTCTTTGATCTCAATTATTTTTATTTGTGTAAAGCTGGACAGTTGTCTCTTTACTAACCAACACGGCCGATTTTTTGTCTGGAGGGAATCGTTGTTTTTAGAAGCCTCCTCGTTTTGAACGTGATGTGGCTTACAAAATAGCATAAAAAAACGGTATTGTGACTGTTAAGTCACAATACCGTTAAACCCTAGGAAGGGCAGTGAAGAATTGTTGCAGTTATGAGACAGCTAACTCTAAGATTTCTCGGCTACGTTCAAGTGTGATCGCCTGGTTTTCACCTAAAACAGTCATGCCGTGTTTGTTTAGTTGATCAATGATGGCATCGATAGCTTGTTCACGGCTCTCACCATAGTTTTCGAGCTTAGTTGCGACATCAAGTTGATGATAAAACGCTTCGATAGCTTCGATTGTGCGCTCTGCTAAATCCTCACCTGCTTCAAGACCAAATACGTTGCGACCCATTTGTTCTAACTTAGGGCGCTTAAACTGCATTTGGTTACGAAGTAACGACGGTTGGACAATTGCAAGAGAACGCGCATGATCAACGCCCCATAGAGCCGTTAATTCATGGCCGATCATATGTGTTGCCCAGTCTTGTGGAACGCCACTACCAATTAACCCATTCAATGCTTGGTTAGCAGACCACATTAAGTTTGCGCGCCACATATCGTCGTCTCGTTCCGTAAACTGTTCTCCGAGTGTTTTTAAAGTTTTCAGCAGTGTTTCTGCGTAACCATCTTGAACCATTGCACCGGTAGGAAGCGTCAAGTATTGCTCACATACGTGCACCCATGCGTCAACAATGCCGTTGATAAGCTGGCGTTCTGGCAGTGTTTTCATTACATCTGGGTCTAACACGGCAAATTTTGGCTGCACTGCTGGAGACATGAACGGAAGTTTGTCTTGAGTTTCTTTTTTAGTGATAACTGCGCCCATGTTTGACTCTGAGCCTGTTGCTGGCAATGTCAAAATTGCAGCTAGAGGCGTCGCTTCAGTGACTTGGTGCTTACCAATCATGATATCCCAACCATCACCATCATACTTTGATGCCGCTGCTACGTATTTGGAGCCATCGATGACTGAACCACCACCTACCGCTAAAATAAAGTCAACGCCATGCTCTTTTACCATTGCGACTGCTTTATCGAGTGTTTCTTTGGTTGGGTTTGGTTCAACACCTGAAAACTCTAGCCATTCATGTCCCTCAAGAGCTTCTGCTACTTGGTCGTACACGCCATTTTTTTTGATGGAGCCACCACCGTATACCACTAAAACTTTTTGGTCGGATGGGATAGCTTCTTTGATTGCTGCGATTTGTTTTTGACCAAAGAAAATCTTGGTTGGGTTTACATAAGAAAAGTTCATTATTAGCCCTCTTGCTTCCAGTGAAGGAGATTGAATACATGCATATTAGTCCTGATTAACGATGGTTAACAGGTCGATTTCTGCAAATAATTTGCCTATTTCTACAAAATTGATGCTCTTGAGCTAGAAAGTTAAAGTCGAGAGGAAGTATAGTGCTCGAAACGATAATAGAGACCAAACTCGTTGGTCATTGATGGAGCGCTCTAATGCACACTCTCGCAGATATCATGCAGCAATATGTTGAAAAGCAGGGGCTGCATGACCTAGAAGGTATGAAGAAAACAGCGATAGATGGCGTATGGTTTTATCGCAGTAGCAAAGGGAATCATCGCCAGCCGTTTGTCTATCAGTCCGGCATCATCGTCTTGGGTCAAGGGCATAAGAACATTCATATTGGTGATACACCAGTGCAATATGGGCCCGATGATTACCTTGTTGTCGGGGTTCCCATGCCACTAGAGTGCGAAGCGTTTGCGACAAACAATGAGCCTTTACTTGGCATTTCGATAGATATTTCGCCAACGCTTCTTCATAAACTCGTTAAAAAATTAGAGGCTGAGAAATTCAGTAATAAGTGTCTGGATGCTACCCGTTGCGGCCTTAAGTCGGTACGTATGAATGAAGGTATGTTGGATGCGTGCAAGCGGTTAATGAAAGCAATGTGTGACGAGCTTGATGTTATCATGCTTGGCGAGCTGCTTCTTGAGGAAATTGTGTATCGTACTTTGGTGAGCAAAGAGGGGTATGTTTTATTTGACCTAGCACATCAAGAAGGTTCTTACGCGAGGGTCGCTAAAGCACTAAATCGTGTACATCAAGCGTATCATGAACAGTTGAACGTACAAGCATTGGCTGAAGAAGCCAACATGAGTGTGTCTGCTTTCCATCAAGCATTTCGCAATGTCACGCTTGAATCTCCGTTGCAATATATTAAGAAAGTTCGACTTAACAAAGCGCGCGAATTGATCCAGTTAGAGGGGCGACGTGTTAATGATGCAGCGAGAATGGTCGGGTACACGAGCCCATCACAGTTTAGTCGCGAGTACAAGCGGCATTTTAATGAAACGCCAAGGTCAACAAAGGCTTAGTGATCTTTATTTCAAAATGGCGACTTTTTTTACCTTTTTTATTAATTTGCGAGTGACATATTTATTTGAGTTATAAAATTAGTTACTGGTGCCAAATAATAGGTACGTTGTTGCAATCATTTAGTGGATTGTTGCGAGGCGGTGTGGAAAACTCGTAAATAGATAGTGTGAAATCACCAACTTGTACTTAAGTTATTTTACGTCGAAATAAAAGTATAGATGCGTTTCGTTTAGCGCATTTAGTATTGTTTTAACAATAACTTAAGGAAGAGCGATTATGCACCTTAACAACGGCAACGCAGTGAAAAACGTGTTCACACTAAGCACACTCACCGCTTCTTGTCTTATGGCCTTCAATAGCTACGCAGCAGTTGACTGTGCCCCTCTAGAAACTTGGCAATCATCAAAAGTTTATAACGGTGGCGACCAAGTTCAGCATGAAGGTAATGCTTATAAAGCGCGTTACTGGACGCAAAACAACAATCCAGCGCAATCTGGTGAGTGGGGCGAGTGGGAAACACTTGGCGCTTGTGATGGCACTGGACCGGTTGATCCACCTCAGAATGAAGTCCCGACGGTTACTCTGACATCGCCTTCTGCGTCGGCTTCTGTGACTGCGGGTGATGTTGTTAACCTAGCTGCAGATGCGGCAGATACTGATGGGACTGTTAGCAAAGTAGAGTTCTTTGTTGATGGTGTATTAGTTGGTCAGGCAACGTCTGCGCCGTATGCTGCATCGTGGACAGCAACTGAAGGACAGCACGAGTTCTCTACCAAGGCCTATGACGATGCAGGTGCCGTTAGTACGGCAAGTGTTGTGACGTTAACTGTGGCATCAGCGCAACCTGGTAATGAAGCGCCGACAGTGGATGTCGTGCTTTCTGCGAACTCTATTGACCTGGGTGGTTCCGTAACACTGACTGCAAATGCTACGGATGCGGATGGTACCGTTGCTAAAGTTGATTTTTATGTTGCAGGTGTGCTTGCTGGCACTGCTACAACAGCGCCATACACGCTGGATGTAACCCCTTCACAAGCTGGCTCATTAAGTGTTTATGCGAAAGCAACCGATGATGCTGGAGCAACAGCAGATTCTGCACTTGCAACGTTAACGGTAAACGGCGGCGCAGTGACATCTAATTGTCGTCCTGATGGTCTTTATCAAACAACGGGTGTAGATGTTCCTTACTGTTCTATTTATGACGAAGAAGGCCGTGAGAAAATGGGGGCTGATCACCCACGTCGTGTAATCGGCTACTTCACCAGTTGGCGAGCAGGTGACGACCCACAATCGACTTACCTTGTTAAAGACATTCCTTGGGAACAACTTACTCACATTAACTACGCGTTTGTGAGCATTGGTTCTGACGGCAAAGTAAACGTTGGCGACGTTAATGATCCAAACAACCCTGCTACAGGCAAAACTTGGCCAGGCGTTGAGGTAGATCCTGCTCTTGGTTTTAAAGGTCATTTTGGTGCACTAGCAACTTACAAGCAAAAACATGATGTTAAAACGCTAATCTCGATTGGTGGTTGGGCTGAAACGGGCGGTCACTTCGATACGAACGGCGATCGTGTAGCTGATGGTGGCTTCTACACCATGACGACGAATGCGGACGGTTCTATTAATCATGCTGGTATTGAGAAGTTCGCAACTTCAGCCGTTGAAATGATGCGTCAGTACAAGTTCGATGGTCTGGATATCGACTATGAATACCCGACGTCAATGGCTGGTGCTGGTAACCCTTACGACAAAGACTTCATGGAACCACGTCGTCAGTATTTATGGGCGTCTTACCAAGAGCTGATGAAAGTATTGCGTGAGAAACTTGATGCGGCATCCGCGCAAGATGGTATTCATTATATGCTGACTATCGCAGCACCATCTTCAGGTTACTTGCTACGTGGGATGGAAACCTTCGATGTAACTAAGTACCTAGACTACGTAAACATCATGTCTTACGACTTGCATGGGGCTTGGAATGATCACGTTGGTCATAACGCGGCTTTATTCGATACAGGTAAAGACTCTGAGCTAGCGCAGTGGAACGTATACGGCACTGCTGCATACGGTGGTATCGGTTACTTGAACACAGACTGGGCTTACCATTACTTCCGTGGTTCTATGCCAGCAGGTCGTATTAACATTGGTGTTCCTTACTACACCCGTGGTTGGCAAGGTGTTACTGGTGGTGAAAATGGCCTTTGGGGCCGAGCGGCACTACCAAACCAAGCAGAGTGCCAACCGGGCACAGGTGAAGGTGAGAAGAACAACTGTGGTCACGGCGCTATTGGTATCGACAACATGTGGCATGATACCGACCCTAAAGGAAACGAAATGGGCGCTGGTTCTAACCCAATGTGGCATGCTAAGAACCTAGAAAACGGTATATGGGGCTCTTACGCAGCTGCTTACGGTCTTGACCCAGTCAACGATCCTTCAGATAAGTTTGTTGGTACTTATACTCGTCATTACGATAGCGTTGCTGTAGCACCTTGGTTGTGGAACGCGGAGAAGAGCGTATTCCTATCTACGGAAGATAAAGCTTCTATCGAGGTGAAAGCCGATTACGTTATCGATAAAGAGATCGGCGGTATCATGTTCTGGGAACTAGCCGGTGACTACAACTGTTACGTACTGGATGCAAATGGTAATCGTACGGCAGTAGATGCCACTGAACAAGCTTGTGCGGCGGGTAATGGTGAATACCACATGGGTAACACTATGACCAAAGCTATCTACGACAAGTTTAAGTCTGCGACGCCTTACGGTAACAAAGTAGCTACTGGTCCAACACCAACTGAAGCAGTAGACATTACTGTTAGTGTTGGCGGCTTCAAAGTTGGCGACCAAAACTACCCAATTAACCCGAAAATCACGTTTACGAACAACACTGGTCAAGCGATCCCTGGCGGTACTGAATTCCAATTCGATATCCCAGTATCTGCGCCGGACAATGCGAAAGACCAATCAGGTGGTGGTTTGAAAGTGATTGCTTCTGGACATACTCGAGCAAACAACATTGGTGGCTTAGATGGCGTAATGCACCGTGTGTCGTTCTCTCTACCAGCATGGAAAGACTTGCCAGCGGGCGGCACTTACGAGCTTGATATGGTTTACTACCTACCAATCTCTGGTCCGGCTAACTACTCAGTGATTTCTGGTGGTAAAGAGTTTGCGTTTAAGTTTGAACAGCCAGATCTACCAATTGGTGATCTCAATGCGGGCACGGGTGGTGGTACCACTGAACCAGGTACGTGTGATACGACAGGTTTAGTGACATACCCAGCTCTGCCACAAACGGATTGGGCAGGTAATCCAAGCCACGCTAACCAAGGTGATAAGATCATCCACAACGGTGTGGTTTACCAAGCGAACTGGTGGACAGCGGCTGAACCGGGTACAGATGGTAGCTGGTCAACGGTATGTAACATCTAATTATTATGGATTATTTGTCATAGCCTAATGTTTACAGGCACTTAAACAAAAGCGCACGATGATTATCGTGCGCTTTTTTGTTGTGATAGTTTGTCGTTTAATCGAATTGGTAACTTTCAGGTATGACGACAATACCTTTGTCTGAGATTTTAAATCGCTTCGCATCTTCAAGTTTGTTGATGCCAATTTGAGTATGTGGCGGAATACGAACATGTTTATCAACTATGCAATTGACCAACTGACTTCCTTCACCGACTTCCACGTCATCAAAAATGATAGAATCGACTACCGTTGCACTGTCTTGGATACGTACATTAGAAGAAATAATGGAGTGCTGTACTGAGCCGCCGGAATTGATGACACCGGTAGCAATGATGGAGTTAATAAAAATACCTTCATTACCCGTAGCCGACGATACAGTACGAGCTGGTGGAAACTGCGGCTCGTAAGTACGAATCGCCCAATTAGACTGATAAAGGTTCATTGGCGGCACAGGTTCTAGTAGATCCATATTCGCTTCATAGAAGGAATCAATGGTACCTACGTCGCGCCAATAGCAATCTTTATCGACGCGCCCTTTACTACCACAGAATTGATAAGCGTAAACGGATTCCGTATCAATCAGCTTAGGTATGATGTCTTTTCCGAAGTCATGGCTTGATGAATCGAGTTTTGAGTCTTCTTCAAGCGCTTCTTTCAAAACATCCATATCAAAGATATATATTCCCATAGAAACAAGGCTTCTGGTCGCGCTTCCAGGAAGGGTAGGTGGGGTTTCAGGTTTCTCTATAAACGAAGTAACGAGCCCGTTTTCTGCGGTGCCCATTACACCGAATGCTGAAGCATCCTCTACGGGAACATCCATACAGGCAACGGTGAGCTTAGCACCTTTCTCTTTATGCTCTTCAAGCATTGCAGCGTAGTCCATTCGATAGATATGATCGCCGGATAACACAACCACATACTTTGCATCATTTCGCGATAGCAACCACATGTTGTGATAAATCGCATCGGCGGTTCCTTCATACCATGCACCACCTTTGCGCATTTGTGGTGGAACAGCAGTAATGTACTCGCCTAGCTCTGGATTGAATATCGACCAGCCGTCTCGTAAGTGTTTTTGAAGTGAATGAGATTTATATTGGGTTAAAACAAGGATCTTGCGTAAACCCGAATGTAAACAATTGGTTAGTGTGAAATCTATAATTCTATATTTTCCGCCAAAAGGTACGGCTGGCTTGGTTCTGTCATCGGTGAGTGGGCTGAGTCTAGACCCCATCCCTCCTGCTAAAATTACGGCGAGTGCGTCTTCCATAGTATTCCCTTTCCCTTTTCTGACATGCATCAAAACGGTGCTAACCTGAAGGAGGTGGTATGCAACGCAGAGGTTTTGAAAAGCATGTGCTAATGTGCTTATTAGTGAAAAGTCTACTACAAGAATCGAGCCATAGAATATCTCCTTAAAAATCAAGGAGGTTAAAATTTCACTGTAAGACAACTGCACCATATTAGTGAAGCGCTAAATAGCCCGTGCATCAAATTGGCGCAAAATTGTAGAAAGGAGAAGTCAACAAGTATGGATTTACAATGTAAAGTGGCGACAAAACAAGAAGATAAATAGGGTTTTCTAGCTTAATAACTATGGCTAAACAAGGCTTAGGGTTAGCGTCTTAACTCTAAAGGTCTAAAACAGGCGCGTTGATGTAAGGCAGGAGAGCTTTGTATCAACAATTCAAGAGTAGAAGGCCTGAGACAACTCTTTTCACAGTTGTTGAGAGTGAGTGGATAGGTAAGTAGACCACTCACTCAATGAATATGCTCACTTCACTGATAGCGATACGTTATCACTGCACTAAGAGAGACCGACGATATTTCCTTCATCATCAAGATCTAAGTTCATAAATGCGGGTTTATCAGGTAAGCCTGGCATCGTCATCACGGTACCAGATAATGCATAAACGAATCCTGCGCCCGCACACAAGCGCAGCTCGCGGATTGGGACGGTAAAACCAGTTGGTGCGCCTTTGACTGCGGAGTCTGTGGTTATCGATAATGGTGTCTTCGCGATGCAAACCGCTAAGTTGTTAAAACCTAGATTTTCAAAATGGTTGAGCTGTTCAGTCGCGATAGGAGTCATTTCTATATTGGTTGCGCCATAGCCCGCTTCACATACTGCCATGAGCTTTTCGAGTAATGATTGCTCTTTGTTGTATAACGGACAAAACTCTACAGGCGTGGTACACGCATCAATAACATGTTGAGCTAGTTCCGTTGCGCCTTGTCCGCCTTGCGAAAAAGCGGTGCTGATGGCTACTTTAACTTCGGGATTAAATTGGTGAATCAGATCTTCAAGAGCTTTAAGCTCTTTCACACAATCTTGTGGAAACTGATTAATGGCAACGACAGCAGGTAAACCGTATTTATGAACGTTATTTATGTGCCATTTTAAATTTTCAAACCCAGCCTCCAATGCTGCTTGGTCCGGATTAAAAATGGAATCTGGAATAGCCATACCTGGTCGTAAATCGTAGTGTCCGGAATTCGCTTTGAGACCGCGTAATGTTGCTACGATCACTACACAGTCCGGGGCTTTGTTGGCGGCAGCAGCTTTAATGTTACACGCTTTCTCAAATCCCATATCCGAACCAAAACCGGCTTCAGTTACCGTGTAACCTGACAGTTTTAGCGCAATATCGTCCGCGATAATGGATGAATTTCCATGGGCGATGTTTGCAAATGGACCTGCATGGATCAACGTAGGAACACCTTCTAGAGTTTGCATCAGTGTTGGTGCAATCGCCTCTTTTAGTGTTACTGCCATTGCTCCTGCAACTTGTAGATCTTCCGTGGTGACCGGGTTTCCGTTCAAATCGTACGCTACGACAATTTTCCCGATACGTTGGCGTAAATCTTTTAAATCATTGGCTAGTGCAATGATAGCCATTAACTCAGAAGCGGCTGAAATATCGAACCCTTCGTCACGCTCGAAACCATTGATGGTTTTTCCTGCATCATTGAGGCCAATTTTGACTTTACGTAGTGCACGATCATTATGGTCCATCACTCGTTTCCAAGTAATACTTGCCGTGTCGATTTTAAGTGCTCTTAACCCGGTGCGTGATTCAAAGGCATCATAACCCTCGCGTTGCTCATGGAACAAGCGAGCGTCAAGAGCGGCTGAAGCAAGGTTGTGCGCCGCTGTCACTGCGTGAATGTCACCAGTAAGGTGTAAGTTTAACTCTTCCATTGGAGCTACTTGAGAATAACCACCGCCCGCTGCGCCACCTTTAATACCGAAGACGGGTCCCATCGAAGGTTGCCTTATACATGCAATAACAGATTGATTAAGCTTTGCTAAACCTTGCGCCAGTCCTATCGTCGTAACGGTTTTTCCTTCGCCAAGAGGAGTCGGCGTGATCGCAGTGACGAGTACAAGTTTACCGTCATCATTTACTTTGAGTCGTTCCAAACATTTTGGGTGGACTTTGGCTTTGTGCTTCCCGTGAGTGTCATACTCTTCGGGCAATAGTCCTACTTTTTCCGCGATAACATCAATAGAAGAAAGTGGTGTTTTTCGGCAAATTTCGATATCTGACTGCATGGAGAATCCCCAAAGTGGCACACAGGTAGCGTTGAAAAACTACCTGAGTTATAACGAGTATTATTGTGAGGCAAAGGTCTGCTTGGTGATGGTACTGTTTCGGTTAGGCTTGTAAAGAGTTTACTGCTTCGTATTGTGCGACATACTAACGAAATCTACTCGTTATAGTGCTAGATAAAAACAAAAAGGCCACCAAATGGTGACCTTGATATATTTTTAGCTTTAAAGCTGTCGTTTTAACGATCCCAATAAGTCTCTTCTAAGCTATCTTCTCGTTCAGGAAGCGCTCGCGATAGGCGAGGAGAGTGCTGCGTCAACACTTCATAGCTTACTCGGTTTGCGTATTTACAGATCTGAGAAAGCGAGGAGTAGGTTAAGCATCGTACTTCGTGCTTTTCTGAGTTAGGCACTTCTTTTTGGTGGAAAGAGTTTGCTGCCATGTCATGCAGTAAGGCTGAAAGGGCTGCATCACCTGCACCGTTAGTGTTCTTAATCTCTAGTGGTCCACCAAGGTAAGGGCCGATGTGAGAGTAGACCTTCATTGGGTTTTGACAGTCTTCTTTACGCATCGCACGACTAAACTCGTACTGGTTAAAGGCTTCGAGGGAGCTTTCAAGGATGTCGTGTGTGGTTTCTCGTTTTACTTTCTCGTCGGTGTAACCAGCCATGTACAGACCATTTGGTCCTGCTGTACAAAGTACGAGATCAACCCACTCAAGTGCTTTATCAGCAGCTGCTAGCGGCTCTGTTTCACCTGTTAGCGCCGCACCTTCTTCTTCATTCATAGCGACAACAGAAATGTTTTCGCGAATGTATTCTTGCCACCACTGTGCGTTACCTTCGATAACGTACTTTGTCCCTAACGTAAGTACAACAGGGACATCGTGCTTCTTAGCAAAGTCGATCGCTCTTTGTACCGCTTTAGGCATTGGATCTTCTTCTTTACCACGCATTAGGTAAGAAGAAACAACCAGGGCTGATGCTTTCTCAAAGATCTCTTCAGGAATGCTTTCCGGAAGTAGTTGATTCATATGACCTTCGTTGATAGCAAATGTACGCTCACCGTCTTGAGAAATTAGGGTGTAGCAGCGACCAATAGGGCCATCTACCGTTTGTAAATGGTTAAGGTTCATGCGTGAAGACGTACGGCAAAGGTAGCGGTAAGCAAAAGAACCGACTTGAATGTTCTTAGACATCACACCGAGCAAAACGGATTTGCTATCGGCTAAAACTGAGTAGTTGTGAAGAGTATTGCCAATCGTGTCACCTGGGTATTGGTGTGTGATCAGGCCTTGCTCAACCAGTTCTTCGTAAAGAGCATCTGCTTTGCTTTCTTCAAGAACGAGCGAATGTCCTTTACTCAGGTTGTATTTCTCTAAAAACGCGTCATCTACACGTGCTTCGATATCTACAATGGTTTGACCGACACCAACAATAGTTGGGCGATATAGCTTAGGTGCCTGTCGGATTTGGTTTACTAATGGATCTCGAGCGTGAGTTGGGAAGTAGTGTTTAGATTTACGCTGACCAGGAAACTTCATGCTTGTTCTTGAGTGAGAAAAAAAAGAGGCGGGATTGTATCACAAAAAAATGAAAATCGTGGCGATTTATTACAAAGAAGTCTGCTCGCTGAAAAAATCAGCGAGCTGAGTAAATAGCAACCAAAGCAGCTGCAATTTATGACGCTTGTCGTATTGCAATGGGTTGTTTTTTAAACTTGTTGCTCAGCAGCGCCCGGAAAGAGCCTGCTCCGCGCTAACTAAATTTACCCGCGTTACTTTTTCACTTCAGTTGGCTCAACGTAAGCCTTGGTACCCCAAAGTGGGACTGTCGAAAGGCTATGTTTAAAACTACCATCGGTCTCTTTTGTTGTATAAGACAAGTAGAGTAAGGTTTGGTTATCGGCATCATAAATACGGCGAACCTTCATTGTTTTGAAGAAAATGCTTTTTGACTTCTTAAATACAATTTCACCGGACTTACTCTTATCTATTTTTGCAATCATTTCCGGTGTGATTTCGCCAGTCTGACGACATGATATTGAGCTATCACTTGGATCTGCTAAGCTGAAATCCGCTTCGATAGAGGCGATGTGACATGTGACACCTGTTACCACCTCGTCTTTCAACTCACCGACTTTGATGTCTTTCAAAGTAAACCAACCGAGCCCCACGTCAGCAACATCGTTATCTGAACAACCAACTAGAGTAGTAGCAAGCAATGCACTTAACAGCATCTTTTTCATTATTTTTGTCCTTAACTAGGAAAGATATTGATGAAATCTATCAGAGGTTTGCACCTAAAACAAAATTTAGCCACGGAAAGGTCTATGTGCGCTAGGTTTGTTGCGGGCTTCATGCTAATGTACTGCTCTAAACGAAGGTATCAAGATGAATGAACAACAGTTAGCCAGTATCGAGCGTAAAAATACATGGCTGTATGATCTGGTCGAAGTTGAATTTCCGACACCAGAGAGTTTGAAAGGGCGCGATGTCTATTTCAAAACGCTAGAAAAAGCAACGTATCAAGTAGTCGACAAAGACACACTACTGGAAAGTGACTCTGAATTTAACCCCGACGACATTTTTCTGGTCGATTTTCATCGACTGACCATTATGTTCTCTATCTTGCAATCTCAGCGCTGGGAACAGCAGTATGATAAAGATATGATCATTGAATATCTGACACAGATTATCCTCACGCCAGATTTTGAATTATATGTTGGTTTTAAATCTGGAGTCCCAATTGGTGCTGCTATTGTTAGCCATCTCGAAGGAAATACACTCATCTCTGATGTTGCTGTTTCTGAATCAAAATACAAAAGCTCGTTTGTGGCTGATCTGGCTAAAAGACTAAGCACCGAGCAAAAACTGTTAGACTCAGTGGTTATCGAAAACTAACTTACACGTCAATGTGCATAAAAAGTAAAGCAAGATGACGTTGGGTGATCTTGCTTAGAAAAACTGTAATTGCTACCTTCTATTTCCATGAAATGCCAAGCTCGTCGTTTCAACAATCCCAAACTCAAATAATATTAATCCAAACATTCTTAAAATCAGCTTGGGCTTGAGCCTTTAAGACGTCTGGAGATGGCTATGGCAATTACCAATATTAAGTGCGTGATATTTGACTGTGATGGTACGTTGGTCGACAGCGAAAGACTGTGTTGCCAAGCGCTCGTCAATGTCTTTAACCAGCATGGGGCTGAGTTAACGATGGAAGAGTGCGTTTCTCACTTTAAAGGAGGAAAGCTCGCTGACATCCTTTTAGATACTAAAGAATTGAAAGATATCAAAGTTCCAATTGATGTTTTAGAGCCGCAATACCGAGAAGAAGTCAAGTCTCTTTTTGTGCGTCACTTACAGCCGATGGATGGCGCAAAACGATTAATTCAGTTTTTGGATTCGCATAATATCGAATATTGTGTGGCGTCTAATGGACCTAAAGATAAAATTGAATACGCTTTGGAGTTAACCGGTTTACTCGATGCTTTCCGAGGCAAAGTGTTCTCGGCATTCGATGCGAATAGTTGGAAGCCTGAGCCCGATTTAATCATGTACAGTGCTATGAGCATGGGCTTTTTACCAAGTGACTGTCTTTATATTGATGACACGCCTAAAGGAGTTGAGGCGGGACTAAACGCCGGTATCAAAACGATACAGTTATTTAATGGTGAAGCTATCAATCTTGTTGATGACGAGCGTGTAATTCGCATCCATCATTTAGATGAATTAAAAGAGCAGCTGTGTGGCTGCTCTGTTTGACCTATTAATGGCAAACCGGACTTAAGCTGTGGATGTGCTTAAGTTTAGACTGTAGGTAAGGCGTTTGATGTAGACATTGGATAGATGAGAAGTTTTTTGTATGAAATCCGCAAGCAGCGCATGTGAATTTCTCGCCATCCGATGAAATGAGATATTCATCTCCTTGGCAGAGTGGGCAATTCAGGTTCTCTATGTCTTTTGTGTCTTTGTAATTATTCATATTGTTTTCCAGCAGCAAATTGGAATTGGCAAGATCAAGCATAGCGGAACGCTTTGTTTAAGAACATTATTTCATCGGGTACAGCGAGAACTTGAGATTCACTTCAAATATCCACTTGGATGTCGTAGAAAATATCGAAGGTAATAGTTGAACACGGTTTAAAGAAAAGGGCTCCTTAAGGAGCCCTTGTTGATCATAAGCCTCACAACGTTATGCGGTGCGGTAGCGTTGTAATATCTCACCAAGAGAAACGGAGGCTTGCGTGAGATTAGCGACGCCAGCGGTAGATTGCTCCGCCACTTCTCTGATTGTGCTTGATTGACTACGAATTTCTGAAAGTTCCGATGCAATATCGTTAGCCACTGCGCTTTGTTCTTCAGCAGATGTGGAAATCTGAATGCTCATGTCCATTAATGAGCGTGCTGACTCGGCAATAGAGGTAACATCATGGCCGATTTCATCAATAAGCTGGCTGCTGGTTTGAGCTTGCTGAACGGTTCGGTTGGTGATTGAAGCAATGTTCTGACTCTCTATTTGAAGCTTCTCAATCATGGCTTGAATCTCTACTGTTGCCTGTTGAGTTCTGCTTGCTAATGTACGTACTTCATCGGCAACCACTGCAAATCCACGACCTTGTTCACCAGCACGGGCTGCTTCGATTGCTGCGTTTAGTGCCAACAGATTAGTTTGTTCTGAAATGGCGTTAATCGTTGTGATCACGTCATTAATCTGCGTCGTATTCTCGTTTAAATTGGTTACTGACGTAGAGGCTTGTTCAATATAGCTAGATAACGTCTCTATCTCGCCAATCACGTTTTGTACACGGCTTCTGCTTAGTTCGATCTTCTGGGCATCTTGGTCTGACTGCGTCGTTGCTTGTTGAGAAATACTTGATACCTCCTTTGCAGAGGCTGTCATTTCTTCCATTGCCGTCGCGACTGAATCAAGCGTTTGATATTGATGAGATATCTGGGTTTCACTCAACTGCATATCTTTTTCGAATGCAGAAGATGTCTCGCTCAACATCGTTGCATTATTTTTAACACTATTAACCAGTTCACTTAAGGTATCCATAGACTTGTCTAGCGCACAGCCGATGGTACCGAATTCATCTCGACCAGGGTGAAAACCAAGACGAGAGGTTAAGTCACCGTCACCAATTTTTTCGGTTGTTGTATATAAAACCCACAGAGCTCCTCCGATAAACGTTGCCACCCAGTAAGAGAATAGGGCAAAAGGAATAACCCATAAGAAGCTGAGTAATAGTGACGATAGAGCTGATGATTTTACCGATTCGTATTGTGTGGACACATTTTGAGTCAGCTTAATCACTTCTCCAGAATGCAACTTGGCATAAGCGGTGACAGACCCATCGACAAAAGAACTCTCGCTTACGCGGTTCGATTTCGATACGCCGTCAATTTCTGTAGCGCGGTTTGATTGAGCATCAACGATACCAGAAAGCTTCGCTTCGCTCGCCGAGATGGCTTGCTGCTTAAATTGTTGTATTTCATTGAAGTAGCGGCTTCCAGCCACTGAAGTGAGGGCTACTAAAAACAGTAGGAATATAACCCACATTTTGTCGTTGATAGACATCTTGATAAACAGCCTGTCTATCGTTCTAAACTCAACTTCTCTCATTTAAAGCTCCATTAGAGATAAAAGATATTGACCAAATCTATTGCTATATCGAAACAAAATATGCGAAGTTAATCAGCAAAATATGTAACGAATACTAAATTTAGTTTAAGAAATGAGATCTAAGGACGCCTATAACAGTATGTTATATCTTTAAATTGACATGAATGTTGATAAAAGAGTCATTTCTCTAAAGTGTTAAGCGGATATGAAATCTAATTGCAATCGTTTACTTTTGATTATGCTCATAGGTTTTTAAATCTTTACTTCTCGCTGTCATGAATGTGTCATATAAAGACTATAAAAAGGAGTTGCTGATGTGGATATGGCAAGAGCCAGGCCGTCAGCAAGTAAAAGCAAGAGAGCTTAAAATAAAGGAGGTCACAATGAGCGACCAATACCAAAACGATGAGAGCCTAGAGCTGCTAGATGCGCTTGAAATTGGCATTATCTTGTCGGAATACGTTGGCTCAGACAACGAAGCCGAATAGCGGAACACTCTCATCTCGTCGTAATTGACGTTATACTAGGTTCATGTCACACCAAGCCCTAGAGGCCAAAACTGGCGTCGAATGAACTTTCTAGCCCACCTGCATATCGCAGATCACAGTAACAGCCATTTGTTGGGAAACTTGCTTGGAGACTTCGTAAAAGGAGATCCAAGCAAGCTGTATGATCGCGATATCTCAAATGGCATCAGATTACATAGATTTGTTGACCGTATTACCGACCATCATCCAATCGTCAACGAATGTAAGCCTCATTTCACTGGTGTTGCGCGACGTTTTGCACCTATCGCTTTGGATATGTTTTGGGATCATTGCCTCGCAAAACACTGGAACGACTTTCATTCCGTGCCTCTCGAACACTTTGTAAAAACGGCATACGAGAGAGTAAACCGAGAGGTTCATGAACATTTGCCGCCACGTTTTTTGGTGCTCCACAGCAGAATGTGGCATGGCCGATGGCTTCAATCCTATCAAGATCTAGACAATATAGAATTTGCACTACATCGGATGTCGCAAAGAAGTCCTAGAATGGCAGACTTAACCACAACATTTAAAGTGATTGAAAGTGATTACACCGAATTAGAAGAGAAGTTCTCGTCACTTTATCGAGATGTTTTGCGCCAGTCGTATGATTTTCAGCAACAGCTTAATGACTCAACTCAATGAGATAGAAAAGTAGTATGGCTTTAGGGGCTCTGGTAAACTCTGCGCTCCAAAAATAATGAGGTTACACATGTCTGTTAATTTTGCTGATTTAGGCATCGAACAAAAGCTAATCGAGACGCTAGGCAATCTAAATATCGTGACGCCAACACCAGTGCAAGAAAAGTCAATTCCACACGTCCTTGCAGGAAAAAACTTACTTGCTGCTGCACAAACTGGTACGGGAAAAACGGCTGCGTTTGGTTTACCTATCATACAAACCGTTCAGCAAAAGAAACTTAATGGCACACCTCAAGCATTGATTTTGGTTCCAACACGCGAGCTTGCACAGCAGGTATTTGATAATTTGAATCAGTACTCGGCAGAAACAGAACTTCGCATTGTGTGTGTTTATGGTGGTACAAGCATTGGCGTACAAAAGAGAAAGTTAGAAGAGGGCGCTGATATTTTGATTGCCACGCCAGGCCGCCTTTTGGATCACCTGTTTAATGGTAACGTAAACATCTCTAAAACCGGTATGCTCGTGTTAGACGAAGCCGACCGTATGTTAGATATGGGATTTTGGCCTGACTTGCAGCGCATCTTCCGACGTTTGCCTGCTGAGAAACAGATCCTATTGTTCTCTGCGACATTTGAGAAGCGAATCAAAACTATTGCGTATAAACTCATGGAATCGCCAGTTGAAGTCGAAGTTTCACCAGCAAATACGACTGCTGAAACGGTAACACAAATGGTTTATCCAGTGGATAAAAAACGGAAACGTGAATTGCTAGCGTACTTAATTGGCTCGCGGAATTGGCAGCAAGTGCTTGTATTTACAAAAACGAAGCAAGGCAGTGATGAGTTAGCGAAAGAGCTCAAGTTAGATGGCATCAAAGCGGTTTCTATCAACGGTGATAAATCACAGGGTGCCCGCCAAAGAGCTTTGGATGAATTTAAACAAGGTAAGGTACGTGCTTTGATTGCAACCGATGTGGCAGCACGAGGGTTAGATATTCAAGAGCTAGAACAAGTCGTGAACTTTGATATGCCATTCAAAGCAGAAGATTATGTCCATCGAATTGGCCGCACTGGAAGAGCAGGAAAGTCAGGTTTGGCGGTTTCTCTGATGAGTCGAGATGAGGAGTACTTGTTGCAAGCTATCGAGAACCTGCTTGATCAACGCTTACCCCAAGAATGGCTGGCAGGTTTCGAACCAAGCCTTGCAGAAGAAGTTGAGCCTGAACAAAATGGGGGTGGGCGTCGTCGTAGTCGTTCATCTGAGAAGCGTAAGCTAAAAGCAAAATTGGCGATTCATAAGAATCGTGGTAAATCACGTAGCTCTCGCTAAACCGCGCAAACTTTTGTTCTTACATAGTCAGGCTGTTTTTGCCTCTTCATAGACGTCTAACGTTTGGGGGATAGCAAGTAGGTACCCTTGATACATATCGAAACCGAGCTTTTTCATTAAGCGAAGTTGATGCTCGGTTTCAATTCCTTCGATAACGGTTTTAGAGCATAACGCTTTTGCGAGTGATAATGCATCGTTAAGCGCTTTAAAATCACCGTTTTCATACCTTAGCAATAAAGAGCGATCCATCTTGATTATATCTGGGCAAACGCTTCTCACTCGCTCAGTTGTCGATGCATTGACGCCATAATCGTCAATCGCTAATTTAAATCCTTCAAGACTTAACTCCCGAGCAGCTTGAGACAAAGAGAGTTCATCCTCCACCTTCAATTCAAGTAACTCCATGACGATTTGTTCATTCATCAAATGCGATTCATAAATGGTTTGTTTTAGCAGTCGGTTATAAGTGATGTCTTTAACTAGTATCTCTGCCGCTACCGGTAATACATTGAGAAACAATTGTTTTGTGTGAAAGCGAGACTGAGAGAAATTTTTGATATGGATTAGGCGACTTAAGCGTTCAACGTTGAGCAAATCTTGAGTGGGAGTCGCTTTGGATTGGAAAAACTGATCTGGCCTAACCATGGTGCCATTGGCATTGCTAATTCTTACCAGTGCTTCAAGGCCAACGATGGAAATATCGTTCTTATATATGGGTTGAAAGACACTGCGGAGAGTGAAGTTCGCGTATTTCGCAATATACTGCCCGTCGGCTTCTTTCCGGATGCAACTAAGTAGTTGCGAGATGCTCATCATTGTTACCACAACCTAAATCAATGTCTCAACATCAGCGTTATCGCGCTAATTTTTCTATTTCATTGGCAATGAATCTAAGTGTGCTCATTAACTCAAGCAAGAACGATGGTAATGGATGGGTAGTTTTGTCGAGTGATATCAAACAAATTGCTGAAATAATTGATAATCTCAGCACTTCAATTTGATGCTACCATTGCAGTACGGCATACAACTGCAAATATTTTCTGACTAACTGCTGTTTGTTCGAACGCCGTAAAGGATGCCCAAACTTAATGTAACAAGGGCTAATACCGAATCGAGTGTCCAAAGATTGCGTGAGTTGCGACTCGCTGGTGTACAGTGTGATTCCTTGTTCTGTGTATTCGTTGATCTGATCGGGTAGTTCCCCCACCCACCAATGAAGTAATTCTCGGCTCGTTTTGCTGCGACTTATCCAATGATCGCAAACCAAAAAGAGTAGGTCATTAGGCTGTAAGGCATAGCCATATTCACTCTGCCATTCCGTAATTGATGAGAGTAAGTTTTCCCGGCAAGATTTTCCGGCACTGACCATATGGTGACTCAGAACCCAGACAGTGCCGATGTCGGATGAAATTCGATAGTGATGGGGAAGGTCTGGAGAATCCAACACTTCGATTGGCTTTATCACGCAGTTGTATCCAAAGTGACGAAAAGTATGTTCCATCCTTCTTGAAAACGCGAGACCAAGATGATGCTCACTCATGCCTTGGTTATGCACCGCAGGGTAATGCTTTTCACACAGCTTAAGACAGTCGTCTTGAAAATCATTAACACTTTGAATAACTAGGTCGAGTAGCAAAGAATATCCCTTAATAATTACAAAACGAACTGCAAAAGGTTAGCATAGTCTTTTGAGAATAGACTAATTTACTTCGGCAACTTCTTGATCTAAACACCAAATTTCTCACAAATGACCGTGTTTAATCTTTAATAGAGCAACACGAAAGAAGCAGAAGTTGAACAAAAATTTGAAAGGGAAAAAATGATAAAGCTAGAACGCGCACAAAAAGAGGCGTTGGCCACCGCCATTCAAGATTACATGCAAGACGAGCTAGATGTTGAAATTGGCCAGTTCGATAGTGAGTTTCTAATTGATTTTATTACAGAAAAACTAGGACCAATTTATTATAACAAGGGTGTTGAAGATGCTAAGTTACTGGTTGAACGCAGAATGTTAGAAGTTTCCGAAGAGCTGTATGAGATAGAACAAGAAATTAAGCTGTAAGTTTCAGTTTTACAAACGATTTAAAGTTCCTTCAAAAAATTCGAACAACTTGATAGATACGGTACCATTGGCTGGATGTAAATGATGGTAAATAATCTGTTTCATATGACGTAAATAGGTTAATGTAGTGTTTCTTGCTCAGCATTAACTTAGGAATATATCTAGGAACTTGAGATGGATACACTGGTAAAGAATTACAACCTTACTGCACGCGTGATGCATTGGTTATCAGCGCTGTGCATTATTGGTCTATTTGCAGTGGGTTTGTGGATGGTCGACCTTAGCTATTACAGCGAATGGTATCGAACTGCGCCGCATTACCATCGCTCTGTCGGTATTTTACTCGCTATTTTAACTTTGGTACGCATAGTATGGAAACATGTGACGGCGTCACCAAAGGTAGAAGGCAAACGTTACGAAGTGCTTGCTGCTAAAGCAGCGCATGGTGTCATGTACCTACTATTGGTCACCATCTTTGTTTCAGGTTACCTCATTTCAACGTCTGATGGACGCGGCATCGAAGTGTTTAATTGGTTCACCGTGCCAGGAGCGGGAGAGTTATTCCCAGGCCAATCAGATATTGCAGGTGAGATTCACTTCTATGCAGCTTGGGCAGTCATCCTGATTGCAGGCTTACATGCTATTGCTGCACTAAAACACCACTTTATCGATAAAGACAACACATTAAGAAAAATGTTAGGAGCTTCAAAATGAAAAAGTCACTTTTCGCTACAGGATTAGCTATCGCTATGGCACTGCCATTTGGTGCGCAAGCTGCAGATTATGTCATCGATACCAAAGGTGCTCACGCTTCAATCAACTTTAAAGTTAGCCACTTGGGTTACAGTTTCATCAAAGGTCGTTTCAATACATTTTCTGGTGACTTTTCTTTTGATGAAAACAACATTGCTGACTCAAAAGTAAATGTTGTTGTTGATACAACCAGCCTAGATTCAAACCATGCTGAACGTGACAAACACATTCGTAGTGGTGACTTCATCGATGCTGGCAAATACAGTGAAGCAACCTTTACTAGCACAAAAGTGGTTGATAAAGGCAATGGCAAACTAGATGTAACTGGTGATCTAACGCTACACGGTGTTACTAAGCCTATTACTATTGAGGCTGAATTCGTTGGTGCTGGTAGTGACCCATGGGGCGGCGAGCGCGCTGGCTTTGTTGGCAACACTCGCCTAGAGCTTGCTGACTTTGACATCCCAGTAATGGGTGCTTCAAGCTACGTCGATATGGAACTTCATATCGAAGGTATTAAGAAGTAATTAGTTCCTTTTAGATACACTAAAAGCGCTCTTCACTTGAAGAGCGCTTTTTTATTATCTTAATCACATCACTAACATCGATAAACCCGTCAGTGATAGCGATTGAAAGCCAATAAACGTTGTAAATGTTTAGCGAATTACGCTGTTTCTAACTCGCTTTTTTCCACTAGGTTTAAACGCTCACCAAAAATCGGGCGTAGTGCTTTTAATACTTCAGTACGAGTAACCACCCCGACCATCTGCCCATTTTCAAGCACAGGAAGCACTTGTGGCTTACTTACTTTGATACTTTTAGCGCGTTCTTCGAGAGACAAAGACGTCAAGCGAGTGGCGATACCCATACTGCTCGCTGGGTACAACTGCTCTTTATCGATACATAGGAATTCCACAACATCAACGAGGCGATCATCAGCGTCAATTGCGACCACATCTCTGCTCATGATGTCGACGACTTTTTGGTCTTTCACCGGAATGTAGTCCTCACACCATAGTTCTACCATCACATCGTGAGCAGAGAAGAAGCCAACTAATCGATTTTGTACGTCTACAACAGGTGCGCTAGTTACGTTGTTATCAAGTAACACATCCAGCGCGGCTGCAATTGGCGTTTCTGCACGAATGGTGATTGGTTTTGGGTTCATAATGTCTTTAACAAAAGAGGCATTTTTCATGGTGAAATCCTTAAGTGACGACAGTGTTGTAGTTGTAGTGATAGAAGAAATATTCGCTGCTTTTAGTTCTGGTCGGCGAAAAATACACCAGTTTGAAAGGCCAACTAATACCGCTCCGCCGACGATGTTGCCAAGCGTGACAGGAATTAAGTTAGCGGTAATAAAGTGGCTAATGTTTAGGTCTGTGTATTGTGACGCGGGCACACCGACAGATGCCCAAAAAGATTCAGGTGCAAAATTCGCGATAACAATACCAAGTGGAACCATAAACATGTTCGCAACACAGTGCTCAAAACCGCTGCTGACAAACATTGCCACAGGCAAAATTGTCATTGCTGCTTTTGTCATTGCATTTGCAGAACTAAATGTCAGCCAAATCGCTAGGCAGACCAACAGGTTACAGAGAATACCGAGTGCAAACGCTTGAATGAGAGTGTGGTGAAGTTTGTGTTGTGCGATGTTAAGCGCATTTAATCCCCATTGACCGCCATCCATCTGATAAAGACCAGCAGCAGTAACCAGCGCAAGTAGGAACATCGCACCAATAAAGTTACCAACGTAAACTTTGCCCCAGATCGAAAGCATCTTACCGAACGATATTTGCTTATTGGCCCAAGAAATACTGGATAGGACGGAGCTGGTAAATAATTCACCACCGCAGATCACTATGAGGATCAATCCCATGCTAAATGCGAGTCCACCAGCTAGGCGGCTCAAGCCCCAACCAGCGCCCGTACTACCGGTGGTCACCGTGATGTAAAACAAGAATGCTAACCCGATGAACGCGCCGGCCATAATGGCGAGGCTTAATGTCATACTGCTGGTTTTGTTTGCCTTACTTAACGCAAATTTTTCCGCTTCAACCATCATCTCTTTTGGAGAAAAATACTGGTGATTTTGAGAACTGGTCACCGCCATATTGACTCCTTAATTTGTAATCGCATAAAAAATCCTTGGTTATTAACTCAAAAATGAAATTGTTGTTTTTATTAAGAGCCTCAATGACTTCGGTTTCAAAACCATTGAGGCTTGCGGTGTTCCCGAACCGCGTACTCAGAATAGGGAGAACGGTTAGTAAGGTAAAATTGATAATATTTAGAAACCTCATCAAATTAATTGATAACTTTACGGGGCTAGGTAAAATGAACTCTATTGCTTATTGGGGCATGCTTTAACAATTGTGGGGATTGGGAAATACCCACTAATAATGGAGGACACTTTGCGCTACTCACTTAAGCAATTAGCGGTTTTCGACGCAGTTGCAGATACCGGCAGTGTAAGCCAAGCCGCAGAAAAATTGGCTTTGACACAATCAGCGACGAGTATGTCGCTTGCGCAATTAGAGAAGATGCTTGGCAGGCCGTTGTTTGAGAGGCAAGGCAAGCAAATGGCGTTAACCCATTGGGGGATGTGGTTACGACCAAAAGCAAAACGCTTGCTACAAGACGCATTGCAGATTGAAATGGGCTTCTATGAGCAACATTTATTGAGTGGTGAGATTCGTATGGGAGCGAGTCAAACACCAGCAGAGCACTTAGTTCCCGACCTTATTAGTATCATTGATAATGACTTTCCAGAAATGCGTATTTCCCTCGGTGTACAAAGTACAAAAGGGGTGATTGATGGGGTATTAGATTACAAGTATGACTTAGGGATTATTGAAGGGCGCTGTGATGATAACCGTTTACACCAAGAAGTATGGTGTCGTGATCATCTTACTGTTGTCGCAGCTTCTCATCATCCTTTTGCGCGTAATCAGTCTGTTAGCCTTGCGCAGTTAGAGCAAGCGAAGTGGGTACTAAGAGAGCATGGCTCTGGCACACGAAAAACATTTGATAGTTCTATTCACCACCTTATTGAAGATTTGGATGTGTGGCGCGAGTACGAACACGTTCCGGTGTTACGTAGTTTAGTTGCTAATGGTCAGTACCTTACTTGCTTACCGTATTTAGATGTAGAGCGATATATAGAAGCAGGTCATCTTGTGGCATTAAATGTACCTGAGTTAAAAATGGAAAGGACGCTTTCATTTATATGGCGTTCAGATATGGCAGAAAACCCATTAGTCGACTGCATTAAAAGAGAGGGACTACGAATGATGAAAGGGAAGCCTTCAGTTCTTTAAAGGTTGATTAAACATGCCTACGAGATGAGTTGGGTTTATTCCCTAAATCTGTTGATTTATCGGTTGCGTCAAACTTTTAATGTAAATTGTGAAAATAATAATATTTTATTGTGATCAATATCACCGATAAGCTGAGCTGATGTATCTAACATGTCTCCTTGATTTCAATGTATGAAGGCAGTTATTGAACCATATAGGTACGATAATAGCCGAGTAGGTATGACTACCATGACGACACTTTTAGCTATTTCTATCACTACTGGAATTTTATCTGGCGTATGGGGTTGGATCGCCATCTCTTTAGGTTTGCTTTCTTGGGCTGGTTTTTTAGGTTGCACGAGCTACTTTGCAGCGCCAACTAGCGGATTGAAAGGACTAGGTATCAGCTTAATCACTAATATGACAGGCGTATTCTGGGCAATGGTAATTATTCACGGTTCCACTTACGTGGGGTTGGAAATTATTGGCTATGTGATTACCGCTATTGTGGCATTCTTCATGTGTATTCAAGCTAAACAAGCTTGGCTCGCGTACATCCCTGGTACTTTTATTGGTTCATGCGCAACATTTGCGGCTGACGGAAACTGGCAACTTGTCATTCCATCGTTGTTGCTAGGTGGTGTGTTTGGCTATCTAATGAAAGCGACAGGGCTATGGTTGCATACGAAATCAACCGCTACTTCTTCTTCGCTTGCTGAGCAAGCACAGTAGTGAACCCCCGATCTTATTGGTATCCACTGTGTATTGAGTTTTATCCCTCTCAATACCCTTAATCAAAATTAATGATGTTTGATACAAGCACACCAAATTGGTGTGCTTTTTTTGTATTACAAGACAATACGCTGAGTGTAAAATACGTCTAACTCATGTATTGCCGTTGGCCATGGTAACAACGCGTTTAAGTGTCCAGCGCAGAAGAACAGGAATACACTCCATGCCTTTCTCTTCACAATGAGAAACAATAGCCAAAGCTAAGTCCGGTTTTGCATGTTTTTTCAAAACACGATTTACGACTTTTTTAGCAGGGATAGGGTGGTCATGAGGAACTTTGATGATGTCCTTAAAGAAAAGTTCAAAACCATTGTTGTACAGAAAGTGCTCGATGTCTCGGTCGGGTAACTCCGTAAGTCGATGCCTTTCCTGATCATGGTCGAGCTGTGCTCGCACTGCATGCGCGTACTTTTTCCCTGCTGGGTCGCCATCGGTAACGACATGCCAATCAATACCAAACTCTTTTGCTACTTTGATGAGTGATTTTAGACCTGATTGAGCAAACTCAACGATTTGAACCCCTTCGGCAGCCAAGTCATACCCGCATTGACGAGCCAGTTCATGAAAAAGCCAAACTTCGGTTTCGCCCTCAACAAGTAACCAGCACCGCGCAAATAATGCTCCTGAACGATGAAAACGAATATGGAAACCAATTCGGCGCAACTCATCTCGACCAAACTTTGTTGAGTTTAAACTCTTAGCGATGGTTCTGTCTGATAGCCGAATTAAACGTCGAATTGAATACAGTGGAACAGAACCGAGTAACGTGCCACTGTTGGTGGTTAATATCTTTTGCATTGGCAACAATTGCAATAAGGACCACGCTCTCGCTAGATGAGTTGGATGCAGTCGACCTTCTGGATCTTCAATAATCAGTATTGGTCTCGCGCAGCGCCTTAAATCGGTGGGACCCTTAGCTTGAAGATAGGCATTGAGTAACCCCATTAAAAGCAAGCGGCTTTGTTTGTCATTGGTTTCTTTCAAGAACTGACTCAAACCTTTATCAGAGGAAGGGCTTGTATAGAAAAGACCATCGCGAGGTTTGCGTGGGTTACCTTTACTGACACTTCTGAACGCAAAATAGTGCTCAACAAGCGTTTGCATTGAGTCGAGACTACTACGAATCTCACCTTTATTTACATGGCCAGGCATAGCCAATAAGCGTCGACAGGTATTGTTGATTCGTTTTTCAATCCGAGCATTTTTACCATCGCCGTTGACATGGTTTAAATCTGGGAAGCGTCGGGAGTCACGTAGTCGGATTACAGGATGAAGTGTCATTAACTCAATAGCGAGTTTCTCTGAGTGGTGAAGTTTTTTGGGTTTGCCGTTATGATCCAAAAACGCGTACTCTGTATTAATGCCGTGCTCATCGCGAGACGCACTAATACGATAGTAAATGACTTGCTCACCATCTTCGTTGGTGCACCATGTAGGCTTTATGCGTCTGTAGCGTCCCGCTTTTACTTCGTTTTTATCCTGTGCTTTAAAACAAACAATGATCTGTAAGTGTTGTGTTTGTGGATGAGAAATTGAGTAGTCAACGTGAAAATCTTTCAGTTTGAATTGATACAATGAGCCATTGGCAGGTAATGCGATGGAAAGGGCATCGAGTAATGATGATTTGCCCCACGTGTTTTCACCGATAAGCGTGGTGAGTTCGTCAAAAGAGAGTGAAAGGCGTTTGATGCCTCTAAACCCGGAGATTTCGATGCGTTCTAGTCTCATCTCAATCCTCCTTGCAATTATTTGAATTATCGAGAGTTATTTTGCTACTCCTAAGCATATATGAATTCGAAATTTTTGAGTTAAGCTCAGTTCACAAAATTACGAGAGCCTCTTACTGAATAGAGACCGTTACAAGCGAGGCTTGCTTTCAAAGCCGGGGGACAGCATCGTGATCACTTAAACATGAAATCCTAAATCGCAGTTTCATAAAATTCATGATTCTGTCATGATTCACTTCTTATTATTATAAGGAATGAAAAAAGAGAAGATGAAGATGAATAACAATCATAAGCCAGTGAGAATCAAACTGGCACACATCAATGACACACATTCCTACTTTGAACCAACGTCATTACAGTTAAAGCTTAAGATAAACAATGAACTCACGCTAGAGCCTTATGTCAGTGCTGGCGGCTTTTCTCGTATCGCAACCCGAGTCGAGCAGTTAAGAGATGATGCTCAGCGCCAAGGTCACGGGATGTTGTTCCTCCATGCCGGAGATTGCTTCCAAGGCACGCTGTATTTCTCACTATTTAAAGGCAAAGCCAATGCCGACTTATTGAACGCATTAAAGATTGATGCAATGGCGTTAGGCAATCATGAATTAGATATGGGGAATGAGCCAGTTGCATTGTTTTGCCAACGTACTCAGTTCCCATTGCTTGCTGGCAACTGGGATTTATCCAATGAATCACTTAAAAAAACTCACCGTATCAGTGATTGCAAGGATGTATATAGTTACCAACCGGATACACAGAGCGCTCAATACATTGTTAAAGAATTCCATGGTGAGCGGGTCGCGATTTTCGGATTATCCATAGATAAAATGAGCGACATCGCAAACCCTGATGCAGACACGCCTTTTCACTCAGCAATTGAAACCGCCAAGGCGACCGTAAAACAAATCCATTCATCAGGTATAAAAAATATTATTCTTCTGAGCCACTTAGGTTATGAAGGTGATTTAGAGTTAGCTGAGAAAGTCGCAGGTATTGGTATAATTGTTGGTGGACACAGCCACCGGTTGCAAGGTGATTTTTCATCAATAGGGTTAGGACAAGACGATCCCTACGGTATCAAAATTAATGATACCTATGTGGTGCAAGCGGGTTTCCATGCTTTGACAATGGGGCACTGCGTCATTGAGTTTGATGAACACGGTAAAGCAACGATGTTGAGTGGACAAAATGAACTGTTGCTTGGTCGACGTATTTTTTGGGACTCGACGCTAAACCAACAGCTCGACCAAGGTGTATTCGAAACCGCGTGCGACTTCATCCATGGTCAACCGAATGTCGTGGTTTGTAAGAAACACCCGGAAACTCAAGCGATCCTGAGCGATAAGTATATTCCTCAGGTCAGGCAGTTACAGTCACAAGTCATTGCTAGTGTTGACACCAAAAAGCGTCATGTGAGAATTCCCGATGAATTTGGTGAGAGTGAGTTGGCTTCCTCCGTTGCCCGCTCATTTCTGCACTGTTTAAACAAACGTGGATATGACGTTCAATTTGCAATTCATAATGCGGGTGGCGTGCGAACCTCTTTGAACCCTGGCAACATCACAGTGGCAGACATTGCCGGACGACTGTTGCCTTTTGCCGTTCCTATCGGCTTTTACGATGTAAAAGGCAGCGCTATTCGCCGTGCACTTGAAGGCGCGATAAATAATGCACTCAACAATGGCGTAGAAGGCACTGGATCTGGCAGTTATCCGTACACTTACAATTTAAACTTCGAGTACCACGCAGATGCCCCAAAAGGTGAAAGAGTTCAATCATTAGTGATTTTTGATGGCAAACAATGGGTAGGTGTTCAAGATGATGTTTGGTATCGAGGGACTTCTTCTGCCTATACGATGAAAGGGAAAGAGGGGTATGACGCATTGCAGGAGATGAAAGGAGAAGGGCGTGTGACCAGTTTGTCCATGGCTGATTGTTTTATTGAACTCCTGACCGATGAGCCAAACTGTTTGAATCAAAGTCACAAACTTTACACAAAGCGACGTCGATAATAGATACTGGTATTGATTTTGCTGCTCTCCACTTACTACATGGGTTGATGAGGATGGCAGTATGTGGAATAAAGATTGGGCAGATACGGCAGTCGTGGTTGCCTGGATCGCAATTTGGTCAACACTGGTCTACTTTGTGCCTCTAAGCGGCTTTTGAATTGCTAAGAATGTGGATGTTACAAAAGGGAGCAGTAATGCTCCTTTTTTGTATCTATCTTCCCCGTTAGGGCTCTAACCAATGAAGAGTTTGTCTTGATCCATTTGCTGCTTTTTGTCTGTTTACTAAAGTTCAGGTGGTTGAATCCATTTCTTTCTTTTTATAGTGCTTCCTGATTTTTGATAAGAATTTTATTTCGATAAGACAAGGCTTTTTTGTTGGAAAGCCTGACGCTCGGCGTTATTATGTCGGCGTTTGGGGAGTAGTTAGCGCAAGTTTACTTATCGTCATCTCGTTAAGCATCAGCTTATCCGGTAAGTAAAGGTGTTACGTGGTTCATTCACATCAACACTTCAACGAGACCAACGCATTCATTGACTAGCAGCACATAATCGTTATGTGGCTGTTGGTTGTTATTGTATGCGGAAGGTCACCAAACGAAGTCCTTCCGCCATGGGAGGAAATATGTCTCTTATCGAAAATACCACCCAATTGAGCCAATCGGTGCCTCTTCAAGAATCATTAGCGATGTATGGTGCTTTTGGTTTATTTACCCTTGTTCTTGTTACGCTTGATATCTATCAAACACGTGGTGGCGTTATCACGATGAAAAAAGCCATCGTTTGGAGTGTTTTTTGGTTCTTGCTTGCCTTTGTTTTTGCAGGTTCTATTTATTTATTCTGGGACTTTTACGCGCCACATAGCGCTTATACGAACGACAAAGCAACGATTTCATTCTTAACTGGTTACTTACTAGAGAAGTCGCTAAGCGTGGATAACTTGTTTGTGTTTGCCATCATCTTTGCACAATACAGTGTGCCGGAGCACTTGCGTCCGAGAGCATTGCTTTGGGGGGTGATAGGTGCGCTAGTTTTACGCGCTGTCATGATTGCGGTTGGTGCTCAGTTACTTTCACAGTATCACTGGGTATTGTACTTATTTGCTGCTTTTCTTATTTGGACGGGTGTTAAGCTAGCTCGCGACAAAGGCGAAGCAGAAGAGGTTAATCCATATCCGGAGCAGTTGATTCGAAAGGTATTGCCAGTTACAGATGACTACCAAGGAAATCGCTTAATCTTAAAGCAAGCTGGTAAGTGGGTGGCAACACCGATGCTGATCGTTGTTGGTGTCATTGCAGTAATGGACGTTATGTTTGCGTTGGATTCTATACCAGCTATATTCGCGGTAACACGAGAGCCATTTTTAGTCTTAGCCGCGAACGTATTTGCATTACTGGGTTTGCGATCGCTGTACTTTGTTCTTCAAGCAATGTTAGACAAGTTTGTATACTTAAAACCAGCATTATCAGTAATCATGATGTTTATCGGGGTAAAAATGCTATTGGTTGGAACAGAATATGAGATTCCGACAGCATGGTCTCTCACATTTTTAGTTGTTGTGATGACATCGGCAGTGGTTGCATCACTCCTAAAAAATAAAGCGAAGCGTCAAACTAGCGTTAATATTACTAATCAAAAAATATAAAGTAAGCACTAAAATCAAAAGAAATAACGAAAAATATTGTTAAATATATGTTGTTGCTTAAGGGGCGATTATGCAGGTAATGTTCAGTTATTCAATGTAATAACAGCAATTGTGATTATTTATGCCGTTATTATTCATTTGTATTTTTGAGTTTTGTAATGAGTTTGTTTTATTAGAAATTCTAATTTGAATGGGTAAAATTTGTCATTTCTTAAACAATAAGAAACTGACTAATATACAACCAACTAAACAGACTACTGCTTTTAAAGAGAGGCAATCATGGCACAAGCAATGCAAATGACAAATGTAGCTTTACCAACCTCTATGGATAAGAAAACCTACGCGGTTAACTTCAAAGGACTGATTGCTCACTTACTGGACATTCTATTTGTAGATAATACTGCGCCACGCAGTTACTACGCAGAAGACTTGTCAACACATATTCAAAAAGACATCGGTATGTACCGTTAATATTGAAATAGTGTAAGAAATACCGGCCTATGAGCCGGTATTTTTTTATTTGTATAACATGCCTACTCAACCTACGCCTTAGAAAAGAAACACTCTAGAGGAGGTAGACATGATAGTAGATTAAGTGTTGTATAGAAAAACGGAGCACCATTGGTGCCCCGTTTTGACTTGACTGAAGTGAGATATTACTTCTTGCGGCAGTATTCTGCGATCACGTACATCGACTGACCACCATTTGCCTTACCCGAAACTAGCTTTGGATCATCGCCAAGGCTAATACCACGAATCACTGTACCTTGTTTGATTACTTGGTTAGTGCCTTTTACTGGTAGGTCTTTAATTACTGTTACATCGTCACCTTTCTTAAGTTCAGTGCCGTTACAGTCAACCGTTTTATCGTCAGCAGACATCCCTTTCATTGCCCAGTTCATTTGCTCTTCTTCCATGTACATCATGTCAAGAGCATCTTGAGCCCAGCTTTCTGTGTTTAGGCGAGTGAGTTGGCGCCATGCAGTCACTTGTACAGCAGGAACCTGGCTCCACATGCTTTCGTTTAGACAACGCCAGTGGTTAATGTCTTTTGGCTCATCGATCTCACCCAGACACTTATCACAAACCATGATGGCAGTATCAACCGTCACATTACCGTGAGGTGGGACAGCGTATGCAGTTAGTTGAGATTCAGAAGAACACAGTTCACATTTTGACTCGCAGCGCGCAAGCAGAGTAGCTTCAATAGACATAAGGACTCACCTTAGTAATGTTATTTTGTGGCGGTATTATCCACTTTATCCTGAGAAATAAAAGGGTGTTAGCGAATTAAAGACTAGATTTTACAATACTCCAACCTGATTAAGGTGAAGATGTAAAATATTCGCTAAATAAATAATACGGAAGTATAAAAGACACTATTAATTGTTTTGGCTTATGAATTAGTTGTGTCAATTTCTACAACGATTACAAGCCTAAAAGAGGTAAATGTAGAGAGAGGGTGGCTAGAACATAGCCCTCTAATTTACAGAGGGCCTGTCGTTAACGTTCGACAATCTGGACAATTTGCTCTTTTGAAATACTCATTTCTTTACCATCCATGTCTTCATATTCGTACATACCCGTTTCCTCGTTCAGGTCTGGTTTACCGTAAGAGGTAATAATTTTCCCTTCATTTGTCGACATCAGATATTGGCTACTTCCGCATGCAGCAAGAAGTAATACAGTGGCAATAACAGTCAATACGCGCATAGAGTTTTCCTTTTAAACAAGTGAGTTAGGCAAAGACATCGATTTAACTATAGCAGAGGAAATATGAGTGGGTTTGAATAGAATTGAAATGAAAAAGCCCAGTAGAAACTGGGCTTTGGTAGGAAGGATGTTGCGATTACTTCAAAACAGAAGTGTTAGTGACACCTGTTAGTGCGTCATCCATTAAGAAGTCAGTGTTTTCCATCTGCATCTCTACATGATGATCAATATCAGACAGAGTGCCATTTGGCGAAGCAAAAGTACTGTGCGATGCAGTAGCATTAAACTGTACAAAGCTCGCAGTTGCATTCACATCAGTGTCCGTACTGTTCACAGTCTTCAACCCTAGCTTATTAGCAAGCGGTTCAGTACCCGCGAATGGTGCATTTGGAACACTGTTTGGTACTGTGCTATCGCCATCCACTTCTGTCATAAAGAATGGTGTCGTTAGCGAACCAGATGCCACTAAATCTGAAGCGTTTGTGAACGGATCGACAGTGTCTAGTGTAGTCTGTGCTGCATAGATAAATTGTGAGAAACCTGCTTCTAGCGCTGCTACTTGAGCTTCCGTTGCCGCAGCCTCAAAAGCTTCGTAACATGTTTTATCTTCTAGATCCGCACATGATGCATCAGCGTAATTCGCATAGTCTTTTGATGCTGCATAAGCGAGGTTATGTTTGATCTGAGGGCCGTAATTGTCTGAACCCAGTAACAAATTACCAATTTGTCCACCAGAGTTCTGTACTGATGCAGAACTAAAGGTGTACAGCGCATCCGCAGAAGGGCTGCCCAGTGTATTGTTTGCTGCTGCAACGGCAGATGTAGCTACAATACCGCCAAGTGAATGACCTAGCATTTTGACTTTTGAACCCGTCATTGGGTTGAAGCCTTGCAGAGGACCTCCAGCAAAAAGACCGCCTTGAGCAGATACTACTAAGCTAGCGCGCAAACCTAACACATCCAGAACACTCTGACGTAGGTTGTCACGCGCAACGGCTAAGTTGGAAAGATTTAGATAAGCCAGTACATTCGCATTTGCGGAACGTTGTTCATCTAAGCTGCGCGTACCATGAATAGGTAAGTCAATAGCGATAACTGCCACACCTGCTTTTACCATATTGAACGCGAACGCGTACGCATTCTCTTTCGCTGAGGTGATGCCGTGTTGATAAATCACAACGTCTGTCGCGACGCCAGATTTAGGTGTGAAGACCAGTACTTCGACATCTTCAACCGATTTCACTACGGGAACAGGCGAGTAGCGAGTAATAATACGCTCACTATCAAGCTGGGTACCATCGGTAAGAGTAAGCTTAGCTCCAACAAGTTTTAGCTGCTCTGTAGGATCTGTAGCAAGCTTTGTCACATCAACAGGATCATTTGCAAAAACGCCTGTTGATAGCTGCTGAACCATGTTTGCTTGCTCGTTCGGATCCGCTAATGCTGCGCTTAGCTTCGCTAGGCTTGGCATCGCAGATACCATTGGTTGCATGTTCCAGCTTGCGCCTTTTTCCAAGTAATGAGGCAGTCTTACCACACCTTGTGTCACGCTTACATCGGCACCTGATTGCATGTAAAGGCCTTTAATTGCCGTTTTAGCTGCGTCTAGATCGCTAATGTATTTACTAAAGTCATCGTCAGAGTCTAGCGCAGTGCTAAAGTCTTGGGTTTCACCGAGCGTTATTGTGTAGGCCGTTGATAAGTCTACTGAACCTTCGTTTGAGTCATTTTTGTAAACGGTATTTAGTGTGTTTGCGCCAGTAGAAAAACCAGTAGCGGTTACTCCTTTGACTGCCGCTAACGTATCACCTACAGACTGGGTACTGAACCATGAGGAGTAAACGATGTCGTTAGGATTAACTTGAGCTAGACCAAAAATGCCTTCAACCGCCTGAGTGACTGCTTGAACAGAAGCAAGGTCGCCAGTTTCATAAACGATTTCTTTCGATTTACCTGTCGCATAACTGGCTGATGTACCAATTGGCTCACCATTCACGTCAGTAACATCTTGTGTAACCGCAAAAATGTACTCGCTTGACTCATCAAGTGCAGCCAAGAACTGGATGTATAGAGAGCTACCTTTTGCTTGAACTACGTAGTCCTGATTCTGAACGAGTACCTCTTCGATTGGGTTAGATTTACCGTCCCACTCGGTTAAGCGTTGGTTAATCTTGATGACTTTAACACCAGACGACAGCATGCCCGTTGCAAAACCGTCGCCGTTGAAGTTAAGAACGATTGGCATAGACGTTGACCATCCATCCATCGTGTTCATTGAGGCTCTAGGGTTGGTTAAAGCATCATCGCCATCAGTTGGCAGACCAAGCGTACCATCGCTTGTGTCCATTAATAAGTAAGACGGTGCCGGTACATCTGCGTTCGCTCCTTGAAGCGTAAAACTGATGGATGTTTCGCGATCAAGCAATGCTTGGACTTCATCTTCAAATTGAACTTTGTCGGAAGTACCAGAGCTGGAGGTATCATCACCACAACCAGCAAGAAGGATTGCAGAACAAAGCATTGATAATTTAAACGTGTGTTTCATTGGTTTACTCCGTAATCCCATTATTTGAAGGTGTAGTTCATCTGTACCGCGCTGATGTAAGCAGTACCTTCTGAGTCAAACTTAATCTCTTCACCCAGAGCATTTTTCTCAGTGAAAGAGCCTGATTTACTCTTAACAAGTGCAAAGCCTGCATCGAAAGTTAAATTCTCATTCATTGCGTAAGTTAGGCCCGCGCTGTACCAAAAACGGTCACTGTCAGGGATACTCAATGTTGCTTCACCTGCTTGTTCGTCGTACGCAAAGCCTGCACGGAATGTCCAGTCTGTATTAAGTATGTAAGTTGCACCAACGGAGTAGCGATTGTTGTCTTCATATTTCTCAGGTTTAAAGAAACATACTCCGTCATTACATTCGTTACTGGTCGCTTTTAGTTCTTTAAATGTGCTCCAGTCGGTTTGTTGCCAGCCGTAATGTACAGCCCATTGTTCATTCAGTTGATGGAAAGCCGATAATTCGATAATTGAAGGGAGAGAAATTTTTAAACGGCCATCAACTTTTGGTGATGAAGCTCGACCAGAGTCGTAACTACTAAACTCACCGTCATCAAAATCTAGATCAACCTTAGAGCGGTAGCCAAAGCCAAAACGGTTGTTTTCATTTAGCTCAAATAAAGCGCCGACATTCCAACCCCAAGCGAAAGTTTCACCTTCCATGCCGACAAGGTTATCGGACTTATTACCACCTAAAATTCCGGCAAGTGCGCCTTTGTGGCGAGTCAGCTCTGCTTCAGCGTATACTAGGTTGATACCACCACCGACACTGAAAGACTCGTTGATACGGTAAGCGACATTAGGGTTGATGTTTACTGAAAGTAGGGAAGTGTCACCCGCCATATCACCAGCGGAAATATCATTTGGATAGTCAGTAGCAACACCGTATGTTGTGAACATACCGATACCCCAAGCCCAGTTATCATTGATAGGGCTGATGTAATAACCTGCTGGCACGATCTGTAAAGGGGCGACATCTTTCGCGTGTTCATTGTTTACAGTGTCGTATACATCGACTTCAGGGTCGATGATAGATAACGCGCCCGAAAATTGAGCTTCTTTGAAAAGTGTCATTGCTGCAGGGTTACGAGCAAGGACGCTTGCATTATCTGCGACAGCCCCTTCCCCTGAAAATGCTCGACCAAGACCAGATGCCGAATGTTCAGCTACCTGGAAGCCCGCTGAGTGGGCATTACACGCAAACAATATTGAAATTGTAAGCAGAGAGCAGTGCTTCTTGTTCATCCTTGACCCTCCTAGGGTGTCATAATGCTGGACCGAAGTCCTTGTAATTGTTGTGTGGTACTTACACCAATTGTTAATACGCGAAATACAACGGTGATGTAAATGTAATGTTAATTGTATGTTTAATAACTTGTCAAAGTTTGAGCGTATTTTGCGTTTTAAATATGATGCATAGGTCAAACGATGGCTTGTAAGGGCATGTATTATCGTTATATTTTTGAAGAGAATGGTACGACCAGAATTGTTTTGCGAGCTTTATAGTTAAATAACGATCAAATCAAGAGATAGCTCGCTTTGCTGTTTCTTCACTTCACAGGCATAATTCGCGCTCGCTATGTAGTTATTCAATAGACGCAATAGGAACCGCATTGGAATTACTGAATGTTGAATTTTTAGGTCGTTCGCTAAGGCTCGAAGGATCAATGGCTGGGTGGCAGCAGTTATATTGGGATAATACGTTGGTGTCTCAAATCGATGCCAGTGACAATACCGCAGAGACTTGTCTACACCAGTTTAAGCTCTCTGCGGGTGAGGAAATCCTGAACTGTCATTTAGAGTGTTCTTTAACATGGCAACCGTTTGAATTGAGTTACAAGGTCACAATTAACGGTGAGCTCGTCAACGAAGGTTGTCGAAATGAAAAAGACATCGAGCGCCAAGTGCCAGAAGTTACGCCACCATCCGAAAAGCGTTTAAGTGTAATAGGCCTCGTATCTCTTGGGATGAAAGCACTTAAAAGTGCGAAAGTTATTAAAGTGGCGTTAGCGTCTGCAAGTCTCGCTGCATATTCTTGGCTATTTTCCTTCGAATTCGCGCTAGCGTTGATCGCTTGTTTGGTTTTTCATGAATATGGTCACATTAGAGCGATGAAGTATTTTGGAATGAAGACCAAAGGGATCTATTTGATTCCATTCCTAGGTGGTTTGGCGCTAAGTGACGAAAAGATAAACACGCGCTGGCAGGATGTGGTTATCTCAATCATGGGACCATTTTTCGGTTTAGTACTTAGTGTTGTTTTTACTTTGCTTTATTGGATGACTGGTGAGGTGATCTTCGCTGGGCTTGCTGTGTTTAACGCCTTGCTAAACCTATTTAATCTGCTGCCTATTTTACCATTAGATGGTGGCCATGTGCTCAAAAGTATTACCTTCTCAATGAATACTTGGGTCGGGTTAGTTGGCAGTATTGCGACCGCTTTATTAGGCATTTTTATCAGTTACTATTTCGGTCTGACGTTGCTAGGGTTTTTATTGTTAATGGGAATGTTGGAAGTGGTGATGGAATGGAGAGCTCGACATCAAAGCCATTTATTGCCATTAACCCGTTATGGGCAACTATTTTCACTTGCTTGGTACTTGGTCTCTGTCGGAGGTTTTGTTTCTATCATCTGGTACTTTGCCACTCTCGGAGATAGTTTGTTAAGTTTGCCGCTACAGATATTGGGCACTTGATTAGAATCATTAAAAAGCTCCCTAGGGAGCTTTTTTATTTGGCAAGCTTAAGTAGTAGACGATAGTAGCAATGAATTAGCCACATCTTGGTGCTTTCGCGTTATACGCAGGCAGCTTATTTATGGTTGCTTGTAAATCTTTAATGCGCGTACTGTGCGATGGGTGGGTTGAGAAGAATTCAGGTGGTTGAGAACCACCTGATGCAGCACTCATATTTTTCCATAAATCGACACTTTGACGTGGGTCGAAACCTGCTTTTGCCATGAATTCCAGCCCGACAATATCAGCCTCGGATTCCTGAGTACGACCGTATGGCAAGATAACACCGTATTGAACACCGACACCAAGTGCCGCCATCGTCATTTGTTGATACTGTTTGTACTCGGAAGCGCCAATGGCAACGTTTGCTAGAGACAACCCTGCATTTGCTAACTGACTTTGTGAGAGACGTTCATTACTGTGGTCAGCGAGGACGTGAGCGACTTCGTGACCAATGACTGTTGCCAACTGATCTTGGTTTTTCGCGACATCTAAAAGCCCGGTATACACGCCGATCTTCCCACCTGGTAGAGCAAACGCATTGACTTGTTCACTATCAAAAACAACGACTTCCCAGTCTTTAAATCCAGATTGAGCGGGAATGGTGTCAGTGATGTGTTTGGCAACGCATTGAACGTAGGCATTCGTTTTGCGATCTTTGCTGATTGGGATATCTTTCTTCATTTGTTCGAAAGATTTAGCGCCAAGCGATGACATTTCCTGATCTGAAAACATCAGGATCTGGTTGCGACCCATCGGTGATGCGCTACACGCTGTTAAACCCGCGATAGTTAAAAGAGCAGAGGCTTTCATCCATACCTTCATAACAGGCTCCATTTAATTTTTTGTTTTGAAGCAATAGTATATACCCAAATAGTAACATGATGCATGGATCAAGTTATTCATCTGATTAATAAATAAGGTGAGATGTTACGTCTTGAAGTTATGCCCAGGTAGCGTCTATGCTAGCTTCTTAGCACATCGTTACAACCTAACAAACCAGTTTGTGAAACTAAGAGTAAAACAATGAGTATATGGAAAAAGCCCGTAAGCATAGAGATTCTGAATGCCACGTCAAAAAATACCCTGATCGAGCACCTACAAATTAAATATACAGATTTCACTGACGACTCCCTTACAGCAACCATGCCCGTATGCAGCTTTACTCATCAACCTTTAGGAATGCTTCACGGTGGTGCATCAGTCGTGCTCGCAGAAACATTAGGCTCATTGGCTGCAAACTTCTCTGTCGATGAGGGCAGCTACTGCGTCGGTTTAGATATTAACGCGAACCATGTGCGAGCCATGCGATGTGGTCATGTGATTGGTACGGCAAAACCGCTTCATCTGGGTATTTCAACGCAAGTGTGGCAAATCGATATCACTGATGAGCGAGGCCGTTTAGTGTGTACCAGTCGCTTGACCATCGCTGTGAAACAACACAAAACAAAGTCGGTATAAACTAAGATGGTGATTGAGTTTTCATTAGGAAAAATCATTGCAACCCAGCGTGAAATAGTGATTAAGCTCTCCGGCAGTGCAATGGTAACCTTGCAAGCGCAAACCGATGCAATTCAGCTGCTGGGTAGAGGAGCGAACGTTGTTTTATCTCATGGAGCAGAGTGCAAATGGTCTATCAAGCTGGACAACGAGGTACAACTGGCTGAACTTTCGCGAGAAATTGGTATCGATATTCAATAATTTATAGTGTGATGTTTGCACTTTTTGGAAAAAATGAGGAAACTTAGCTTATCGACAACAAGATAAGAATTTCCTCTTTATGAGTAGCCCTCGTTTACGTGTTCAGTTCGAAACACTGTTTGAAAAATTTTCCGGTCACGATACGGACGTTCAGCTCGAAGACATCACGGAAGCGTTGTTTTGTACACGTCGTAATGCTCGTATTGTTCTAAATAAACTTGAAGAAGAGGGCTGGATTGAGTGGCATCCGGCAGCGGGTCGAGGAAAACTTTCGAAACTCGTTTTTAAACGTAATCGAAGCGACGTCAGCGAAAACCTCGCCAGGCGTTATCTCGATGAAGGGAAAATCGGTCAGGCTCTAGATGCGCTTGATAACGATGCGGCACGATTGACGCAGGTTATCCAAGGTTATTTAGGGCTTCAGCATCGACAGGGCGAGCAGGTCGTGCGTTTGCCTTATTATCGACCATTGTCGATGTTAAACCCGCAGAAACCGATGCGGCGTTCTGAACAGCACATCGCCAGACAAATTTTTAGCGGACTCACTCGCCTTGATGAAAATGAACAACTTCAACCAGATTTAGCCCACACGTGGGAAGCAATTTCTGATACTCATTGGCGTTTTTATCTTCGTCGTGGAGTACGCTTTCATAATGGTGAACCGTTAACAACCAGTTGTGTTCTTGAAAGTGTGCTTGCGTTAAATGGCTTGAACTTGTTTTCTCACATAAAGCGGGTGTCTTCACCACAAGAGTGGACCGTTGATATTGAGCTCGTCCGTCCTGATCGCTACCTGCCTCTGGCTCTGAGTGAGTCGCAAGCAAAAATTTTGCTACCGAGTGCTTTGCGTTCTGAAAGCTTTGATAGACAACCGATAGGGACAGGGCCGTTCCAAGTTAAAATGAATGATGATAAGCGTCTTATTTTGACTGCTTTTGATGGCTACTTTGGTTTTCGCCCTTTACTTGACCAAGTGGAGGTGTGGGTAATCGATGAAGCCTATTCTTCAATGGTTTATCCAAGCCTGTCAAAGCCGAAGATGGATAAACAAGGTTCATCCGATGAAGTCGAGCTGGACCCTGGCTGTACATTCCTATTACTAAACAAAAACACTGGGATTGCAAAAGATCCACGTTGGGCAGAGTTCCTCTCGCAAACCCTCAACAGTCACCAGATTTACGCGCATGTCCCACAAGATAAAGTGATGGAACTGGGAGTATTGCAAGCCTTTGGCCTTAAGCCCGGTTGGATTGATCTTAGGCCAGCAGAAGCGGGCAGCGTACCACAGGCTAATAAGGTAATTTCCGTAGCGTATCAGAAAAAGCATCCGATGTTTCCAGTAGTTGCCAAGGCCATCAAGACACTCTTAAAACCGCACGGTATAGAGGTTGAGTTTATTCGTTATGATTCTCAACCGCCCGCACCGGAGGAAGTGGATATCTGGGTGAAAGCTATGGGCATTGCAACGAACCGAAATGACGCGTTGGCGGGCTGGCTCCTGGATTACAGTGATATTGAGAAGTTCAGTTCAGGTTACGATTTTAGTGAATGGGCTAAACTTGTCGATCAATGGCGTGCTGGGATGCACACAGACTTTCCTGCGCGTGAGCTAGGACGACAGTTAGTAAAAAGCTGTCAGGTGATTCCTATGTTTCACTGTTGGCTAGGCGTGAATAAAGACCACAGCGGTGCGTTACAAAATGCAAAGTGTAATGCCTTAGGTTGGTTTGATTTTAATAATGTATGGGTCAAACCGGATATAGAAAGTAACCATGGCGAAACCGAATAAGAAGCAGCCGACGAAAACCGTCGATATCTATTGCTCAAAGTGTAAAACTCAACTATTTAAGTACCGTAAAGGCGGGAAAGGCGCACTGGTTAAATGCTTCAAAGAGCGCATTGTTGACGATTTCACACAAACCCCATGTATTTGCCCCGCTTGCGGACAAGAGTTTGCAAGAGATACTTTAGTAAGAGGAACCCCCGCTTACAAAATGATTGGCGGCAAAGTGACAATGAAATAATGAAGGGCTAGAAAATGAGTATGAAACATGACTATTGCATGGTTTTAAGTACAACCAGTAATGAAAAAAATCGAGATCAGATCATTAAAGGTTTGCTAGATGCCCAATTAGCCGCGTGTATTCAAACAATGCCTATTGAAAGCCACTACGTTTGGAAAGGGGAGGTTTGTACTGACAACGAATGGTTGCTAGTCATCAAAACTCGTCGAGAACTTTATGAATTGGTGGAAGAGAAAATAGAAAACCTGCACGAATACGAGGTCGCTCAAATCGTACAGGTTCCAATTGTTGATGGGTTTAACCCTTATTTAGAATGGTTGAGAGAATCGACGTTGAGCCGACATTAAGAATAACGACAACACTGCACCAACGGTATCGCACAACATATCTTTCTGGGCGTCCCATATGTCACCTTGCGAGCCCAGAAAGGCAATTCCCTCATCGCCACCAGCCAACTCCGCATACCACCATTCGATAATCTCATAGCCAGCAGCAAGTGACATGATAGCAAACAAAGCAAACCAGCAAGAGAACGCTTTGTTGAACCGTTTTTTGTTTATCAAGTATTCAGCGATCGGATATGCGTAAAGGCCAATTGAAAAGTGCGCAACGCGATCAAAATTATTTCGCTCTGAACCAATCATGTCGTTAAACCAGTCAAACGGCACTTCGGAGAACGTATATTTCGCACCGATAGTGTGCAAACAGAGCCAGATGAACATTAAAAAGTAAGCCGTATTACTGAACTGATAGCGAATCGAAATCGCCCAAATAGCAACAAGAATACCAATCGCCGGGATAATCTCCGCAAACCAAACTGCACGTGAGTTAGGTTCCAACGCAGAAAATAAAAACACGATGGCATAAAAAATCGTTAATCCTAAGAGTGTCGAGGTGCTTTTCATAGAGTTATTTGATCCTTCAATTTATCTTACAGTGGGACTCCATAGATTGTGTTAATGATTGCACTTAATTGAACGGTGTGCAATTGATATTTTAATGGGTTTTTTGATCACTGAAAATGTTGATTTATTGGCAAACTGCTCAACATTAAAACGTTTGCGCGTGCACTTTTCATTAAAGTTTGATTTACAACATGCCCATCCATAGAATCCATGATTCAGTCTAATAAAAAAGAAGTAAAGCCATGAAACTGGAAACTGTCGATTATCTTGCTGACGATGCTGCTCAACAGTTCGTTACCTCTCTACGAGAAACGGGGTTTGGTGTGTTGAAAAACCACCCGATTCCACAAGAGCTTGTAGAGTCAATTTACAAAAACTGGCATGAGTTTTTCTGTTCAGATCAAAAGAATGATTTTCACTTTAACGTAGACACCCAAGATGGCTACTTCCCACCTTCTGTGTCTGAAGTGGCGAAAGGGCACAAAGTGAAAGACATCAAAGAGTACTTTCATGTTTACCCTTGGGGGCAGATCCCAGAGCAGCTTAAAGCTGAAATCTTAGAGTACTACGAGCGTGCCAATGCATTTGCTCAAGAGCTATTAGGTTGGGTTGAAGCGTACGCACCTAAGGACGTTCAAGAGAAGTTCTCTATCGCGTTGTCAGAAATGATCAATAACAGTGACAAAACATTACTACGCGTGCTTCACTACCCACCGATGACAGGCGAAGAAGAGCCAGGCGCTATTCGTGCTGCTGCGCATGAAGACATTAACCTGTTAACGGTTTTGCCTGCTGCTAATGAACCTGGACTGCAAGTAAAGAGTAAAGAGGGTGATTGGATCGATGTACCATGTGACTTCGGGAACTTAATCATCAACATTGGTGATATGCTTCAAGAAGCGTCAGGTGGTTATTTCCCTTCAACGACTCACCGTGTAATCAACCCTACGGGTGGCCGTCAAGAAAAGTCACGTATCTCATTACCGTTGTTCCTGCATCCAAAGCCGGAAGTGGTGTTATCTGAGCGCTACACTGCACATAGCTACCTTATGGAACGTTTACGTGAGCTAGGGGTTATTTAACCTTTACGTGATCTCCTTACAAAGGCCGATGGTGAATGACTATCGGCCTTTTTGCATTTATGCTACAAAGTGGAAACTATGTTTTTTGTGCCGTGAATGGGGCCCTAAACTCGTGTCAGAGAGGATGAATGGAAGGACAACGTACTGTCAATAGTATTGAGCCTCATGCAATAGAAAATCCGCTGCTTTGGCCAATGTTAGAAATTCTGAGAAAACAGCCCTCTAATTGGAAAGTGCACACCTTGGCAAGCTCGTTGGGTGAACAAGGTTATATTTCAAAGCTGGACGACTCTCCCGATAAGGATTTATTCAAAAGAAACTTCCTGATCATGAATGCATTATATCAACTGCAAGACACTCTGTATCCGGATAGCTGGCTTCAAGTCGAAGCCATGGATATTCAGCTCATGTCTTCGATGGAAGCTTTGAGGCATAAGATCGATATTCATGATCCTTTGCGTGAGTATTACTTAGATTGGCGCAATTACGAAGCGGACGAAGATGAAGTGCGTCGACTGTTGAATGAATTTTGGACAACTTATCAAAAGTTCATCGGTGGTTCGTCAGTAGCCAGCGTAGATAAGACAAAGGCACTGTCACTATTTGAACTTAACACTGACGCTACGCCTGCGGAAATTAGAAAACAATGGCGAAAACTCGCGCTTCGTTGGCATCCTGATCGAGAAAATGGCGATGCAGAAAGATTTAGAGTTCTTTGTGAAGCGTGGAATGTACTGAGAAACGAATGATTCGCTAAGAATAAAGATAAAGGAAGGCAGCTAACTATAGCTGCCTTTTGATTGAACTGTCTCTGTCAGCGTATCAAAACTAGCATGATGACTTAAACTGAGATTTTCGCATGCGGTTGAGGGCAGCCATAACGTCTAGTGTGCGTGGTTTGGCTAAGTCGCCTTGTTTAGGAAGAGCGGCATGCCACTCACCAGACAGCATTTCTTCAATCTCCTTCGCCGGATGATTACACCAACCTGGAAGTTGAGCAATTTGGAACCATAACCAGCCAATTGTGTTGACTTCATCGGCTGACTCTATCTGTTCCAAAGCGCTAAGATCAGTAAACTCTTTACCAAATCGAAGTGACTCTTTGCCTTTCGCATTCACACGGAACTTGCCGTCAGTCAGAATATTCATCAACGCAACGCGGTTCAGTGCTCGAGGTGGGAAGGTCTGTAAACGTTCTTCTGACTCGTTATGGCGTTGAGTAGGGTGCTGAGCGATAACTTCTTTCGCTTTTTCAGTCACATCAACGGCTTGGTAGTCGTGCATTTGAATGACGGTATCGGCAACGTCTAAGTAGTCGCCCGACCCACCCATAACGATAATGGTAGAGATATCAAGATCATCTCGTAATTGACCAATGCGGTCGACGAGAGGAGTAATTGGCTCATCACCTTTTGCCACCAATGCCTGCATACGCTCATCTCTAATCATGAAGTTGGTAGCAGAAGTATCTTCATCAATCAATAATGTGCTTGCACCCGCTTCAATAGACTCTTGAAGCCAAGCGGCTTGCGACGTTGAGCCTGATGCGTCTTGAGTAGAAAAGTCCGCCGTATCTTTACCCATCGGTAAATGGTTGATGTAGTTCGACAGGTTCAAGTGGTGTACGCATCGGCCATCTTCGGCACGAATCTTCATAGCCTTGTTATCGGCAACAATGTATTCGCGGCCATCTCCTGGAATATGATCGTAAATTGAACGCTCTATTGCATTTAATAAGGTAGATTTACCGTGGAAGCCGCCACCTACGATCAGTGTGATACCTTTTGGAATTCCTAATCCTGTGACATGGCCCTTGTTTGGCGCATGTAAAGTGGCTTGTAGAGATTCAGGGGCTTTAAACTCAACGGCTTCTTTCATTGGAAGGTCGCAATTACCTGCAATTCGAGGAAGAATACTGCCGTTTGCGACAAACGCGACTAAGTTATTGGCCTCTAACTGTTCTCGCAGGGCATCTTGGTCTTCAACAACTTGACAGTGCTTAATTAAAGCGGCTTTGTCGAGTTCACGCTCTAAAGTTGCTCGACGGATAAACTTAGGCAGGTGGAAAGTCAGTATGTTGTTGGCTTTTTTCCCCAATACTGAACGACCTTCAGCCGGTAAGTTAACTCGAAAACGCAGTTCAATACCTTCTTCAGTAAACAACACCGCGGTGCTATCCAGTACAGTTTGGCCTGTCAGTGAAATTGATACTGAGTTTTCTTGTTTAGCAAACTGTTCAAAACTACGCGCAATAAAATCACGTGCACCTCTTTGAAATGCAGGAGACTCGTCTCTTAGCCACTCAAGACCAGTCAAAGACCATGCGCGAGTCGCACGAAAACGTGACGCCGATGCATAAGGGTCACCCTGTACATGATCGATAAACAAAGTGAAATCAGTGAAGTCGTATTGACCTTTGATTTGCTGATAAGCTCGGTAGTTCTGCTTTTCAATTTTCTTAAGCGTGGCAGTCAACTGATCCATGAAGATATTGGCCTTTTAATAGAAGCGGGCGGCGATTATAGAAACCACCGCCCTCATAGTAAAGAGAATGCTTAGGAAGAGTAGGCGTATTGCCCGCCAGAAAGGCGCTGATTAAACAAACTTTGCTCAAATTCATTACAAGGCATAGGTTTACCATAAAGAAAACCTTGTCCGATATCACAACCCTCACCAATAAGAAACTGCTCTTGTTGGTGGGATTCAATGCCCTCGATCACTACTTGGAGTTCCAGTTTTTTTGCAATGTGTATGATTGAACAAATGATCTCGCGATCATCATCTGACTTTTCCATTTGCTGGACGAAGCTTTTATCAATTTTGATGGCATCAAACGGATATTTCTTTAAATAGCTGAACGAAGCATATCCTGTACCAAAATCATCAAGTGACAATGTCACACCTAGTTTATGCAACTTATTTAACGTTGTGCGTGCTACTATTTCATCAGCAATTAGAGCGCTCTCGGTTACTTCGAGTTCGAGAAAGTGTGCTGGCAAATGGAAAGTGTCGAGTAGGTGTTGCACTTGTTCTGCAAAATTTACGTTTTGTAATTGAATGGGAGAAACGTTGACGGCAATTTTGAAGTTATCGATTAACTCAGACCATTGTTTCGCTTTGTCTATCGCGGTACGCAGAACAAAAGAGCCAACTTCAAAGATAAGCCCGTTTTGTTCGGCCATATGTATCAATGCTTCGTTGGAAACGTCGCCAAGTATTGGATGTCTCCAACGAAGCAAGGCTTCTGCGCCAATCCATTTACGTGTTTTGGAGTCTACTTGAGGTTGAAAGTACAACACTAAATCGTCGTTACGCACTGCTTGTAAAAGGTAACTTTCCAGTTCATTGTGACTATTGAGATCCGCCGAATGATTTTCTCTAAAATAACTAAAAGGTTCGCCGGATTCTTTACATAGAAGCATCGCGTAACATGCATGTTGAAGGATACGCTTAGCATTGCTGCAATCTTTGTAAGCTTGAACTATACCGATATACGTGTGCAAATGTATTTCTGTTTTGTTGAAGACAAACCCATCTACGCTAATTTTAGTGATATCATCTAATAGTTGATTTAACCGAGCTTCAATATCCTCTCCCCAAATCAATAAAACCATGTCATTCGAACTTGGTCTACCAGTGATAAATCCGCTAGCACCGTGTCTGGTTAATCTGAAGTGAAATTCTTTTAAAATGTTGTCAAAGACCTCGAACCCGTGCCTGGTCTGAATACTGCGAGCGTTACTAAAACCAATGTTGATGACCACAAGCGATTGCTGATCACTATCAAGGGACTGTAAGGTGTATTGGACAATGTTCTCAAGTGCAGAGCGATTTAGAAACCCAGTTCCCTGATCATGTGTTTTTTGGTAGCTCACTTGTTTTTCCGCGGCTTTACGGCGATCAATTTCTTGTGTTAAAGAGTAACTTAACTGGGCTAAATCCGTGGTACGATTTTCAATTCGACTCTTTAGCTCGGTGTTAAGTCGCTGAAGTTTATGTTGTTGGTACACAACTGAAAGCTGTGCTTCGATTGAATCTTTGAAAGTTTCAAGCAACTGACGGTAACTATCGTTGTACTCGTTTCTCTCAGAGTCAAGCATACAGATTGTTCCAAATGTCTCCCCATTTGGCCAGAATAGCGGTAAGCCGCAATAAGAAATCATGCCTAGTTTGATGTCTGGGTTATTTTGCCATTCTTCATCTTCAAGCGCATTGGGGATTACAAGCTCGCCTTTCTGTTCTATAACTTGCTCGCAATACAAACCGTTACCAAGCAGCTCTGCATCGCCAGTACGATAAGGATTACCTAGAGTTTCGCTAGATGTATTTACTTCTATGCGATCCGGATGGATACGCATAATTAATGTGGTGGGTACGTGTGTTATTTGAGCCAGTAAGTTGACGATTTCCTGCCAACTTCTTCGCATAGACTCAGGGATTTCGTAGTCTAATGTTTGCAATCTCCCCATATAGGTCATCCTTTACGTGGTTTCACTTCCTGTGAATTAAAAATGCAGACTGCTCTATTTTGTGCTCGCTTTTTAATTAAGTATAGGGTGGCTAGGGCTCGAAACAAAAAAAAGTCCTGAAAAGTGTTCAGGACTAGGAATAGTTGTCACATATCTCATCCTTGAAACAGGTAACAAGTATCAAGGCTTAAGCGACATTAACGATTCAATAGAAATGTCTTGCGAATAGTCGACATATTCAAAGTTAAAGCCATTGAGCTTCATAAACTCATCTTTAAAACCTTGGTAATCACCAATCTCTTTAAAGTTATCAGCATTCATCTGTTCTAAAAGAGCGTGGACTTCTTGTTGAACTTGCGGTTCAAGTTCCAAGTCATCTATTCGAATCAAGCGTTCACCGTCAACTGGCACTTTCTCTTGATCGTATAACTTCGTAGTAAACAGTCGCTGCATTTGTTCAATACAGCGTTCGTGAGTACCTTTTTCCTTCATCACTCGATAAAGCGCTAACAGGTAAGGGCTTAGAGCAGGGATGAACACACTGGCTTTCGTCACCAACGCCTTACACACGGTTGCGTAAGCACCGCCGTCAAAGTTGGCGAGTTTGAGGTTTAATGAATGACTGGTTTGGTGTAAATCGATTTTCGCTCGACCTAACGTACCATCGAGATAAATTGGGTGCGTAATGTCAGGGCCCATGTAAGAAAAGGCGATGGTTTTGCAGCCGTTTGCAATAGAGTCGTTATTGATGAGTGTGTCAATCCAGCTTTCCCAGTCTTCGCCGCCCATTACTTTAATGGTGGCATTGGCTTCCTCTTCTGTTGCAGGCGTTAAGGTGGTTTCTATCCACTTATCGTTCTCCAGCATGATAGAAGCGCCAGTGACAGGTTCACCAATAGGTTTAATGACACTGCGCCAAAACTCATCAGATTCAGGTTTAGGTCGAACACCGGTTGCCAAGCTATAGATGACTAAGTCAACTTCACCCTCAAAGTACGTTTCAATGGCTTCAATCACTTGATTGCGCACCGAACCAGAGAATGCATCGCCAACAATATTTATTGCGGTACGCCCGGCTTGATTTGCTTCTTGCTTAAAAAAGACGTTGTTATACCAACCCGCACTCCCAACCCCTTTCTCTGAAGGGCCACGCTCAAATGAGACGCCAATGGTATCGGCGTTAGCGCCACCGAACGTTAGGGCTATTCGTGCCGCTAGGCCGAAACCAGAGGAGGCACCAATAATCAAAACCCGTTTTGGGCCTTTTTTGATCTGTGGGGCGTGCTTTACGTATTCAATTTGCTCTTTAATAGATGCATGACACCCTTTGGGGTGCGCAGAGCGAGCAACAACACCTTGAATTAACGGTTCTATTCGCATGTTGTTATCTATCCTCGATGAGTGGAATTGAAAATAGATTAACGTAAAGTTACGTAAAACTTATTGAGCTAGACCATTAAAATTAGAGATGTTTAATTAATTCTTGAGCAACGAAATCAGCGATCCAAGGTTGTGCATCTGGTTTTGGGTGAAGGCCATCATCCATCATCCATTCTGGTTTGGTGACAACATGCTCTAAGAAGAATGGCATCAAGGCAACTTGTTGATGCTGTGCAAGCTTAGGGTAGATATCGTAAAACATATCGCTATAGCGCTTACCATAATTAGGTGGAACCCGAATTTGCATCATGACAACGTCCGCACCAGAATCTTTTATCATGGTAATCATTTTTGAAAGATTCGACGTAATAAGTTTAGGAGGGAAGCCTCTTAGGCCATCGTTGGCACCTAACTCAATAAGTACCATGTCAGGGCTATACTGAGTTAGCAACTGAGGTAACCGTGCTAAGCCATTGCCGGTTGTATCGCCAGAAATGCTGGCATTAATAACTGTTACATCTTGACCATGTTCTGACAACGCATCAGGGAGTAAGCTAGGCCAACTCTCTTCGATCGGCATCTGATAGCCTGCACTCAAGCTATCACCCAAGACAAGTAGCTTTTCGCTCGCATGTGAAGTAGCGGAAAAACAAAAAAATAGAACTAAGGAAAGTATACGAATCATGCAAACACCTGTACTTAATGCACCTATTGTTCAAGCCAATTTGGTTTCTAAACAAGTCTCTACTAATCAAGAACAATTAACAATCCTCAAAGACGTAAATGTTGACATCCGAAAAGGAGAAAAGATCGCCATCGTCGGAACTTCCGGTGCAGGTAAGTCAACATTGATGACGTTGCTAGCTGGTCTTGATACACCGACATCAGGCGAAATTACTTTATTAGGTCATGAATTATCAAAACTGGACGATGAAGCACGTGCGAAAATTCGGGCTGACTCTTTAGGTTTTGTTTTCCAAAGTTTCTTATTAATCCCGAGTTTGAGTGCATTACGTAATGTCACGCTTCCTTGTCTTTTACGTGGTGAAGCCGAAGATGAAGCAAGAGCAGCGGAATTATTAGCTGCTGTTGGATTGGAAAAACGTGTCGATCATCTACCAAGCCAGTTATCTGGTGGTGAACAACAGCGAGTTGCACTAGCGCGAGCATTTATGACACAACCTGAACTGTTGTTCGCAGACGAGCCTACCGGCAATCTTGACCATCAAACCGCAGACAAAGTGATTGAGCTGCTATTCGATCTTAATGAACAGCACGGGACAACTCTGATTTTAGTAACACACGATGGTCATCTAGCAAGCCGATGTGACCGTATCTATCGTATGGAGGCGGGTGAGCTTAAGGAGGAGATATAATGTCTGCAGTATCATCAAGTGAAGCAACATCCACAGAGCAAAACAGTACAACACAGCACTCGTCGAATAAAAGTTTGATACGTTGGAGTTTCGGCGAAATAAGGCAGGGGAATCTTTGGCCTATTAGCGTTGCTCTTATTCTCGTGATTGCGAGTATCTTTGCGCTTTCTGCATTAGCAGAACGAATGGAGCAGGTGATCGTCAAGCAGGGGAAGGATGCATTAACGGCAGATGCGGTGTTTGTGTCTGCTAATCCCATTCCGGACACGTTGTTAACCTCGACTGAAAACCTTGAACGTTCGATGATGACGCGATTTGCGACTATGGCATTTAGCGATAATGGTATGCAGCTTATTTCTGTAAGGGCGGTGGATGATAATTACCCTTTAATGGGAGAGCTCGTTCTTGAAAATAATCCGGCCAGTCGCGTTAAAGAGAACCAACTCTGGCTTGATGAGCGGATTATGACTCAACTAAACGTAAACTCAGGTGACAGCGTCACGATAGGCGATGCCGAGTTTACTGTATCAGGCGCAGTATTGATGGAACCTGGCTTGAGCTTTAATCCATTTCAGCAAATGCCTTCTGCATACATTCATCAAAGTGACGTAGATAAAACAGGAGCAATTCAAGTTGGGAGCCGAGTTCAATACCGTCTGTTTTTACAAGCCGATGATAAAACACTAAAGAGCTTACAAGATGATACGCAGCTTTCTCCGAGCGATCGCTGGCGCACGCAAGATACTGCCAGTCGTAGTAATGAGGTTTTTGAACGCACGACGCAGTATCTGTCGTTGACCGTAGCGATTGTCATCATTATGGCAGCGACAACATTGGTTCTTACTTGTCAAAATTACGTGAACAGCCGGACACAAACTATCGCGATGTTGAAAAGTCTTGGTGCGAGCCGCCGATGGATTGAAAAGTGGTTATTTATTCAAGTCACAATCCTTCTCATTAGTGCCAGTGTCGTCGGTATATTGTTAGGGAGCGGGCTGGAATATTTATTACGTATTCCACTCAAAGACTTATTACCCGACCCACTCCCTAGTTACGGCGTCACACCATTTTTGGTGGCATTTATCTCAGCAGTCTTGATTACGGTGCCTGCTCTCGGTATACCACTTTTAGGCTTGATTAAAACTCCCGCGTTAGAAGTGCTACAGCAGGGTAAAGCGCAACGTTCTTGGAAGCGAATGTTACTTGTTCTAGTGCCCGTTATTCCATTACTTTTACTGTATGCTGATAACACCTTAGTTTGGATCGTGCTCACTGGTATAGCGGTACTGTTTGTGGTACTCGCAGCAGTTAGCGTCACACTCACAAAGCTGTTTGCACGTGTGTCAACCCATCCTGCAATGAAGCTTGCGTTGAGTCGTATCAACCGGACGCCAGTAACCAGCGGCCTACAGTTTGGTGCTTTGGCATTATCTTTGATGTTGCTGTCTATCATTTGGCTTGTGCGCAGCGATATTCTCGCGGATTGGGAGAGAACCTTACCTGCAGACGCGCCAAATGTGTTCGCTTTGAACATTGGTGATTATGAGCTCGATAACTACCTAGAAACCCTAGACAAAAACGGAGTTACGCGGTCACAAGCTTATCCAATAATTCGTGGACGACTAACAGAGATTAACGGTCAAAACGTCAAAGAGATTGATTACGAAGGAGAAGGTTCTGACGCGATACGTCGAGAGCTAAACCTGACATGGGGAGATACCCTACCAGAATATAATGATGTGCTTTCGGGTGAATGGACAAACAAAGGGAGTGTATCTGTAGAAGCGGATGTAGCAAATGACTTAGGCATAAAACTCGGTGATACGCTGCGCTTTGTAATAAACAGCCAGAATTACGATGCAGTAGTAGATACCATCCGTTATGTCGAATGGCGTGACATGAAGCCTAACTTTTATTTTATTTTCTCATCTGACGTGATGGCTAATTTACCTGGTTCTTACCTCATCAGTTATAGGATTGAAGAAGGAAATGAAGCGTTGTTGACGTCAATGTCACGTGCTCACCCAACGGTCTCTGTTTTAGATATCCGAACTATGGGCGAGAAAATTCAGGCTTTGATTCAGCAAATCGTATCAGCAATCACCATCCTTGCTCTTTTAGGCGTTGTTGCTGGTCTGCTGCTCATCTTTACGCTACTGAGGTTAAGCTTGTCCCAACGCCAACAAGAGATTCGTTTGTATCGCACATTAGGTTCAAGTAAGAAACGGATCAACACAACCCTGTGGGCCGAGTACGGAATTATGGCGTTGATTGCTAGTGGTGTTGCGGTATTCGCTGCGGAAGTTTGTGTGGCCGCAGTCATGACATATGGATTCGATCTCAATGCACAAATTCACCCCGAATTGTGGATAGCTTTACCGCTTGCAACATTTGTTACGTTGGCACTTGTAGTGATGAGTTTGTTGAAAAGATTGTTAACGCCAGTAAACACTTAATCGCAGCGAGTGTTATCAAGTTTGGAACACTCCATGACACTTTTATTTTAGTTATCCACAAAAACAGTGGGACTCTCAGCCCATTAAATCAGTGGCTTACATGATAATGCTTGAATTTGTATACCATTGATATCATCAGCGTATGACAATTTTAATGAGTCTGTCAAATCTTCATAGTTGATTTACGTGTAGTTCTAGACATAAAAAACCCCACCAATAAGGTGGGGTAATGTCATATCTTAGATTCTAGTTTGAAGGTGATAGGTTGCTATAAAATGCCACCATTCGATCATCCTCAGCGCGGTCAATTTCACCACGAACAACAGGGATGATGTTACCAGAATTATCAACATCAGAACGAACGTGAAGATTTACATCTACTTTTTGATGTTGTGTTTGAATTGAACTGATCTCTCTACCAGCACGACCAATTAGATCGAAGATATCGGTATTTAAGAACTCGGTATATTTATTTTTACCAAAAAAGTTTTCAGGATCTAACAAGCCGCCTTTTCTGCCCTCATATACAGCGTATCCGCCCATTAACCAAGGGTTAGCTCTTGCTGCCATACCTGCTGCTGCTCGTGCTCCACCTGCTGCTCGTGCGGCTGCACCACCTTTAACACTTGCACTTGTTGCACTACCAAGACCTAGTGCACTTGCTGCACGGCTAATAAGCTTGAACAAACCTTTGAATGCATTTGTTAATGTATTTACAACACTCAAGCCACCGCTTAATACAGTGAAGATTTTCGAACCGACCCAAATTGAAGCAATTGTTTTACCAATCGTGATAATCTCATCACCGTGTTTGATAGCACCGTCAACAAAGCTTCGTACACTCTCCCCCATTTGACGAAATGTTGGTTGCAATTCTTTCATATCCATCATCAGAGATTCGATATTACCGCCACCAAATCCAACAAGGAATTCGTCGGCTAGGCGTCCAACCCCTACACCCATCAACGTGATGTTCTGTCTAGCTTTCACTAGAGTATCTAAATCTTGTTGTGAGAGATTCAAACCAAATCGTTCACGTTGTGAAGCAATTTCATCAAGATTACGGATTGCCTTAAATTGCAAAATAGCATCGTTGCCGAACGACTCTAACAAGAACGTTAACTTGTTCATGTCTGTTCCTCTACGTTTGGCTTCCTTAGCAATAAGATTCATAGCTTCAAGTGGTCGTAACTCTTTTAGCATCTTCTCAGAAATCTTACTATTTTCTTTTAGCCACTCTGCAACATCTTTAAACTCACCGCCTTGCGTTTGTTGGTAGTCTCCGAGCTTGTCTGCGAAGTCTTTGTATTGGTCTGCAACAGAATCCATCGATAAACCATACTTCTTGGACGCAGCCGCAATATCTTGGAATGTCTTAGCATCCAAACCAGATTTCTTGAGAGCAGCATCCAGTTCTGTAGCTCGTTGTAGTGATTGTTGGATACCCACTGCTGCTAAACTACCACCAACTAACGCAGCGCTCATACCTGCATTTTTGAGAGAACTTGCTGCCGCCATTCTACGCTCATTGTTTTGGCGAGTGATTAACGCTGCTTGTTTAGATAGTTCTCGTGTTCGGGCTTTCTCTTTACGGTTTGTATCAGATAGTTGATTCTTCAGCTTCTTCTCTAAATGAAGCAACTCTTCTATAGTTTTAGCCTGTTTCAGTTTATTTAATAGAACCTTCTTTTCTGCCCCATTCATATCACGAATTGCACTTGTGGATTGAGCAAACCGTTTCAACACTTTCTTCTGGGTAGCTTCAAATTTCTCTTGTTCTTTTTGGAGCTTACGATAATGCTTGATATGAGCATCTTGATCTTGTTGTCGTTGTCGCCTAGCTCTAGGAGAACCACTAACACCAAGAACATTTTCAGGGTTAGCTTTATCGAGTTGTCGAGCCAGCTTTTTACTATCTTTCAACACCTTAATCCATGAAGGTCTATCTAACTTCCATGCAACCGTGTTTGTAAATTTATGAAGTTGTCGAGCCATATGAATTAACCTTCTCTGTTAAAAAATTCTTTAATAATTTGTTCATTCGATTTTTGTTCTAATCCCATGAGATTTACATAACCATCTTTATACAAATCAGGTAGTTTATTCACCTTCCCACTAAAGCCATTATTAGAGCTGTTAGTTTTACGTTGACCATCAAGTGACTTTTGTTCATCGGCAAACGTTAGAAGGTATCCCTTTTCATAAGACACGTTGCGGATATGTTCTAATAGGAGTCGATATTCCATAGAATCAGTTGTGTTGACTTGTCGAGGCGTATATTTAACAATGACGTAGTCATTTAAATTGTAAAACTCATTCACGATTGTTAACTTAGTGCTTTTGTTAAACCAATTGAGAAGAATTTCATGGGCATTCAAAGGGCGTTGCTCTTTGTCATCAATACTTAACAAATTACCCTCTGGGTTTTTAATAGGGTTCTTACCAACGTGGCTTTGTTGCTTAAATCGATGGAACTAAATCAAGAAGCTACGATCTGATCGGCTACACCCATTAATCGTCGTAGCC